>CALDTJ010000533.1 GCA_937924145.1 uncultured Saprospiraceae bacterium
ACGCAAATTTGACGCAGGATTTTTTATCTCAGACAAGGCAAAAAACGCAGACAATGCAGGGCATTGGCGAGTATTTTTAACGCAGTATGAGGTAAAAAAGACAAGCTCAAATGCGTAGGTTATTATTTGCTAAGTCCCTAACGACGAAATAAGTCTTATTTTCTTTTAGCAGAAGTACCAATCTTCATCTTCGCATCAATTTTCATATCTCCCATTGGTGTACCGCCCATTGTCATTTTACCAGACAAATCTTGCTGAATATCAGAAGTAGTTGCCCATCCTGTCTTTTCATCAACTACGATTACACCTGTAATTGGGCCTGATAGATTGTAAGAAATTTTCATGCCTTGTGCCTCAATTGGCTCCGCATCTGGGTCCGTTTTAGCATTTCCTGTTACATCAATCGTCACCTTTCCACCAGCACGCTCTCTGATCGTGTAAGTATAATCTGTAACCATCGTCACACCACTGCTAACCTCGACATTTTTTGTCCAAGTATCGCCCACTTTCATAGGTTTGCCTTGTGAAAATCCTGTAATGGTAGAAAAAATATTCTTAAATGCAGATTCACCGATGTAGCCTTCTAACATATCTGCTATTTGGTCTCCACCTTTCATTTTACTCAATACTTGCTTTAATAATTCGTCTGCCCCTTCAATAGAAGTGACCGTTCCTTGCTTGTTCAAACTAGCTTCCATTGTTTTTCCAATCAAACCGCCCAAGCTATTGAATGGAGAGCTTTCATCAGCTCCTTTATCAGAATCATACGTTACATCGCCTGCCATTGGAATAGTGGCATCGAAAGTCATTCTAGAAATTTTAAAGTCAATATCAGAGACACCAGTAGGTTGTATCGCTTTCACCATAAAATTATAGTCCTGTAAAGATTGTGCAGTAATGGACATATCCTGCCCCATAACTGACATTCCCATGTCGTTGGTCGTTGTAATAGCATAATCAAAACTTGAGCCTTGATCCACTGCCATATTCATCGTTAGTGGCTTAGACGAGCTACATGCAGCAAAAAAAACAACACTACACGCAAAAAAAAGAACTTTTGTCAGAGAATTCATTTAGAAAAATTTTAAAGTAACACGGGTTGTCAATCCGCTGATAAAATATAAGTTTTTTGCGGATAAACAATCCACGTTATCATTGAGACGTAAAAATGTCCAATTAATAACACAAAGAAAAACAAAATAGCTGAAAGTGGGTGAAAAAACGATCATAGAATAATTTTCTCCCAAATTAGAATAGTAGAGTGTTGAAAATTATTACTTTTGCGATTCATATTTAGATTACTTTAACTACACTAATCAACAACATGAAAAGACGTCCTACATTAGCTGAACGTTCTGTCAAAGCAACTAATTTCACCTTACCCAACCAAACTGCTTTTTACAAAGGAAAAGTTAGAGACGTCTATACTATTGACGATCAACTCATTATGGTTGCCTCTGATCGAATTTCTGCTTTTGATTATATTCTTCCTCGACCTATACCGTATAAAGGACAAGTACTCAATCAAATCGCTACGCATTTCTTAAAAAGTACGGAAGATATTTGTCCAAATTGGTTGGCTGCTACACCAGATGAAAATGTAGCCGTGGGCGTTGCTTGTGAGCCTTTCAAAATCGAAATGGTTATTCGAGGATATTGTGTAGGGCATGCTTGGCGAACTTATCGCTCTGGCGAAAGAATACTTTGCGGAGTTAAAATGCCAGAGGGCTTGAAGGAAAATGATGCCTTTCCTACTCCTATCATCACTCCTGCTACTAAAGCAGAAGAAGGACATGATGAGGATATTTCTAGGGAAGAAATTCTTAAACAAGGGATTGTCTCCAAAGCAGATTATGAAATTTTAGAAAAATATACTTACGCCTTATTTCAAAGAGGGACGGAAATGGCTGCCAAAGAGGGCTTAATTTTGGCTGATACGAAGTATGAATTTGGTAAAAAAGATGGTAAAATATACTTAATCGACGAAATCCATACGCCCGATAGTTCTCGCTATTTTTATAAAGATGGATTTGAAGAGCGACAGCAAAAGGGGGAAAAACAAAAGCACTTATCCAAAGAGTTTGTCCGAGAATGGTTAATTGCCAATGGTTTTCAAGGGTTGGAAGGGCAAATGATGCCAGTAATGCCTAATGATTTTGTGGAGTCGGTTTCTGATCGGTATATTGAGTTGTATGAGCAGATTACGGGGAAACAATTTATTAAGGCAGATACGGCTAATGTCTTGGAGCGAATTGAGCGGAATATTTTGGCTTATTTGGAGGGATAGGTTGACAATTTCCCACGCGATTTTTTATATCCACGCAGGTTTAGACGTTGACAATTTCCCCCTCGGATAGATAAATTTACGGACCCGCCCGCATGCGCAGTCGTGCTGGTTCAGATGTTGACAGCTAAATGTTGACCATTAAACGTTGACTTTTAACACGGATTTTTAGTAACGCGGAACTAGATGTTGACAAGATCAAGGTGTCAACGTCTGATTCCGTGTTATTAATTTCCGTGTTAAAAAATAATAAATTAGCGTGCTAATTGCTTTTCCATGGAGATTTTGGCTAAAAAACAACTAATATGGAGGAAATGGCGTTTTCTTTTTGTGCCAATATTCGAATTTGGCGATTGAAATCGCCTGTACTAAAAAAACTCCGACCTTGAAAAAGATATTTTATTTCCTCTTGCCTATAATTTTGCTGTCTTGCCAAAAAGAAGATGCCCCAAGGATTTTTAATCGCACCTGCGTCACGACCCAACATCATGAACTTATTATTGGAGATATTGACGTTTATGTAAAGTATAACGCCACAGATTTTAATTTTCCAGGATGGGAGGATTTGGCAGAGTATGATACGGTATTTACCACCAATTCAGTTGGAAAAGCTTGCATCGAAAATTTACCAATTGGTAAACATTGGTTGGTTGGGTTAGGGTTTGATCCTGCTATTAATCTGGCTATAAAAGGACGTGCATTTGTAGATATTTCCTTTGCAGCACCTGAAATTGATATGATTTTATATGTTGGTGAAGAGTAGTGCTTTGTTTCAAAAATTCTGATTAGCAATTTGTCGCTATAACCACGAAGTGGTTAAACATGAATAGCCCCGAATGAAATCGGGGGTAGAAAATAATTCCCTCTCCCGCACAACTACGAAGTAGTTGAATATGAGCGAGTTAAGTTTACATTATTTAATCATTTTCCCCGAGTTGCACTCAGGGCTAATCGGGTTTAACCACTTCGTGGTTTTCAAATTAAAACTTTTGAAACAAAGCAGTAGCTTTTCTATCCGAATAAAAAAAATCATTTTTTGGGGGTAACTATTATTCAATCTGGGAATAGTTGGCTGAAAAGCCAATAAAAAACAAAACTTAAATTATTTGGTAAAATAGTTTTTTCTTATTCATAAACTATGTATGTTTATTTCAAATTTGAAAACAATATTTCTAAACCAAAAAAATGAAAATGAACGAGGAACAAGTATTTCAAACTGCCCAAGGAATGTTTTTAAAAGGCAGTGGCCGAAAACAAGTCATTCAATTCCTAGAAAGTAACGGAGTCGCACAAGGTCAATCTAATGACTTTGCGACCAAAGCCTACCAATCCGTTAAAGAAGAAAGAAAAGCTATTATTGCCGAAGCAACCGCCGACTCTGATGATCCTTTTGAAGTAGAGGAAGGGCAAGGCGGTATGGGTAGTGTCGTCTTAGGTGGCCTTATCGCAGGCGCAGGTATCGTTGCAACCATGTCTAGTGATACTGTCTGGTACGGTGCTATTTTAGTAGGCGGCTTTATGGTCATCAAGGGATTGGCTGGTATGGGGCGGTAAACCGAATTGAAAATTCTAAGATCTATTAAAATGCTTTTTAAATTAATTTTTAAAAGGCATTTTTTTTTAGCTATTTTCGCCTCATTAATTGCTAAATAACAAAACAACTTAATTCAATTCTATGGTTGTCCACCAAACTATCCTCTCCTTATTAAAAGAAAATAACATTCCTTTTAAGACTTTAAATCATCCACCAACCTATACTTCTGAGCAATCAGCGGAATATAGAGGAGAATCCTTAAATGTTGGTGCAAAGGCAATTGTTTACAAAATAGAAAAAGCATTTTATCTATTCGTCATGCCAGCGGATAAAAAAATAGCGACTAAAAAAGTGAAGGCTTATTTTAAAGATAATGGTAGGAAAGCTAAAAAATCAAGATTTGCTACTGCTGATGAATTATTGGAAATGACAGGTTTAGTACCCGGTTCAGTGCCACCGTTTGGGCAACCTATTTTACCTTTTGAGCTATTTATTGATGAAGGCATTTTAGCTAATGAGAAAGTGGCGTTCAATGCAGGTTCATTGACGGACTCGGTTATTATGACTAGAGCAGATTATGTGAAAGTCGCCGATGGAATAATGTTTGATTTTACAGTTGCTGGTTGCTAGTTGCTGGTTACCGCTCAAATCCAGCAACCAGTCTACTGTTTAGGTCGTCGTCGAGCCTTCTGTTTTTCACGCCTTCTTGCCATCCGCTTTTCATTCGCTCTATTCACCTTCGTATTTTTTAGTTTCTTTTCATGAAATGCACCTCTAGAAGAAGTTAAATCAGGTGCAGGCAAGTAATTTTGGTTACTTGGTTGGACCCTTTCTTCTGGAATCGTATCCGTAGAAACTTCCACTTCTTCTGGGAAAGGTAACATCGGAATAGGCTTACTCATTAGCTCCTCAATCGCCATTTGATTCGGCACTTCCGCCTCGGTAATAAAAGTAATGGACTTTCCTGCTTTATCCGCTCTACCCGTTCGACCAATTCGGTGAATATAATTCGTAGGGACTTCTGGTGTATCAAAATTGATAACGTGGGTCACATCTGAAATATCCAGACCTCTCGCCATAATATCCGTAGAAATCAGTGCCCGAGATTTTCCAGCATGAAAATTCGCAACAGTATCTAATCTATATTTTTGAGATTTATTAGAATGGATAATACCTATTGTTTCTTTGAATTCTGGTTCTACTAGTTCGAATAGTCGATCTGCCTTCTTTTTGGTATCAATGAAAATTAAGACTTTATTTAAAGTGTCATCCGTTTTTAGTAGATGCTTTAGCAAATTTACTTTCGTATAAAAATTTGGTACGTTATACGCCGATTGTTCAATTTGATCTAATGGTGTACCATGTGGAGCAACTTCTATCTTCACTGGATTATCAAAAAAGTCATCTACTAGTTTAGAAACTTCTTCTGATAGCGTCGCTGAAAACAGTAAATTCTGTCGTCTTGCTGGCAGGACATCTAGGATATTTTTCAATTGTGGTCGAAATCCTAAATTCAACATTTCATCCACCTCATCAATAATCAATTTTCGAATTGACCGCAATTTTAAAGTGCCTGTGTAGGCCAAATCTAGTAATCGTCCTGGGGTAGCAACTATAATATCTAAACCTCCCAAAACAATCATTTTCTGAGTATTCATATTCGTCCCTCCGTACACCCCTCCTACTCGCATATTGATGTACTTCGTCAATTTTTCAATCTCCCCAACCATCTGCACGACTAATTCTCTCGTAGGCACCACGATTAAAGTACGAGGTGCAGGATCTTTCGTAAATTTATGTTGTCGAATTATCGGCAATAAAAAAGCAAAGGTCTTACCTGTTCCTGTTTGTGCCACGCCAACTACATCTCTTCCCGACATGATGGTCGAATAGGAGTCTCGCTGAATTGGAGTCGGGTAATAATAGCCCATATCTTCCAATGCGTTGAGCATTGCTTGTGTGACATTTAAGTTTTCGAAGGTCATTTGTTGTGGCTGCTGTTCCATTTTTCTCAAATTTGGTGCAAAAATACAGTTTATTTTGACAGGATGACAGGATAATACGGGATGACAGGATTTTTGTAGGTCTTACATCTAAGGCATTCAAAGTGGGTCGTGTTCTTAAACTTACTCCTTAGGAGGATTTGATCACGGATTGAACGGATTTTTGTAGGTCATGCTTTTCTTGCATTCAAAGTAGGTCGAGTACGTTAGCTACATACACAAATACCATACACGACCTGTAAAATCCGTCTAATCAGTCCAATCCGCGTTGAGTCATGTTTAATTTGTAAGTCTAAGAACACGACCTACTTTGAATGTCTAGTATTTACGACCTAAAAAAATCCTGTCATCCTGTAACCGCTTGACACCAACACCATAAAAGGCTATCTTTGCAGCCGCAATGGAAAAAGTGACCTACCAATACCTCGGTTCAAAAGATTATTTAGAAACTTGGGACTATCAAAAGTCTTTGTTGAAAGAAGTAATCGATCGGAAGTTAAAAAATCGACATTTAACGCCTGACGATCCCGAACACCAACAACAAAAACATTATTTACTGTTTTGCCATCATCCGCCAGTTTATACTTTGGGGAAAAGTGGGTCTATGGACAACTTATTGCTCAATGAAGCGGAATTGACTGCTGCGAGCATTGATTTTTATAAGATCAATCGGGGTGGAGATATTACTTTTCATGGACCAGGACAAGTTGTTGGGTATCCAATATTTGACATGGACCGATTTTTTACCGATATTCATAAGTATGTACGGTTTTTGGAAGAGGTAATTATTCGCACTTTAGGCGAATATGACATTATTGGCACGAGAATAGATGGATTTACAGGTGTCTGGATAGCAGGTGAAAATGGTGGACCTAATCGTAAAATATGTGCCATCGGCGTACATTTAAGTCGTTGGGTAACCATGCATGGATTTGCTTTTAATGTCAATACGGACTTAAAATATTTCAATTACATTGTGCCTTGTGGTATCAATGATGAAGATAAAACCGTTACTTCTTTAGCTAAAGAATTGGGTAAGGAAGTGGACATTCATCAGGTAATGGAGCGATTGAAACATCATTTCACTCAGTTATTTGATTTTGAATTTGAGAGGGTTTAAATGGGCCCTCAATCTCTGAACTAAGTTACGGCAGAATATCCTAGATGGACATATTCCACTTATTATTTCGCCGTCACTACAAACATTTTGAATCATGATGAAAGATATTCCAAATCTGAAAGTGAGAGACTTAGCGATAGCTATTGTACCAAGAGCAGTAGAAGATGAATTGTGGGATGTTTACATTATTAACTTCAGGGAAGAACCTATAGGTAGTGTTTTCATTAACTCAAGAGGATACGGAGAATTGGATGGTGAAAAAACTAGAACCACTACCCTACGCCATTTTTTTGAAAAAATTGATGCCAATAAAATGGAACAAATCGAACCAATTCAAATGGAGTTATTTGAGTTGACGAATGAATATTGGGTCAGTTTTATGCACGATGGGCACATGTATGATAAAAAATACGTTTTCGTAAAAGGGAGTATTGATGAAATGAATTTTACGACGATTCCACATTTAGAACGTAAGGGCGTGATGATCAAGTGATGACGGGTTGCGAGTATCACTTTACGATTTGTAAGACATTAGACTTTTCTTTAAATTTTAACCAAAACATTACGGTATTCCTTATTTTTACTTCATTTTTGAAGTAGATAAATTGGGCTTGGACGTGTTTTTGCACTTCAATCCTATAATTGTTAATTCCTTCAATCCTTTTCAAATTGGAAGAGCACGATAGCATAGATTTACGGAGTAAAGCATTTCAAGATGTGATGGGCGAGCCACCTAGTTGGTTATTGCGGTGGGGAATTACGGCTATTTTTGTGGCGTTTGTTTCGTTATTTGTTGTTGGATTCTTTTTGGAATATCCTGAGACGGAAGAAGCTCCAATTCAATTAGAAACTTCAAATCCACCAATAGACATTTATGCACCAGCATCGGGAACTGTCATCCCCATTTTTAAAGAACAAATGGTTGTTAGTCAAGATACCGTTTTAGGTCAAATTAGCAACATTAACTCCGGAAACGCTGAACAGATTCTTAAGTTCAGTAAGATGCTGAATGAGTATGACAAAAAAGGGTTTGTAACTGTTCCTGATTTTAAGCAAATGGATAAGTGGGATTTAGGACCTATTGAAAGTGATTACTTAAAGTTTTATCAAGCGTTTTCAGGTTCAGGAAGTTCTAATATTACTCAAACTCAAGCAATTAGTACTTATAATGAAAATATAAAAATTTATAGAAATGATATTGAATTATTAAAAAATGCAATCACTTTAAAAGAAGATCAACTTGAGAGAATTCCAGAAAGAAGGATAAAGTTAAAAGCTATATATTCAAAAAGTAAAGACACAAAAGATATTTTGAATCTTGATGCTTTAGTTATTGAAGAACAACGATTGAAAAGTGATATTGATAATTTAAAGCAGGATATTTCTGACAAAGAACTGGAAATAAGAAATCAAGAGAATCAAAAATTAATGATTCAACAAGGTGTACGAGAAAACAGAACCAATAGAGAACAAAATATTGATTTTGCGATTAGTAATTTGAAAAGCAAAATTGAGGAATGGAAAAAAAATCATATCATCAAAGCACCCATAGATGGTACATTGGTTTATCAAGATAAATTAAAAGGAAAAA
The DNA here is from genome assembly GCA_937924145.1 of uncultured Saprospiraceae bacterium. Taxonomy (GTDB): domain Bacteria; phylum Bacteroidota; class Bacteroidia; order Chitinophagales; family Saprospiraceae; genus JAFMDF01. The sequence continues at coordinate 8,533 of CALDTJ010000533.1, forward strand.
CCAGCAGATTTAATGTAGAAAAAGGGGAAAAACTCTTTGCTATTATCCCAATCAATGCAGAACAAGAAATAGAAGGCAAACTATATTTATCAAGTGAAGAGTCTCTAAAAATTAAAGAAGGACAAATTGTGAAAATAAAAATTAGCACTTACCGACCTTCTGAATATGGTCTTTTAAATGGAGTCGTCATAGACAAAGCTACTTTACCTGTAAATGGTCAATATCTAGTAAGGGTAAATCTAGTTGACGGGATGAAGACAACAAAACAAAAAGACATCCCCTTCGCACATGAAATGAAAGGCGAAGCACAAATCATCACTCAAAATCGGAATTTTACAGGTTTGATTTGGGATCAATTTGTTGAGATGTTAAATAGGTAAGATACCAACCAATCCAACCCTCAATCTCTAACTTAGCAAAATGCTACCGCTTGAAAAAGTCAAAGCTACTGCTCGGTCAACGTCTAATAAAGTAAACTATGTGCTCTATGTGTTTTTGCTATGTGACTATGTGGTAATTCAGCATCTAGTTTTGAACACCAATTCCAAAAAAAAGGCTCTTTCTAACTCTTTTCAGAAGAAAATACATCCCCAATAGGTTGTGCAAATTTATCTTCCGCACCTCGTCCCATTTTCTTTACTTCCGCTCGCTTAGCTTTCAAAGCTTTTTGTAAATACTCAATACCCTCATCCATATAAATTTTACCACAAGTAAAAA
>CALDTJ010000534.1 GCA_937924145.1 uncultured Saprospiraceae bacterium
TGCCACCCGTCCGCAAGCGGTTCACTCAGCAAAATTGACTTTTTGCTTTGTTCATATTTCCGCTTTTTTTGCTTCCATAGCTGGGCTATGCAAGCAAAAAAGAGCGTCATCTAAAGAAAAAATATAAATTCATATATCAAACTCTTATTTAGATAGCAAGTCTATTAATTAAACCAACTTTAGCTTATAATTATTCAGAAGGAACTGGTGGATTTTTATGGACTCCAATTCTAATTAGATATGCGATCTATTTTCCAAAGAGATAGTTGTTGAGTATTCATGCTATAGGTTAAGGCTTTACTTAGTAAAAATGTTGAAAATAATTGAATTTCGCAATCTTGTCACTTTTAAACTACTGAATGTCATCTTTTTTTGAAATATAAATTATTGAAAATATATAAATTATTGACCCTAAAATAAAAACGCTTAGTGAAATATGATTGGTTATTAAATAGCCTTATGTGTTCTAAGAAAAACCATTTGAATCTTGTCACAAATCTTCTAAAAAAATGCAACAATAGTTTTCTCTTACCCCTACTTTTGTATAATACGTTATTAGACCTATAAATTTAGACATTCCAGAAAGGATACCCCCTTTCTTACCTAACATTTTGCAATTCAATGCAGACATTTCTTTAAAATTTAGCTCCGAGTATTACATTACTTTAAACAAAAAACACTTTAAACAAGTCTGCTAATTCAATTTATCAGTTGACGCTAGCAACTACAACTTTTTAGTTTACTTACGTAATTATTCGACACTATTTACTAGAATATTTACTGAGAGAATCAGAAATCTACAATGAACCATTCGACGGTTAAGTCCATCGGTACATGGCTGATATCGTATTGATTTTAAGTAATTGGTAAAGACTCGAAATGAAAAAAAATTACTCAAACTGGAAACGGTTAGCTGACCCCTCGATGGCTTTAGACCGATTCCAACCAATATATATACTTTTGCTGTTACTTTTTTTAGCAATGGTTACTCCTGTGTCTGCACAGGATTTACAAGTAAATATTACGACTCCAACTCAGGGCGTAGATCATTTTTCTGTTTGTGGAACTGCTGAACCAATTGACTTAATTATTGAAAATATTCTTCCCGATACCCTTACCGATGTTACTGTTTCTATCCCTTTGTTAACAGGTTTTTCTTATGTAACTAATTCATTATCAGGGGATGCTGATTTATTGAATGGAGCTGTTCCTGCTTTTACGATTGATACTTTATTTCCTGCTATTTCTAAAAATTTCACTTTTGATGCAATCGTTAATTGTGATGGTATCACTGAGATTAACGCTGGTGGTAATAAAAATATCACGGCTAACTTTTCCTATACAGGAGGTACAGGCAATTTCTCGCAGACTTCTTTCGACTTTGATTTAGTCAAACCTACTTTAGCCATACTTTCCTCTACTCCTAGTAGTTTAAATTTATCATTTGGAGAGACTACAACCATCACCACTACCTTGTCCAATACAGGAGAGGGAGCACTAGATTCTCTAATGTTTTTTATTGAAAATCAAAGCGAACTCGATTTGGTTTCTGTTGTGATTAATGGGACTACTTTGACCGTTTCAAGCGTAGTTGGCAATCGTTCCTTCTTTACCCTTGATGGAGGATTAATCGCCCTCGCTAATGATGGAGCTAGTAATGGGGACATAAACTTTTTTGAAATAGGAGAATCCTTTACGATTGAAGAGACTTATCAAGTGAATGCTTGTAATGCGAATCCTGCCGATTTGGTTAGAGGAGCAAATTATGGTTGTGATGGTAGTGTTTGTGAGGAGGTGGATGCTAGCACTAGTTTATCTTTGAGTGGTGTCCAAAACCCAACGGTTAGCAATGATACGACGATTTGTTTTGGCGATGCTATAGATTTGATAGCAACAGGTGGGACAAATTATGTTTGGCAACAATTGGATGGACCAAATGGTACCGTTACAAATAGTAACCTGAGTACTAATGCAACTTATAATACGGGAACAATTTCGACCACTACTTTTAGAGTGCTAATTAGTGAAGGCAATTGTGTCGATTCACTCGAAACAACGGTGACGGTTTTGGAGGAATTGACGATTTCTGCGGACCTTACTATTTGTCATAATGAAAGTACGACTTTATCCATTTCTGGTGGTAGTCCAAATCGAATTTGGCAACAATTAGATGGACCAAACGGCACTGTGACTGCCAATAATTTAGGGACAGGTATCAATTATAATACAGGAAATTTAACCACTACTACGACCTTTAGATTATTAGATACAGATTGCAATGATTCTGAAGAGGTGACCGTGACTGTTTTAGAAGAATTAGCGATTTCTAGTGATACGACTATCTGTATCAATGAGGCAGTCGATTTGACGGTTGCTGGCGGTAGTTCTACTTATTTATGGAAAGAACTAGCTGCACCAAATGGCACTATTACCAATGCAAATCTAAGTAATGCAGGAACCTATAATACAGGTAATCTAACCACTACAAAATACTACCGAGCGGTAGATACAAATTGTGCGGATTCTTTAGAAGTAGTTGTAACCGTTTTACCTGCTTTAACCATTTCTCAAGATACTAGCGTATGTCCAGAAGAGTCCATCGTTTTGACGGCTGCTGGAGGCAGTGCTGATTATGTATGGCGCCAATTGGATGGACCTAATGGGACGATTACCAATGCCAATATTAGTTCTACAGCTACTTATACAACGGGCGTTTCTACGGTGACCACAACTTATCGGGCAATTGATCAAATTTGTGCAGATTCTTTAGAAATAACAGTCACTAGATTTGTTCCTATACCTGTTTTCGCTGGACGAGATCAAACGATTTGTAATGGTATGACCATTAATTTGATGGGATCAACTACTCACACCAATCATGCTTGGCAAGCCTTATCGGGTGGAGCTGTGCAGTCAGGGCAAACCGTCGCAGTTAGTCCAACTGAAACAACTGAATATGAGCTAACTGCTGACGACCTAAATGGGTGCCAAGTAAAAGATACGGTGAAAGTAATTGTCCTAGAAGCCTCCAATTTCAATGTGACCATTGATGTTCCTCAGGCAGGAGTAGATAAATTTAGTGTTTGTGGACCAGAGAAAACCGTAACCGTAACGGTCGAAAATTTGATCCCTGACACGATTGCTAATATTGATGTGACGGCTAACTTATTGGCTGGATTTTTCTACAAAGTAGGGACGGTCACTGGCGATGTAGTCGTAGCGGATGCAAGTGCTCCAACTTTTTTCATAGATACTATTTTTCCTAACGAAGTGATCACTTTTACCTTTGATTTAGGAGTGAATTGTGATGGTATTGCAGTTGCCAATAGCGCAGGAGACAAAAATTTAAGTTTGACTTTTGCTTGTGACGGAGGAGGGCAACCCATCTTTACCCAACAGTCTGATAATTTCGAATTAGCTAAAGCTACTTTAACCATACCATCTAGTACGCCAAGTAATTTGGAGATGTATCTAAATAAAATTGATACAGTAACTACTCGTATTGTAAATGGCTCGCAAGGGGAGTTGGATTCTTTAGAATTCTTTGTTGTTGACCATAATGAATTGACCTTACTAGATGTACTAATCAATGGGATTTCTATTCCTGTTGACCGACAAGAGGGAGGGCGAACCTATTTTGTCATTGATGGAGCTTTGATTGCAGAGGCGGTAGACGTTTTGGATAGCAATAATGTCTCTACTATCATTGAGTTTAATGAGTTCTTTGACATTAAAGAAGTTTATGAAATGACCACTTGTAATGCCTTTCCTAATGCCTTGGAAAGAGGGGTGAATTATGGTTGTGAAGGAGTCGTTTGTGAGGAGACGACTAGATCTTCGAATGTGGAGTATGGTGCCGAGCAACCTATTGTCTCCTTCAGTCCCTACACGGGATTTAGTACGGATATGAACCCACTTTGCTATAATGATGCAGTGATTGTCAGTGGTTTATACTTTACGAATACGGGCTTAGCACCAGCAACTCAGATTGATTTTAGACTAGATGATTATGCACCACATGGTGGTACGCCTACTACTGGTTTTGACCAAAACTCAGTGACTTTTCAATTAGGATCAAACGGTACGGCTAGTGCTTTAACGCCTACTGGTGTAGGAGGAAATAACTGCTCTGGTTTTCCTAATAATTTAAGGTTCAACTTTGATAATTTTATTCTAAATCCAGGAGATACCATCTTCGTTAAATTTGACAGATATACAGGCTGTGGTTGTAACCAAGGGACTGGAAGTGGTTGTCAAATTAGAAATGTCAATAGCTGGCGAATTGTAGGAGAAACTACTAGCCGACCACAATATCAAGACCTTTGTGGTTTTAATACCTACAATGCAGGCCAATATAATTTTGGTGGAGAACGAGTAACAATGGGTACTTTCATCGAGGCACCCGTCGAAATAGGGAATGGAGAGGCTAATCAGAATACTTATAATATTCCCTTTTATTCCAATACATTAGATGAAGATTGTCCCACTTGCTATATAGAGGCAAACTATTCGATTGGCAATGGCTTAGATGTAACAGGCTTGATGTGGGTAGATGATGATGGAGATATGTGGACCCCTGATTTTTATGACTACACAGACAATGGAATTAGCGGCGGCGGTGATTCAGCAGATGTTTTAACCGTAAGGTGGATTGGCACACCTCCTAGTGGTTTTAGGCCAAGTGGTGGTGGCTCGGCTATTCTATTAAAATATGTAGGCGATTGTATAGAAATAGGTGGTGCTTGTGGAGCTGGAGCGGTGGCGACTATTACTCAGGAAATTCGTTACCACATGCCCGTATGTACGAGCTGCGACCCTCAACTAATTACCTGCCCAATCACTAATAATGTAGAAATTGAGTGCCCATCCTGTAATCCTTGTGAAGGCTTAGTCCATACGGAAATGCTCGTAGAACGAGCGACTTTTGGCTTAGGGGACAATGACGATGATGGAATGCCTGAGGCTGGCGAATTCTTAGATGAAACGATGATTCGGAAAGATAGAATCATTAGAGGAGATACGGTCAAAGCGCACTACGAAGGATATGTGAGTGGCTCAACCGACACTTACGAGTTTGCTTATGCGACTATTGATATGGCAATCACCGATTACTTACCTTTAGGAGCAGAAGTAACGATTTATGATGCGGATTTAGATACGACCTATACTTGTAATGTTATTCAGCAATTTAAGGATGGTAATAATTTGGTCAATAATTTGAGTCCTGCCAATCTGATTGGTTTGGGGTGTGCAGATTTACCAGTTGATTTTACTTATACCACAGGAGATTCTATTAAAATAGATTTTTTCTTTCAAATTTTGGAAGAGGTGGGAGTGGGCGTAAACCCTCATGTGCTGGGTTCTCGATTTTTTGTGAGTGATGAGGCTTATGGTGGAGCGATGTTTCGGTGTAATGACCTCCAAGATGTGATTAACCAGATTGGACTATTTGAGACCTTTTTTATTCAAGGTGTTTTTTCAGCGGGTGGTTGTACTCAATTTAGACACGACTGGGAACAAAGAACTTGGTTGGGGACTAGCGGAACCGCAGGATTCGATTATTTCCCTAATGAATATCGACAAAATTGGCGAACACCCAGATTGTTTACAGTTACCAAACCAGAGTTAGAATTATTAAGTTTCCAAATTTATGTCCGTGACAAAAGTAGTGATGAACTGTTTAACCAAACAGTATCTGTCAATTCTCCTTATGTAATTGTCAATGGCGACGATTATACTTTAAATGTGGAACAATATATAGCAGATAACGGTGGCCTGCCTTTCCTAGATGAAGGAGCAAGATTTGAGATACGAACCCGTTTGCGAGGTGGTTGTTTTACGGATATAGGCACTTATACCATGCCCTATAAAATCGACTGGAATCTAGATCCTATTTTCTTTGGAATGCCTTCAGATACTACCGTTGGTAGTAATAATTTTACTTATCAAGGTGGCCCTATAGTAGGCGTTCAATCTAACACTTCCGTCGTTGAATTAAATGGAGAAAATGCCTGCTTTGAGGTAACGGTTAGTAATGCGAATAATCGATCTGCTGACAATGTATTTCTAAATTTCCAAAGTAATTCAGGGGCGATTATCGTACAGAGTATCCGTGAAATAACGGATGGAAATATTGGCCCTTTTTTAGACCCTACTACCGATATTTATGAACTTGGAAACCTAGGTGGAAATGATTCCAAACGTTTTGAACTTTGTGTAATTACCAATAATTGTGAGATTGATAGCTTGGTTTTAAATACAGGATGGAGTTGTGCGGGGTATCCTGCTACTTTGGCAGAGGCAGAATGTTTGGCAAGTGATGTCGTAAATGTCATGCCCGTAGATGCAGAGTTGGGCATGTCCATTATTGAACCATCAAGTAGTGTGACAGGTGATTTATGTACCAACACGCTCTACGAATTAGAATTGACGAGTGGAAAACTAGGTTTTTTAAATAATATTAATTTACGCTTTTTCTTACCGCAAGATGTGATTTATGTGCCAGGAAGTTTCGAATTAGCTTATCCTGCTCCATCAACAGGAACACCAACTTTTGTGCAAGTAGCTGATCCTGATAATCCTTTCGGAAATGTGTACGAGATTAATATAAGTGACCAACATCCTACCTTGAGAGATACAGGTTTGGTAGGTACCACTGATTTGACTAAAAATTTCCTGCGAGTTCGCTTTATGACAGCTACCGAATGTGGTTATACCTCAGGTAGTAAAGTACGATTTTTAAGTTGGGCTTTTGATGCTTGTGGAGAGTTGACCAATTATCGTTTTTCTCCTGCCGAGGCAGTAGAAATTGATGGAGTCACCGCACCTTTTATCTCTGATGTTGGAGCGGGTGATTTTGTGGTAAATCCATGTAGTGATGACCCGATTCCAATGGATATTAGTTTAACCGTAGGAAGTCAAAGTGATCCCATTGGTCCAAATGATTCTTTGCGAATTATGCTGCCATTTGGTTTAGAATATATTCCAGGTTCTTACCAAAATGTACAAAATTCAGTCAATGTAGAACCGCAAATAGTTACGGAAAATGGAGAACAAACACTCTATTTTGATTTAGTAGATGGCTTAATGCCTGGCAGTACAGCGAATTTTACTTTCAATATGATGTCATCGGTACAAGGGCAGCAATGTACTGATTACCAGATGGTGATTCAAACATTTTCATCTTCCCAAAAATTATGTGTGTCATCAGGGGAAATATGTACCGTTCGAGCTGCTTCCGACGAATTCGCTCGAAATGTAACTTATGAAGTACCAACGATTGAATTCACAGACTTTGAAGTAACTTCTGAGATTAATGGAACGAGTGAAACCTATACCACTTCCGCAACAGTTTTTAATAATAGCCCTATTTCTGTACCAAATGGTTTTGAAACCACGGTAGATATTTACGCCGATTTAGATAATGACGGAAAATTTTCGCCTGCCGATTCTCTGTTAGGTTCTATCAGTACCACAGATGGTATCCCTGCTTTGACTACTAAGACGGTGTCAGGTAGTTTTACTATGCCTGCTAATATTTATTGTAGTTTAATTGCGGTAAGTGATAGTAAAAATAATTGTTCTTGTCCAACTGCCTATACTTTCCCTGTACAATTAGAAACGTCCTATGTTTTTGATAAATCAGATGTGGTTTGTTCGGGTGATACGATTATGGTTGGGCCGACTCCTGTACCTGGTTATACCTATGAATGGATCAGTGTGGATGGGTCTAATATCAATGCGATTCAAGATGTAAATTCGGCAGAAACCAACCTTTCCTTTGTCAATGTGAGTGGGATGAATTTAGATTGGAAATTTGCTCTAAGAACGATTAAAGCAGGTGATTGCTACTCTTTTGATACGATTGATGTAACGATTTATCCTCAAAGAGATGCAGTCGTGTCTACTCAAGGTTGTGCAGGCTTTCCGATTTCTTTAAGTGGCCCAACGGATGGTTCAAACTATCAATGGTCTCCAATAACTGGATTAAACAACCCTAATAGCCCTAGTACAGAGGTAAGTTTTATGGGCGCAGCTACCTATACGTTAACTTATACCGACCCTAATGGTTGTAATGCCTTTTTTGAGCAAAGCGTGACAGAGGGAGTTTGTGCAGGATCTACTACTTTAGGGGATTATGTATGGCTAGACGAAAACCGAGATGGCGTACAAGACCCGAATGAATTTGGTATTCCAAACGTACAAGTTTTCTTATACAATTCTAATGATTTAACTACTCCAATCGCATCTACTTTGACAGGTTTTGATGGAGGGTATTTATTCAATCCATTACCAGCAGGAGAATATGTAGTAGGATTCGGTTCGCCTGATGCTAATTTTACAGGAACAATTGCTAACAATAGTGCAAACGACGGAATTGATAGCGATATGGACCCAAATACGCTACAAACTGGGCCTTATTTATTAGCAAATGGAGATAGTATTGTCACGGTTGATGCAGGTTTTATAGAGTACGAATGTGAAGTAGCTGTAACTAGTGCCATCGAAAGAATCTGTCTAGGAACGACCTTACAATTAGGCGCAACTATCGGTGGTGATGTAACGGAATATAAGTGGGAAGATGCGAGCGATTTGCAAGCAAATCCATCGCCTGCTAGTACGACCCTAAGTGATGTTAATATTCTAAATCCAATATTCACCCCAACTGCAACGGGTGTTTATACCTTCAATTTTATTGGCAATAGCAATCCTGCCCTTTGTGGGGATACGGCTACTTTGAGCATTATCGTAGAAGGGGAGGCAAACCCCGTTATCATTTCTGATTCCATCTTATGTCAAGGAGGCACGATGACCCTCTTCGCCTCAGGTGGAACCACTTATGAATGGTTTGAAAATGGTCTAGCCGCAGGCAATGGCACTTCCTTGGTGATTAATCCGACTAATACTTCAACTTATCGTTTGGTAGCAACCACTGATTTTGGTTGTACGGATGAAGTGGAAAAAACCATCACCGTATTGGACGAACTGACAGTTACGGCTGGGACGGATGTTGAAATTTGCGAAGGGGAGACAACGACTATTGCTGCCCAAACGGGTTTTGAAACCTATAATTGGATCGCACTATCCAATGGAAACGCCCTTGTAGGGGCCACCCTTGTGGTTGCCCCCACCACCACGACCGATTATGCATTAACGGTAGTGGATAGCAACGGTTGTACCGCAAAAGATACAGTGACCGTTACAGTTAATGATCTACCAATTCCAGCCTTTACGGTCAATAATAGTTGTGGATTAAACCCAATTTCTTTTACCAATAATTCCACCAATGCGATTACTTATGCTTGGGATTTTGGCGATGGTATGACATCTACGGATAATGACCCAACACATCCTTATGATGCAGTTGGTCTTTACACGGTGAAGTTGACTGCTACCAATGCTGATGGTTGTGTGGATAGCGTTAGCCAACAAATTAACGTTGGTACGATCACTGCATCTATCTCTGCCAAACAAGAAATCTGTTCAGGCGAGGCAGTTACTTTAGTGGCATCAGGTGGAACTACTTATTTATGGAAAGAAATTAATAATAGTGGGAGCATTTTAAATAATAACTTAAGTACTAATTCCACTTATCAGACAGGTAATTTGACGGCTGATAAATTCTACCGAGTAGTCATTGATAATGGGACTTGTATAGATTCGCTAGAAACAGCGGTTGGTATTTTTCCAATGGAAACGATTGACACTAGGGCAGATAGTCCAATCTGTGCAGGGGAAACGGCTAGTTTAAGAGCTGATAATGGATTTATGAATTACGTTTGGGTAAGCCAAGTAGACGGTAGCACTTTCTCAGGACAAGATGTACAAGTCAATCCCACTGTAACAACGACTTATGATTTAACGGCTATTGATAAAAATGGATGTACGGCTTTAGGTCGAGTTGAAGTACGGGTCAATCCAACGCCTACTGCTGGTTTTACAACTATCGGAACGTGTAATTTGAACCCTGTTGCTTTCACAAATACTTCTACTATTTCTAGTGGTTCAATGACCTACGATTGGGATTTTGGAGATGGTATTGGTACGTCAACTAGCCAAGATACAGCTTATACTTACGCTAACGCAGGAACCTACACCGTGTCTTTGACAGCGACCAGTAATGGTTGTCAAAATACCTTTGAGCAAACGATTACTATCGGTGAAATCAATCCTTATGTCACTCCAAATACGACAATTTGTGCAGGTGAAAATATGGATTTAGTTGCCTCAGGAGGTACGGACTATATTTGGAAACAACTGAGTGGAATAGGTGGTGCCATTACCAATGCAAACCTCAGCAATTTAAGTACTTACAACACTGGAAATCTGACGACGACCACTTTTTATAGAGTTGTGATTAGCAATAATGATTGTATAGATTCTGTAGAAACGAGGGTGATTATTCCTGCGGCAAGTGTCATTAATGCAGGTGATGACCAAGAGATTTGTAGTGGAACAACGGCTGCCTTAGTAGCCCCAGTTGGCTTTTCTAATTATCAATGGGTGGGTAGTCCAAGTGGCGAAGTGTTGCAAGGTAGATTTGTTAGCGTTGCACCGATAGTCAATACGGAGTATGTGCTTACCGCCAATGATGCCAACGGGTGCGAAGTAACAGATACGGTAGAAATTAATGTAAATAGTACACCTATTGCCGCATTTACGACTACAGGAATGTGTGTACTCAATGCCGTTCAATTTACGAATACTTCCTCTATTCCAAGTGGCTTGATAACTAATTATGCTTGGGATTTTGGTGATGGAGTTGGTACTTCGTCAAGTGAAGATACTAGCTATACGTTCAGTTCAGAAGGTACTTATGCGGTTAAATTAGTAGTGGAAAGTTTCTTTGGTTGTAAAGACACTATTATTCAAAATGTGGTCATTGATTCTATCAGTTTGACTATTTCTGAAGAGCAAGGTATTTGCCCTGATGTACCCGCGACTTTAGTCGCCTCAGGAGGAGAAAACTACCAATGGAAACAACTAGATGCTAATGGAAATATTGTCAATAATAATCTAAGTACCCTTTCGACCTATGAAACTGCAAGTTTAACAGATACGACTACTTATCGAGTCATTATAACAACGAATAATTGTGTAGATTCTTTAGAAACGACCGTCAACGTTTATCCTTCAAGCACAATTGATGCGGGCAGCGATCAAACGATTTGTGCAGGGGAATCAGCGAATTTATCAGCTGAAAATGGTTTCACTAATTACAATTGGGTCAGTCTTCCAAGTGGGGCTACTTTCACAGGACAAAATATCACGGTTAGCCCAGCTGAGACCGCTACTTTAGCATTGTCAGCGAATGATGCAAATGGCTGTACCGTTTTGGATACTTTGGAAATTATCGTCCATCCAAATCCAACGGCAAGTTTCGCAGTCATGGGAAGTTGTGGATTAAACCCGATTGATTTTATGAGTACTTCAACGGGCGGGGCAACTTATGCGTGGGATTTTGGAGATGGAACAGGAATTTCAAATGATGAAAATACAGACTACACTTATACTAGTACAGGTATTTTTGATGTAAAATTAGTGGTCACCTCTATTGATGGATGTAAAGACAGTACCACTCAACAAATCAATGTCGGTAATCTACCGATCACTGTTTCACCAAATCAAAATGTTTGTCCATCAGTACCTGTGACTTTAGTCGCCTCGGGAGGAACCACTTATTTATGGAAAATTCTAGATGATAACGGAAATATAATCAATCCAAACGCTAATAATCAACCAACTTATATCACTGTTCCTCTAACGGACACGACTACTTTCAGAGTCATAGTCAGTGATAATAATTGTACGGATTCTTTAGAAACAACGGTAATTGTTACTACTCCAATTACCATTAATGCAGGTACCAATCAAGCTATTTGCGAAGAAGAAACAACCACCTTATCTGCTCAAAGCGGATTTACGAACTATCAATGGCAGGACCTTAACACAAGTTTAGTGTATAATGGTAAAGACATTCTTGTGAGTCCTGCCGTTTCTTCTTCTTTTGCACTACAAGCAGAGGATACCAATGGTTGTTTGACCTATGATACGGTAGAGGTAACGGTCAATCCTGTACCAGTGTTAGCATTCGAAAGTACAGGTGAATGTGTTTTGAACCCTATTGTGTTTACTAATAATTCAAGTATTTCGGATGGTTCAGTGATGGCTTATACTTGGGACTTTGGAGATGGTAGTGCCACTTCAGCCGTTCAAATTCCAACTTATACTTATTCTGCGCAAGGAGATTACGCAGTCAAATTAATTGTCGAAAGTAATAATGGCTGTAAAGACAGCTTAACGCAAAATATTACGATAGATTCTATTGCCCCAAGTTTATCGTCTGACCAAACAATTTGTCCAAATACAGGGACTACTTTAGTCGCCTCAGGTGCGACTACTTACCTATGGAAAGAAATTGATAAAGTAGGAAATATCTTAAATGATAACCTAAGTAACCTCAATGTGTACAATACAGGTTCGCTTAATGATACGACTTATTATCGAGTAATTTTTGATAATAATAATTGTTTAGATTCTTTAGAAACGCAGGTGAATATTGCCACTTTAGCGATGCTAAATGCAGGGAATGATGAAAATATTTGTGCAGGAGAAACGGCTAATTTATCAGCGCCAACTGGTTTTTCTAATTACGAATGGACCAATTTAGCTACTGGTGCCATGTTTAATGGACAAAGCATCAATGTCTCTCCTACCACAACTACGGATTACCGATTAGTTGCAGACGATGGTAGTGGGTGTACCGTTTTTGATACCGTTGCAGTAGTCGTTAATCCTCAGCCAATTCCATCTTTTGAAGTGATGGGTAGTTGCGGCTTAAATCCGATTAATTTTAATAGTACGTCAACTGTTCCTAATGATACGATCATTGATTGGACCTACGATTTTGGCGATGGAAATACCTCTAATGGAATTCCAAATCCAAGTAATATGTATGTAGCCGCAGGAACTTATGAGGTAATGCTCATTGTAGAAACAAATGCTGGATGTACAGACAGTATCACCCAAGAAATCATGGTCGGTAGTTTACCGATTACTATTTCTGCGGATCAAAGTATCTGTCCCAACGAAACTGCTGATTTAGTCGCTTCAGGAGGAGATACCTATCAATGGAAAATTTTAAATAATAGCGGAGACATAGTCAATGCTAACGTAGGAAATCTAGCCAATTATACAACAGGAAATCTAACCGAAACAACCACTTTTAGAGTAGTCGTCAGCGATGGAAATTGTACCGACTCTTTAAAAACAACGGTAGAGGTCTTAACTTCAACACCAATCAATGCAGGAGTAGACCAAGCGATTTGTAGTGGAGAAATGGCTAACCTAAATGCCCTAGGCGGATTTACGAATTACGAATGGACAAATTTAAATAATGGAAATGCTTTAACAGGTCAAAATATTACTGTTAACCCGATTACAACAACGGAGTACGCTTTACAAGCCAACGATGCCAATGGTTGTTTGACTTATGATACTTTAGAGATTTCAGTAAGTCCAAATCCAATTGCTGCTTTTGGTACACTTGGAAATTGTACTTTAAATGCCACTACATTTAATAATAATTCGACCATTTCAAGTGGTTCAATTGATAATTATTTTTGGAATTTTGGAGACGGCACAGGTACTTCTATAGCTGAAGATACTATGTATGCTTATGCCAACGAAGGTACTTATTTGGTGTCCTTGACCATCGAAAGTAATAATGGCTGTAGAGATAGTATCAGCCAAGAAATCACGATTGATGATTTACCAATAACCATAACGCCAACTCAAGGTATTTGCCCGCAAGTACCGGCGACTTTAGTCGCCGCAGGAGGAGATGCTTACCTTTGGAAAGTACTAGATGAAAATGGAAACATCATCAACCCAAACGCAGGTACATTACCAAATCTAACAACGAATCCTTTAACTGATACAACAATCTATCGTGTTATTATCAGCAATAATAATTGTGTTGATTCTTTAGAAACAACCATCAATGTTTTTGAACCAGAAACCTTAAATGCAGGCATAGATCAAACGATTTGCGCCAGCGAAAATGCTAATTTATCAGCTCAAATAGGATTTACGAATTACCAATGGAAAAATCTAAATACAGGAGCCTTATTCGCAGGAAAAGACATTGTCGTCAATCCAACAATCACCACTGAATTTGCGCTCCAAGCGAATGATGCCAACGGTTGTTTAGTCCATGATACTTTAGAAATTTTGATTAACCCTCAACCAATTGTTGATTTCTCAACAGTAGGAATGTGTGTCTTAAATGAAGTGGAGTTTATAAATAATTCTAGTATTCCAACGGGAACACTGACCTATACTTGGGATTTTGGAGATGGAAGTGCCTTGTCTAATTTAACAACGCCATCCCATCCTTATGCCAATGCAGGCACTTATCAAGTCAAGTTAGTCGTCGAAAGTGACCAAGGGTGTAGAGATAGTCTAACTAAGTCGATTATTGTCAATACCATTAATCCTGTCGTTTCAGCAGATCAATCAATTTGCCCCCAAGTACCCGCGACTTTAGTCGCCTCAGGCGCCACAAATTACCTTTGGAAACAACTAGACCAAAATGGAAATATTGTCAATAATAACTTAAGTACCTTATCAACTTATACAACTGCGGCATTAACCGATACAACTACTTATCGAGTAATTTTCAATGATGGAAATTGTATAGATTCCCTAGAAACAACCGTAAATGTAGTCGAGCCTGCTAGTCTAAATGCAGGGGGTAACGAAACAATTTGTGAAGGCGAAATTCAAAACCTTTCAGCGCAAGCTGGCTTTACAAATTACACTTGGATAAGTATCCCCGGAGGGGCGACTTTTGCAGGGCAAAATATTTCCGTTAGTCCAACGATGACTACTGAATATGCTTTACAAGCCAATGATGTGAACGGCTGTTTAAGCTACGATACGTTACAGGTGACAGTTCATCCAAATCCAGTAGCAGGATTTACCGTAACTGGAAGTTGTGGATTGAACGATATTGATTTTACGAATACTTCGACGATAAATAGTAATTCAACGATTACTTAT
>CALDTJ010000535.1 GCA_937924145.1 uncultured Saprospiraceae bacterium
TTGTAAATCATTAATTAAATGTCAAAATCCGTGTGGAAAATTCCTCAAAAAACGCTGTCTACATCCAGTTCCGTGTTACCAAATTTCCGTGTTATAAGTCAACCTCTAAAATCCGTATAGAATCTAAATCCGTGTGGAAAATTCCTCAAAAAACGCTGTCTACATCCAATTCCGTGTTATCAAATTTCCGTGTTACAAGTCAACGTCTAAAATCCGTATAGAATCTAAATCCGTGTGGAAAATTCCTCAAAAAACGCTGTCTACATCCAGTTCCGTGTTATCAAATTTCCGTGTTATAAGTCAACGTCTAAAATCCGTATAGAATCTAAATCCGTGTGGAAAAATCCTCAAAAACGCTGTCAACATCCAGTTCCGTCTTACCAATTTTCCGTGTTATAAGTCAACGTCTAAAATCCGTGTGGAATCTAAATCCGTGTGGAAAAATCCTCAAAAAACGCTGTCAACATCCAGTTCCGTGTTATCAAATTTCCGTGTTATAAGTCAACGTCTAAAATCCGTATAGAATCTAAATTCGTGTGGAAAAATCAACATCTAGCACTTAAAATTACTGGATACCCAGACGGGCAAGCAGGAAGTTATCCAGTAATTCGTTCAACCCCACAATAAACATTAAACCGTTCATTCCTTAAAAATCCAATCAAAGTCATCCCTGTCTCCTCCGCCAATTCAATAGCCAAACTAGAAGGCGCACCTACCGCTGCAATAATCGGAATCCCAGCCATCATCGCTTTTTGTACTAACTCAAACCCTACTCTACCACTCAACATTAAAATATGATTTCGCAAAGGAATTTGTCCATTTTGTAGGCAATCACCAATTAATTTATCCACCGCATTGTGTCGTCCAACATCTTCGGCTTGTGTCAATAGTTCACCCGTAGGAGCAAACAACCCAGCCGCATGAATCCCACCCGTTTGATCAAAAACAGATTGGATATTTCTCAACAGCTGAGGCAAGCGCAACACCGTATAATGATTAATCTTAGGCAAGTTTTTTTGAGGAAAAAAGCAGCTAATTTTCTCTAATTTTTCAATAGACGCTTTACCACATACCCCACAACTAGAAGTTGCGTAAAAATTTCGTTCTAAGGAGGAAAAATCAACAACTACCTCTTTTATTAAATTGACTATCAATATATTATCCTCAATTTTTTTAATAGCATCAATAGCATTCTGGTTAGCTAAAACACCTTCCGTAAACAAAAAACCAATAGCCAGATACTCATCATCTCCAGGCGTACGCATCGTAACTGCTAGGCTTTTAACTTGCCATTTCTGCTGTTGAAAAAAACGGATTCGAATTTCCAAAGGCTCTTCCACGACTATCGTATCTACAGCAGTGTTTTGTCCATTTTTTGAAAACTTATAAATCCGCTTTTCACTAACCGCTTTAGAATAAATTGCTTGCATTGGAACTATTTTTTTAGAAATTTCTTTTACAACTAAGTATTTAATCTTCAAAATTGACAAATCAATAACCTTTGAAAAAGATTATTTTTGAAATAAAGCCTTATTTTTGCAAAATATATTTATTTCAGCTAAAATTTTGGAAAATATAGTAGGTAAGCACTAATAATTACTCATTTTTCCAACTTATGTCATTAGCTAAACCGTGTACCGTAAATCGTGTACCGTGAACCGAAAAAACATGGTCAAAATAGGAAACGTAGAATTAGGAGAATTTCCATTATTGTTGGCACCCATGGAAGACGTGAGTGATCCGCCTTTTCGTGCATTGTGCAAAAAGCAGGGTTGCGATATGATGTACACTGAATTTATTTCAGTAGAAGGATTGATTCGAGATGCTACAAAAAGTGTACAAAAACTAGATATCTATCCAGAAGAACGACCAATCGGCATTCAGATTTTTGGAGCAGAATTGACTTCCATGATGAAAGCTGCGGAAATTGTAGAAGCTGCACAGCCAGAAGTGTTGGACATCAATTTTGGTTGTCCCGTGAAAAAAGTAACCTCTAAAATGTGTGGTGCCGGCATTCTACAAGATATTCCTCGGATGGTCAAATTAACAGAAACTGTCGTTAAATCAACGAACTTGCCTGTGACTGTAAAGACTCGATTAGGTTGGGATGATAAAACCCAATACATCGAAGAAATAGCAGAGCGATTGCAAGATGTGGGTATCAAGGCTTTATCCATTCACGGTCGTACTCGAAAGCAAATGTATAAGGGCGAGGCAGATTGGACGAAAATTGGTAATATAAAAAAGAATCCACGAATCAAAATTCCTATTTTTGGCAATGGTGACATCAACTCACCACAAAAGGCAAAAGAATATAAGGAGAAATATAATGTGGATGGCATCATGATTGGTCGAGCAGCTATCGGTTATCCTTGGATTTTCAGAGAAATAAAGCATTATTTCGAAACTGGCGAAATCTTAGCTCCTCCAACCGTATCAGAAAGAATTGCAGCAGCCAAACAACATTTTTTACATTCTATCGAGTGGAAAGGAACAACGCTTGGAATCTTAGAAATGCGCAGGCATTATACCAACTATTTCAGAGGTTTTCCTCACATGAAACCGTATAGAATGAAATTGGTGACTAGTCATAGTCCAGAGGAAATTCTAGAAACTTTTGAGCTAGTAGCAGAACGATATGCGGAATACGAACCAGCAGCAGCCTATTAAAATTCTAGTTACTGGTTGCTAGTTTCAACCAGCAACCAGTAACTAGCAACCAGCAAACCAGCAACCAGTAAATGGTCTTTAATATACAACCACAAGAAAGAGAAATATTTACCCTAATCGAGCAAACTGCTACCGAACTGGGCTACCCTACTTATGTCGTAGGTGGTTATGTTCGAGATCGTTTGTTAGCTCGTCCTTCCAAAGATATGGACATTGTTTGTGTCGGTAACGGTATCCGTTTAGCACAAAACGTAGCGTCTAGAATGCGCCCTATTCCACGAGTGGTGGTTTACAAGCGATTTGGGACTGCCATGCTTAAGAGCAAAGATTTAGAAATTGAATTTGTCGGAGCGCGAAAAGAATCTTATCGACATGACTCTAGAAAACCTACGGTAGAAGAAGGATCTTTGGAAGATGACCAGAATCGTAGAGACTTCACAATCAATGCTTTAGCATTAGGATTAACTGGGAAAAACTTTGGAAAAATAATTGATCCATTTGGGGGCTTGGCACACTTGGAAAGTAAGACGATTAAGACTCCATTGGAACCAGGAAAGACTTTTTCGGATGATCCGTTGCGGATGATGCGAGCCATTCGATTTGCAACTCAATTAGGTTTTCAAATTGAGCCAAATACCTATAAAGCCTTATCCAAATATAAAAATCGAATCAATATTATTTCTAAAGAGAGAATTATTATTGAGTTAAATAAAATCATCTTATCCCCTACTCCATCCATTGGGTTTAAAATGCTATTTGATACTGGACTTTTACATATTTTCTTTCCAGAAATGGCAGCGCTTCAAGGAGTGGACTATAAGGACGGTAAAGGACACAAAGATAACTTCTACCACACTTTAGAGGTATTGGATAATATTTGTAAAAAAACGGATAATCTGTGGCTCCGTTGGGCAGCCATCATGCATGATATTGCTAAACCACCGACCAAACGTTTTGACCCGACTCATGGTTGGACTTTTCATGGTCATGAGGCATTAGGGGCAACGATGACTCCTCGAATTTTCCGTCGGATGAAATTACCGATGGATCATAAGATGAAATATATTCAAAAATTGGTTCGTTTACATTTACGTCCAATTTCGTTGACGAAGGAAAATATAACCGATTCAGCTATCCGTCGATTGTTGTTTGAAGCAGGGGATGATTTAGAAGATTTAATGACGCTTTGTGCAGCGGATATTACTTCTAAAAATCCTAAAAAGGTTAAGCGTTATTTAGCCAACTACGAATTAGTCAAAGAAAAGCTGAAAGAAATTGAGGAGAAGGATCATATTAGAAATTGGCAACCACCGATCTCTGGTGAAATGATTATGAAGAGTTTTAATATTCCTCCTTCTAGACAAGTAGGAATTATTAAAAATGCTATACGAGAGGCTATTTTAGATGGAAAGATCGAGAACAATTACGATGCTGCTTTTGCATTTATGGTAGAAGAAGGCAAAAAGATTGGCTTAAGAAAAGTGGTTACAGAGTAACCTAGGTTCAATATCTATCTATACTAGACAATATTTAAGTCTTTATTTGTAAAAGCTAAATTTCAATAATAAAAGGTAATTGTTCAGTACAGTTTTGAGGAGACATCTCTTTTGTGGTATAGGATATGTGTTTAGCTAATAAAAGAGGTGTTTTCTCAAAAATCAGTGACCAACTATTCAGAAAACACTTA
>CALDTJ010000536.1 GCA_937924145.1 uncultured Saprospiraceae bacterium
AATGCCAATTGGTACAGAAATGCGCCTATTATCTATTGAAAATAAGAACGAAGATGGTTCTATGGACATCAAGACCTTGGGAATTGGTGTATTCAGAACCGAAGAATTTTATTCAGTAGCCCCTGGCAAATTGTACCCAGGCGCAGACATCAAAAGATTGACTTATAAAGATGATTCTGATTTAATTATCAATGAAAAAATATTAACGAAAGTCGAAGAATTATTTGAGCTATTAAAAATGAATAAGAAGACGCCTAAAAGCCCTTCGATGTTCCGAATTTTTGATATAGCTCACTACATAGGGCTAAGCATCGACCAAGAATATGCCCTCTTGACTTTACCAAGCGAATTAGAAAGACAACAGTTTGTCATACAGCACTTAGAAAAATTAATTCCGATGGTGACGAATATGGAGGATAGTAAAAAGCGAGCGCAAATGAATGGTCATTTTAAGAATATTAAGCCACCGAAGTTTTAGGTTTTTCTAAAAACGACTATCGAAGTAAATACAAAAAACTATGGGACTTAATTTGAATCCAATTTTCATAACCAATGTCGGCACTTTGTCCAATGAAGTGCTATTGAGGAAAATAGGGATCACCAATTTGAAAAAAGGAAAAGCAGTCAATTTTTACGACACTAATAATCAATGGGATAGCCTATTTATTGGCAATAAAGACAACTGTAAAATTATCTGTGAAGGCGGAATGGCAAGACAAGCCTTTAACGAAAATAACCCATTTTTAGATTTTAAAGAAAATGAAATAGCCGCTATTATTTGGAATGAAGTCTCGGATATGTTTGGGTTTAGCTTAATAAAAAATGGGGTGATTGCGAGAAATTTGCTATTTAGTGCGGGAGAATTGCGCTACAATTATGGAAAACCCATTCCAGAGGAATTAGCTATTAATATTAACGAATTATTTGAGGTGAACGAAAGAAAAGCAATTATTCAAGCTCAGGGTCAAAACGCTTTTGATACCATGTTGATTGCTGAAATAGTTTGTACTGCCACGAATGAACTAGCAAAAAGATATTTAGGGACAGGGATAGTTGATAACAAAGAAATGATCGAATTTTACGAATACGAAGAGGAGTAATGTTCTGTAACTCATAACTCGCAACACCTACAATTATGTCCAACCAAACTGGAGAAACCAACCTAGCGAAATTAATCGCCAATATGGAACCTGTCTTGAACGATGGGGAATATGTATTTGCCTCAGTTCCAGATATTTCCGTTATTCCAAGAGCGATCACGATTTGTGAAATGAGAGAAAAAGAAGGGATGACCGTAGTTGTATCGAAGGAAGATGCCAATAAATTAGGCTTACCTTATGAATTTGTGGCTGCTTGGATTACTTTGAATATCCATTCTGCTTTGGATGCAGTTGGTTTGACCGCTGCCTTTGCGACTGCTTTGGGAGAAAATAATATTAGTGCAAATGTCATTGCAGGGTATTATCACGATCATATTTTTGTGGATGTGAAGGATGCTGCGAAGGCTATGCGGGTGCTTTGGGGGATGGCTAAATAATAAGTCTTAGACTTACTTACACAAAATAAAAGCATGAAACATTCCGATAAAGTTAAAAACTATTATGAGCGTAATACTCGGAGGTTTCTATGGTTTCACAAGGACAATACTCACAAAAGTATTCACCAGCCACTCTGGAAAGAACCTTATTTTACGACACAAGATGCTTTCTTTTATTCTAATAAACTTATTTTAGAAGAAATGCTCAATTACACCTCAAAACCTCCTTTAACCGTTCTTGATTTAGGTTGTGGAGTAGGGGGTAGTATTTTTTATTTACAAGAACATTTCAAAGAAGATGCCCATTATTGTGGAGTTACTATAAGTGCCACTCAAATAGCTCTTGCCACACAAAACGCTGAACAATTAAATCTTTCTTCAACTATCCAATTTATTGAGGCTGATTTTACGAACCTACCTAAAAAAGTTCCAGAAACTGATATTGTCTTTTCAATAGAGGCCTTTGTTCATGCGTCCAATGCGGATAAATATTTTGAACAAGTTGGCCAAAAATTAAATAAAGGAGGTAAATTAATTTTAATTGATGACTTCTTAAATGATGCTATTGATCACAAAAGATTAGATCAAAAAGGCCAACAAGCAATTATTGATTTTAAGTATGGATGGTTGGTTAATAGTTTAAAAACCACGACAGAAATAAAAGATATTTCTGAAAGATACGGCCTTGAAATTATTGAAGAAACGGACTTAACTCCATATATGAAGAACAATACGTTAAAACATAAATGGATACGATTTTTAGTCTTTTCTTTTCGTTGGTTGTATGAATTATCTCCTTGGAAATCCTACTACTTCCGTTCTTGGATAGGTGGGGTTGGGAAACAGTATTGTTTAAAAAAAGGGATCGTAAAATATAAGAAGATAGTTTTTAGTTATGGTGAATAATGTTAGATTTTTTATACTGTCTAATTTGTTAGGGAAAAAGTCATTTGCAGATGAGTAGAAAAATTACTATTATGAAAATAACAAAAAGTATATGGTATTATCAAAAAAATATCCAATTATATTAGCCGAACGCCTTGAATTAAGTAATGAAGAGCAACGATTTGCTGGTGATTTTGAGGAATTTGTTAATTTATTAGCAGTTTGTGAATATCCTATTGAATTTTACAATGGAGAGATATGGATCAAAGAAATTGCAACGAATAACCATGAACATATTGTTGCTAATTTTCTAGGCGGATTAGGTCGAATATTTAAAGGAAATCGTGTTTTCAGAAGATATGGTAGCAACCGCCATGTTTATCTAGAAAAAGCTAAATGTGCTTACTCACCTGATTTATCTATTGTAAAAGGGACACCAGATATTTTTGAATATTCTAAAGGAAAAAC
>CALDTJ010000537.1 GCA_937924145.1 uncultured Saprospiraceae bacterium
CGGTTGTCTTCAGTTTTTGTAATGGCATAAGCAGAAATAAGTGGATCTAAACCTTCGCCACCGTCATAGTCTCCACCATTACCACCTGTTGGGTAAGTACCAATGATCGTTAAAGTTCCATCTGCTGCTTGTCCATAAGCGACTACTGCGTTTGGTCCTTGGACATTACCTGCTATTTGACCTTCTCCGTTGGTCATGGCATATACTCCACCCACTGTTTGAGCTTGTAGGGCATTGTAGCTAAATAGTAATGACATTAATAATAAAATTGGAATAAGGGATTTTAGGAGGAAATTAGGCATAGCATACCTATCCTTCCTCACTACTGTTTTGTAGTTAGGTGTCATGATAAAGAAATTTAGAGGGCATTAGAAAAGGTAGGTAAAATTGTTGAGTGATTGAGTGCTACCTTTTCTATTTCCCTATAGTTAATAATGATGTTTGTTGCATAGAATTCTACCCTTTGAATAAGTGGACTTAGCCCAAATTCAAGTCAAGGAAAAGAATTCTATTTTAAGTTTTTTAATAAAGAAGGCGATTTTAAAATACTCCTGTTGTCTTAAAGGATGCTCGTTGTCGCCAAAATAAATTTTGTATAAATACTTGTCTGAAAAAGATCTTTTTGGTTGACAAAACAAAGGTAGAAGAAAAAAGGGTTGGGTGCAAATTTGGAAATAAATGCGCTAACTGATTCCATTTCAAAAGGTTAACAAATATCACAGAAGTATAACATAAGGCGAGAAGACTTCACAAAACTGTTTTATTAGGATTGTTTAACATTCAAGGAATAGCTAATATTAAAGCTAACTAGACCTTATTTGTCCGAACTTTGACAAGTTGTTTCTTTTTAGAATTTTTTAAAAAAAAGTTAAATTTTAACGAATGACTAGCGGCAAAAACAACATAAAGTGAACTGTTTATCGAAATCTTAGGGAGTCAAAATGTTGACTGTAAGGAGATGCTTGGTTAGTTGAATTGACAATTGCTAATGGTGAATTTATTTCTATTATGGTATAGACACCTCAATTTTACCAATAAGGTCTAAGTAAATTTAGGTGGATGTAGTGGGAAAATGTGACTAAATTTTAGCCATATTTTGTATTATGTAATATGTTAATTGATAAAGATAATTTGATGATATATGATAAAAAAATATAAAAAAAATAGAATGTAATTTTTTTAGTTATATTTTAATATTTTTAACCTTTTTGATTATATAAATAACTTAGATACGCCAAGGCATGACTTTTTTTCATCTTTTTTAGAAAAAAAAGTGGCAGGATGTGGGAATATGTGGACAATTTTCCTAATTTTGACACAGAATTAGAAACAATAAACAATTTTCGAGAAAAAACACATCAAAAGAGATGCCTCAACTAATAGGCGAATATGATTGCAAGATAGATGCTAAGGGGCGTATGCGTATGCCAACTCAGCTCTTAAAGCAATTGGGTGGCGATACCGCTCACCAATTCGTTTTAAATAGAGGATTCGAAAAATGTTTAATGATTTACCCGGAGGCAAATTGGGATAAAATTAC
The DNA here is from genome assembly GCA_937924145.1 of uncultured Saprospiraceae bacterium. Lineage (GTDB taxonomy): Bacteria > Bacteroidota > Bacteroidia > Chitinophagales > Saprospiraceae > JAFMDF01. Next base: position 1,541 of record CALDTJ010000537.1, read on the forward strand.
AAAAGAAATAGATAACTTGAATGTTTATGATCCTAAACAACGTCAATTTATTCGATATTTCTACCGAGGTGCCTCTAAAGTCGCTACAGACGGCTCTGAACGGATTCTTTTTCCTAAGCGATTGATGGCGTATGCAGGGTTGACGAAAGAAGTTGTCCTTTTTGCATACAACGATAGAATAGAGGTTTGGGATAAAGAGGCTTATGATAATATGTTAGATGAAGAGCCAGAAGATTTTTCTGCTTTAGCTCAAGAAGTAATGGCTAAGAAAGATAAAGAGGAGATCGTCGAAGTAAATGTGAAGACGATGCCAGGCGGAGGAGCAAGTTGGACAAGTGACCAGTGATTGCCGTAGGCAGGAAACAGTAGGCAGTGAGCAGAATATAAGAGTGCGTTTATAAATTGAAATTTTAAATTAATTATGAGCGACTACCACGTGCCAGTTCTTTTAGAAGAATGTTTAGATGCACTTGACATAAAAAAAGATGGAGCTTATGTAGATGTCACCTTTGGTGGTGGCGGTCATTCTAATAAAATATTGGAAAGACTAGGGGAGACGGGTGCATTGATTGGTTTTGACCAAGATGCAGATGCAGAAAAAAATGTTCCTGACGATGAACGATTTCATTTTGCCCATAGCAATTATAAATACCTAAAGCGGTTTTTAAGATTATTTGGTTATAAGCAAGTGGATGGCATCTTAGCGGATTTGGGCGTTTCTTCTCATCAGCTAGATGTGGCAGAAAGAGGTTTTTCTTTTCGATTTGAGGCGGATTTGGATATGCGGATGAATCAAGAAGGACCTAAAACAGCAATTGACATTTTAAACGATTACTCAGCAGAAGAGCTACAAAGAGTTTTCGGTGAATACGGAGAAGTGCGAAATGCCAAAACTTTGGCGTTACGCATCGTGCAAGAAAGGCAAAGATATACGATTCAAACTTCTACTCAATTCCTAAATATTTTGGGACCATTGATTAGAGGGCAACGCAATCGTTATTTAGCTCAAGTTTTTCAGGCTTTAAGGATAGAAGTAAATGACGAAATTAATTCCATCAAAACCTTCTTGGAAGAATCCGCTGAGGTTTTACCCGTTGGAGGAAAATTGGTCGTCATTTCTTATCACTCTTTAGAAGATCGAGTGGTGAAAAACTTTTTGAAGTTTGGCAATTTTGCAGGTAAACCAGAAAAGGACTTTTATGGAAATCTCATAAAGCCTTTTAAAATGATTACTCGCAAACCGATTTTGCCAACTGCTGAAGAAATTAAAGTCAACCCAAAGTCTCGAAGTGCGAAACTGAGGGTGGCGGAAAGAATTTAGATACTGGTAGCACGGGCTTTAGGCCGTCCAGTTCAAAGGTCTTTAGACCTTAAAAGTTATATTAGGTAGCCCCGAAAGTTAGGACTAAAGTCCTACAAACCAGACGGACTAAAGTCCGTGCTACCAACTGACTTCTCAAACATGGCAAAGAAAAAAGCAGGTCCGAAAGAATCGTTAAGTGGAATGGCAGCCAAGTGGATTTTATCTAACTTATTATTTGTCTTCTTTCTTGGATTTTTAGTGACCATATATATAGCGAATACCCATTATTCTGAAAAGAATATTCGAGAAATACAGTCTTTACAAGATGAAGTGGACCGATCAAGGTGGTTGTATTTATCATTGAAATCTGATTTGATGAAGAAAAGTAAACAATCAGAAGTAGAAAAGACGGTGAAAGCTGACGGATTAAGCAACAGGGGAAAGCATCCGATAAAAATATCAGCAGTAGATTAATAGAGGTGAGAGAGTGAGAAGGTAAGAAAGTGAGAGGAGAGAAATTGTAAGTATTAAATGAGAAAACTTGAAAAAGGTAATTTGTGACGGGTAAAGTGGTTGGTAACTAATCACTAATAACCACTCACTAATCACTACACTACATGGCAAAGATTATCAACATAAAAAATGAAGTTCTTGTAAGAGTATATATAGTGGGTTTTTTGATTGCCTTAGTGGCACTTATTTTGATTGGGCAAACGGCTAAATTAAAATTTGTAGAGGGAGAAAAATGGAGAACTAGAAGAGATAGTTTTAAACTAGAAGAAATAAATGTGGAAGCCGAACCGGGCAATATTTTTGCAGCCGACGGCAGTATTTTAGCCACATCATTACCGTTCTTTGACATACGATTTGATCCTACAGAAGCAGATGATGAATTGTTTAATGAAAATATTGATTCATTGGCACATTGTCTCGCACAGGTGAACCCTGAGCGTACTGATGGAGGATGGAAAATGTTATTAACCGACAAGCGCAACGCAGGAAATAAATACGTGACTATAAAGAAAAAAGTGGGGTATTCGGAAATGGAAAGGATGAAGGCTTTTCCTATTTTTAAAGAAGGACAATTTGGAGGAGGATTTATAGCACAGGAAAGATTCAGAAGATATCGACCATTTAGCCCTTTGGCCAACAGGACATTGGGTTATGTAAATAAAAACAACAAAGTTGGGCTTGAACGTTCTTTCTTCAAAACATTAGCAGGAGAATCTGGCAAAAGACTCATGTACCGATTGGGACGTGATAGCTGGATGCCTGTCAGTAATTTGACAGAAATAGAACCTCAAAAGGGACTAGACATTGTTTCCACCATCGACGTAAACATTCAGGACTATACGCACAAAGCACTCTATAATGCTGTTAGCAAAAGCAAAGCAGAATGGGGCGTAGCGATAGTTATGGAAGTTAAAACGGGGGCTATTAAAGCCATTTCTAACCTGCAAGAGTTCGAGACAAGAAAAAAGACAATCGACTGGGGGGAGACCTACAATAATGCGGTCGGAGCAAGATATGAACCAGGCTCAACTTATAAACTAGCCTCGATTATGGCCCTTTTAGAAGATGGCTATGTCGAACTAGATGATTTGATTGAGATAGATTCTGGTAAATATCAGTTCTACGAAGAAGTAATGGAAGATTCTGGTAAAGAATCTTTTGTAACGGATACCACCACGATTCAACACGCCTTTGAAATTTCTTCAAATGTAGGGATTGCCAAATTAGTCCACCAATACTACAATCAGAATAAAAATGCTAAGCGGTTTATCAAAACCTTGAAGTCTTTTTATTTGCATTTGCCTACAGGCATAGAATTGGTGGGAGAGGCAGAACCTTATTTGAAAGAAGCCTACAATACAGAAGACCTCTGGAGTGGAACTACTTTACCTTGGATGGCTATCGGCTACGAATCCGAAATAGCACCTATCCAATTACTCAATTTCTATAATGCAGTGGCAAACAACGGACGCTTGATGAAGCCTTACTTAGTGAAGGAAATTCAGCAAGAAGGAAAAACTTTACAAAGATTTCCGCCTACTGTTGTTAACCGAAGAATTGCCTCAAAAGGCACTATTCAAGCGGCACAAACATTATTAGAAGGAGTAGTTGAGAGAGGAACAGCGAGTAAACTGAAAAGTAATCGCTATCGATTTGCCGCCAAGACTGGTACTTCCCAAACCAATTACCATCGTTTAAAATCTAAAAATAAAAAAGTCAAGCACGTAGGCTCGTTTGCGGGTTATTTTCCTGCTGAAAATCCGATTTACTCTTGCATCGTGGTCATCAAAGACCCGAAAGTTGGGAGTTACTACGGCGGAGATGTAGCAGGTCCTGTCTTTCGACAAATAGCAGATAAGTGTTTTGAAACACAGCCTGCATTTTATAATTCCATGGATTCCAAAACAGCGGACAGGCTCCAAACGGAAGCATTACCTCACAATAACTTAGGCTACAGAAACGACTTTGAACAGATTTTACAATCTTTGGAAATGGACTATACAACTCGTACTCAAAACGAGTGGTCTGTGGTTACTTCCTTAAACGATTCATTAAAAATACGCAGAAGAACCATTCCTGAAAAACAAGTACCCAACGTGGTCGGAATGGGACTAAGAGACGCACTCTACCTATTAGAGAATAAAGGACTAAGGGTGAAAGTAACGGGTGCTGGCAAAGTCCGAAAACAATCTATTATACCTGGAACACGAATTCGTGGTCAAGAAATAAAATTGTTTTTGGGGTGATAAAGCGATTACTTCAAGTAAATGCTTTACAAAAACGGCTAGTGATAATTCCTTTCTTGAAACACTATACACTATCACACAATTACTAAACTTGGTAATTATTACTAGACCAACAATGGCTATCACACCTTACAGATCCTAATTTAAACGCCTAAACACAGTACGCTATTTTTTATTAAACCTCCATTAATCAATTTTCTAGGATAAAAAAACTGTGAAGCAATGCAAGGTAAGGTCTAAAGCTTGCTAATTTTAAAAGATTTTGTCCTCTTATCGAATAGCGAAAACGTCATAGGCGATTCGTACAAATTCAATACACACTATGAAACTTGAACCAATTTTATCCAATGTTATTATTGAAAAAAAAGTTGGTAATTCAAACAGAGAGATATCGAAAGTAGTCTTTGATTCCCGAAAGGTAGAGGTCGCGTCCCTCTTTGTTGCTGTAAAAGGTACACAAGTAGATGGACATCAATTCATCGAAAAAGCGGTGGAAAGTGGAGCTACAGTTATTGTTTGCGAAACTTTTCCTTCAATTTTCAATGAATCTGTTTTATATATAAAGGTGGCTAATAGTGCTGCCGCTTTAGGAATGATTGCTCATAATTATTATGGACAACCTTCCAACAACCTTCAGTTAATTGGCATAACAGGAACAAACGGTAAAACAACGACGGTGACTTTATTGCATCGATTGTTCTCGGAATTAGGCTTCAAAGTTGGCCTTTTATCGACCGTTGAAAATAAAATTGGTCAAGAAATTATTCCATCCACTCACACTACTCCTGATGCTATTGCTATTAATGAACTACTAAAGGAAATGGTTAATCAAGGATGTGAATATGCATTTATGGAAGTTAGTTCCCATGCTATTCATCAAGAACGGATTAACGGTTTGGTTTTTAGAGGAGGGGCTTATACTAACATTTCACACGATCACCTAGATTACCATAAAACTTTCAAAGAATACATCAACGCAAAAAAGAAGTTCTTTGATGATTTGCCGAAAACTGCATTTGCCTTAACAAATGTGGATGATAAGAATGGCAAAATTATGGTACAAAATACCAAAGCAAAAAAAGCGACCTACGGGGTGCAAAGAATGGCGGACTTCAAAGCCAAAATTCTAGACAACCGAATCGAAGGCTTACACTTGATGGTCAATGACCAAGAGTTATACTGCCGACTAGTTGGTGTTTTTAATGCTTATAATTTACTGACCGTTTATGGAATAGGAAAATTATTGGAATTCGATGATTTAGAATTATTGACCATCCTTAGTAATTTACCTGCCGCTGAAGGAAGATTTGATACGGTAGTAAAAAATAATAAAGTCGGAATTGTAGATTATGCACATACGCCCGACGCTTTAGTTAATGTTCTAGATACAATCCAAAAAGTAGCCAAACGAACACAGAAAATAATAACCGTAGTTGGATGCGGTGGAGATAGAGACAAAGTCAAGCGGCCAATTATGGCAAAAGTGGCTTGTGAAAAAAGTGATATGGTGATATTGACTTCCGATAATCCAAGAAGTGAAGACCCTGATGCTATCTTAAATGATATGGAAAAGGGAATACCTGAAACGGCTAATCATAAAACATTAGTTATTTCTGATAGAAAACAAGCGATAAAAACTGCCTGTAAATTTGCCAAGGCTGGAGATATAATTCTGGTGGCAGGCAAAGGGCATGAGAAATATCAAGAAATAAAAGGAAAGAAGTTTCCTTTTGACGATAAGCAAACTTTAATAAACGAACTGTACTGAATCTGGTAACGAGAGAAACAGGCATAAATCGAAGGTTGAGGGACCCTAGATTTACTTCCCACTTACCCTAGCCGGGAAAATGCTTAACTGTTTCTAACTCTTTACTGTGAAAAAGTACCATTGTCTAGTTTTAAAAAATCAGTGAAGGATTGTTGGGTGTAGACCAATAATCTTTATTAGGACATTGATTTTAAATCACCTGACAGAGAGGACTTATTATCATTCTCAGATTGATGTTTGAACAGTTCGCAACGGGTAGCTTTTTATTTAGATGTGAAAAGGCACTTGGACCATCAAAATTAAAAGTTATTGATACCCCGTTGCTTACTGTTTTTTTCTATCTCTTTTGGAGTAGATAAGAGAAGCCTTATAGGAATGTAGACATTGTTGAGACCTTTTATTTTCTTTGGAAAATTCCAAAAAAATTAAATTTTAACAAATACAACATTTCTTTAATTTTTAAAATAGCCTTTTTTGTTTGGCAACTCTAATGTCAAAAGTAAAATTATTTGCTGAATTTTTTTAATGTATAGGTTAAATTTTTATTAAAAAAAAATCAATGCGTTTAATTCAATAATTTTTCTTAACATTACGCTGTAAACAAAATATCATCACTTTTTTTGAGAACTACACAAGCTTTTTAAAAAAGTTTTCTTTTATAAGAAATTGACTATCAATTAATTAGGATACTAAAAAAACTTTTTTTATCTTGTATCATAATCAAAAACATAACGGGCGGACGAACTATGTTATACCATTTTTTTGAATGGCTAAACGAAAATTTTGCTTGGGCAAGCTGGGCGAGATTATTTGATTATATCACTTTTAGGGCAGGCTTAGCGATCCTAATTTCCTTAACTATTTCGATGATTTTTGGTGGAAGCATCATAAATTTTCTTCGAAAACAGCAAGTTGGAGAGACGGTAAGAGACCTTGGGTTAGCAGGGCAGAAAGAAAAAGAGGGAACTCCGACGATGGGTGGAATAATAATTGTATTAGCTATAGTTATTCCTTCTATTTTACTAAATGATTTAACGAATGTTTACATTTTGTTGATGCTTTTTGCCACCTTGTGGTTAGCGGGTATCGGCTTTATGGACGACTATATAAAAGTCTTCAAAAAAGACAAAAAAGGACTTCAAGGGAAGTTCAAAATATTAGGACAAATTGTATTAGGTTTCATTATTGGGGCTGTCATGATTTTTCATGGTGACGTAATGGTGAGAATGGATGACGAAATCGCAATGGATAGAGGATATGAAATTGTCAAAATGGTAGATGTACCGATTGATAAAAGTGATCCTTCTAAAGTTGATTCGTATGCTTTGATAAAAGCACCATTAACCAATATGCCCTTTTTGAAAGATAATGAATTAGACTATTCCAATTTACTCTGGTTTTTGGGCGAAAGCGCTCCAAAATATGTTTGGATACTTTTTATACCACTGATTATTTTTATAATTACTGCTGTATCAAATGGTGCCAATTTGACGGATGGGTTAGATGGATTAGCGACGGGTGTCTCTGCCATTATTGGTGGAACTTTAGGCATCTTAGCTTACGTTTCAAGTAATACGATTTTTGCGGATTATTTGAATATCCTCTATATTCCAAATAGCGAAGAACTAGTTATTTTTTGCGCTTGTTTTCTTGGAGGATGTATTGGCTTTTTATGGCACAATGCTTATCCTGCTAGAGTTTTTATGGGCGATACTGGAAGTTTGATGCTAGGAGGAGTAATTGCTACTTTAGCCGTTTTGATTAGAAAGGAAATGTTGATACCGATCCTGTGTGGAGTATTTTTAATTGAAATACTTTCTGTCATGATTCAGGTATCGTACTTCAAGTATACGAAAGGAAAATATGGCGAGGGAAGAAGGGTTTTTCTAATGTCGCCCCTGCATCACCACTACCAAAAGAAGGGAATGCACGAGGCAAAGATCGTCGCACGATTCTGGATCATCGCGGTTTTATTAGCAGTTTTGACCATTATAACTTTGAAGTTAAGATAAAATGAGAAAAGGGAATAAATAACGGAGGTAAGAAATTTATAATTTCAATACGCTCCGAAAAGTATTCTCTTATATATATTCTAAATACGAAATAAACTATGGGAAAACTACAAGAACCATTCAACTTTTAACTTACCACGGACTAACTAAGAAAACCGTTCCGAGAAAAGAAAGATGCTCTTGTAGTTGACTTTTTAAAATTTTTTGAGCAGAAGTTTAGACATTTTAAATTACGTAAAATTTGCGTTGATTTTTATTTGCTAGACTTTTAGACCCTTACAGACAATAGTTACCAAAGTGGTAGTTAAAGGAAAACTCAAATTGGAATTTTATCCCGATAGCTATCGGGAGAGATACACAACTACGAGCTAGAAGTATTTTAAGGAAGGTTTCGATGAATGTTACAGAGCTTGTCCTATTGCAATCATGCAATAGCTGATTCGTTCTTGCCTACTCTTCACCTACTGCCATTATATGGTATTCCTTCTTTACTATCATTTCTCCTCCACAAACAGAGCGAGGTTAGGCACAATTCCATTATTTGAAATTTTATTTTTTAAGGGATTGAAGTACTAGTTGTTCTGTTAATCTAGAACATCTAATAACCGATATCCGAGAACCCTCAATACTGTGAGCAGTAGAGTTTATTCAGAATTAAGAGGTGACAGTGTCATCTGGATGATTGTGGCGCTTTTAGCCATGTTTTCCATTATCATCGTATACTCTGCGACTGGTACGTTGGCATTCAAGTATTACAAAGGTGATACTACTAGTTATTTATTGAAACAAATTGGCATATTAGGATTGGGCCTTTTTTTGACTTATATCTGTTACTTACTTCATCCCAAACGGTATTCGAAAATGGCAGCAACGCTATTTCTTATATCCATACCACTGCTGGTTTATACGCTAGCAGCAGGGGTAGGTGTGAATCAAGCAAGACGATGGATCGAAGTCCCTTTTACGAGTTTGACTTTTCAAACATCGGATTTTGCGAAAATTGCCCTATTAATGTATTTGGCGAAAGCCTTATCCATTACTGATTATATTAAAGATTTTAGCAGTGCGTTTATGCCTATAATCGTGCCGGTGATAATTATATGTGGCTTAATTGCACCGGCGGATGGCTCTACCGCAGCACTTTTATTTTTGACTTGTATGATGATGATGTTCATCGGTCGAGTTGATTTGAAATATATTGTACTCTTGATTATGTGTGGGGTAGTCTTATTTGCCTTCCTATTCATTTTAGGTGAGATTTTTCCTGAAATTGTTCGATCGGGTACTTGGACTTCAAGACTTAGAGACTTTTGGTTTAGTGAAGATGGAGGCTACCAAGTACAACAATCCAAAATGGCAATTGCTAGTGGAGGAGTGTTCGGCGAAGGACCTGGTAATAGTATTATTAGAAACTATTTGCCTTCTCCGTATGCTGATTTTATCTATGCTATTATTTGCGAGGAATATGGCATGATAGGAGGTCTGGCAATTATTGGACTCTACTTATTATTATTATTTAGAGTAGCCAGATTAGTCACCGTCAGTAATAAAGGATTTGGTGCGATGTTGGCATTAGGCCTAGCATTAAGTATCGTAATCCAAGCTTTGGCAAATGTAGCCGTAGCGGTTCACTTATTGCCTGTGACGGGATTGACATTGCCAATGGTTAGTTACGGAGGTACTTCTTTAATTTTTACTTGTATTTCTTTTGGGATCATCCTAAGTGTAAGTAAAAATATTCAGAAGATCACGGAGCCAGAACCTGAGGCGGAGGGATTTGGGAAACAATAAGAGAGGTCAGAAGTCAGACCGTCAATTTCATTGACTGTCAGAGGTCAGACTTCAGACATAAAACAATAAGAATTACTGGCAGTCTTAAATCGTCTGATTTCTGACAATTCCGACCCGCCCACATGACGCAGTCGTGCTGGTTCATCGGAATGATCTGACTTCTGACTTCTGACTTCTGAAAAATGAAAGTAATCATCAGCGGCGGCGGTACTGGGGGCCATGTTTTCCCAGCCATAGCAATTGCAGATGCTTTAAAGCAAATAGATCCAAGTACAGATATATTATTCGTTGGAGCAAAGGGTAAGTTAGAAATGGAAAAAGTTCCTAAAGCTGGCTACCCAATCAAAGGTTTAAAAATCAGTGGATTCCAACGGAAATTGACATTTAAGAATTTTATCAACTTGTTTAATTTAGTTGGTAGCTTATGGAAATCCTTTTGGATCGTGCGGAATTTTAAACCCGATGTAGTAGTTGGAGTAGGAGGATTTGCGAGTGGTCCAACTTTGGAAATGGCTTATCGACAAGGTATTCCAGTCTTGGTGCAAGAGCAAAACTCTTATGCAGGTTTGACGAATAAACTGTTGTCAAAGAAAGCAGCAAAAGTTTGTGTAGCTTATCCCAATATGGAACGCTTTTTTCCAAAAGAAGTGATTCAAATGACAGGAAATCCTGTACGAAAGGATATGGGAAATTTGGACCATCTACGAGCTGAAGGCATTAAACATTTTGGGCTTGACCCAAACAAGAAAACGATTTTAATTGTCGGTGGGAGTTTGGGAGCAAAGACCTTGAATATAGCCATGCGATTTAATGCCGAAGAAATTGAAAAATTGACGGATGTTCAGATACTTTGGCAGGCAGGCAAATTGTATATAGAAGACTATGAAAAGTGTGAGACAGCAAAGTTACCGAATGTTGAAATTCGAGCTTTTTTAGATAAAATGGATTTAGCCTACGCACTAGCGGATGTTGTGATTTGTAGAGCAGGAGCGGGGACAATTTCAGAATTAAGCATAATAGGGAAACCTACCGTTTTAATACCTTCGCCAAATGTGGCAGAAGATCATCAAACGGAGAATGCTAAAGCGCTTGTCAAGGAGCAAGCAGCAATTATGGTAAAAGATCCGGATGCTACTTTAAAAATGCTACCGGAGGCTATTCATATTTTGAGAAACGACACAAAACGTCGCCAACTGAGTCAGCAAATAAAAACTTTGGCGAGACCAAATGCAGCAAGTGAGATTGCACAGGAGGTAAGAAAGCTGGCTGAAAAAAGTTATTGAAAGTTATTGGAGGTTATTAGAGGTTATTATTGGACTCGTATTGTATGGAATAATAACCTTAATAACTTCAAATAACTTTAATAACCCCTATTAATGATGCAAAAAGAAGTTAAACATACCCTCAAGCGTTTAAGCTGGTTTGCCCTTGTTTTATTGATTGGTGTAGTGCTAGTTAAGATGGTGCAAAAAAAGCAAACTTCGAAAACGGTAGATGTATTAATAAATATAGCGCATTTGCCCGACGGAAATGATTTAATAACGAAGGGGGATGTTTTTGAAATACTAGATCGAAGTTTTGGATTTTCTATGGAAGGAGTTCCACTAAACACGATCAACGTAGCAAGAATTGAGAAGGTCTTAAAAGAAAGTCCTTTTGTGTTGGATGCTGAGGCATATTTAGGTGCCAACAATACAGTTCAGATTGATATAGAGCAGCGAATTCCAGTTATTCGAATTATTGATAAAATCGGAGTGAGTTACTATCTGGATAAAGACGGAAATAAATTGCCGACTTCTAAACATTTCACAGTTAGAGTCTTGACGGCAACGGGGAATATTCCTCCTCATACTCCCGAATTTATGCAGAAAGAAAACCATCCACTTGGTCAATTATTTGATGTTGGAAAAAAGATTTTGTCAGATAATTTATTCCATCCAATGATGGAGCAAATTTATGTCAATAATAAGCGAGAGTATACTTTGGTGCCTAAATTAGGCGATCAAAAAATCTTGTTTGGTAAATATGAAGATGTTGATATTAAACTAGAAAACTTAAAAATTTTCTATCGAAAAGCCATTGCAAATGAGGGATGGCGAAAATATAAAACGTTCGACTTGCGCTATGATGGGCAAGTTGTGGCGGTAAAAAGATAATCTTTAATTGAAAATCAAAAATGTAAAATTTTAAACCCGCCCGCCCGAGCATTCGGGCAGGTCTAAAAGTAAGTTACACATTGTCTTTACTTTTAAATTTTAAATTTATTATTTTAAATTTTAGATTAAAAGAATTAGTCCACTAAGGAAGGATAAACGATTTAGCTACTTCTTCCAGCAAAACACTGTAAGGTTATGGAAATGAACACTAACCAGGAAAAAGAATTAGTTGTCGCACTAGACATCGGCACATCAAAAGTGTGCGCTATTGCAGGCTGCAAAAACGAACACGGCAAGCTCGAAATTTTGGGTGTTGGAAAAGTAGAATCTACTGGTGTAATGAGAGGTGTTGTAACCAATATTGAGAAGACGGTTAAAGCTATTTCGGATGCAATTGCTGCTGCTGAAAGACAATTTCAACAATCATTTAAGGTGGTACATGTTGGCATTGCTGGACAGCATATCAAAAGCTTGCACCATAGAGGTATGGTAACGCGAGAGAATATGCATTCCGAAATTTCTACTAAAGATATTGATAAATTAGTAGGAGATATGCATCGCTTGGTATTACCTCCGGGTGATAAAATATTGCACGTTATTCCACAAGAATACACCGTGGATAATGAGGCTGGTATTATGGACCCAATCGGTATGTCTGGTGTACGGTTAGAAGCAAATTTCCATATTATCACAGGACAAATTACAGCATCTAATAATATCACAAAATGTGTGAATAAAGCAGGCTACCAAGTAGCTGATATCACGCTAGAACCATTAGCTTCAGCCGCATCGGTTTTGAGTGAAGAAGAGCTAGAAGCTGGGGTTGCATTAGTGGATATTGGAGGAGGAACAACAGATATTTCTGTTTTTTATGAAGGTATTTTACGCCACACAGCAGTGATTCCTTTCGGTGGAGATGTGATTACTAAAGACATCAAAGAAGGCTGCACGGTAATGAAACACCAAGCAGAGAAATTGAAAGTTAAATTTGGTTCAGCTTTGGCAGACGAAGTATTTGATAATAGAGTGATCGCTATTCCTGGATTAAAAGGAAGAGATCCTAAAGAAATTTCTGAAAAGAATTTAGCCTTGATTATTCAAGCAAGAGTAGAAGAGATATTGGATTATGTGGTTTGGCAAATTCGTCGATCAGGATATGAAAAGAAATTGATTGGAGGGATTGTACTGACAGGTGGAGGCGCATTACTAAAGGATATTGATAAATTGACAGAATTCCATACTGGGATGACTGCAAGAGTTGGAATTCCTGCTGAGCAATTGGCTCACGGAAATTCTGAACAAGTTTACAGTCCAATTTATTCAACAGGAATAGGTTTATTGTTAAAAGGCATTGAGGCGGTAGAAGCGGGTAAAATAGCCTATACACATAAAGAAAAAGAAGTAATCGTAGAAGAAAAACCAGAAGAAATTTTTGAACAAGAACCAGCGAGTGTAGGAGTTGCCACCGGGGAAGATGGTAAATGGTATTCGCAATTGTTCAAAAAGACGAAGGAATGGTTTGAGGCTGAACCAGATACGGAATACTAAAGTAGTTCCAAGCTCTGCTTGGTACAATCTTATGAAAAGCTAAGCAGAGCTTAGCGCTACAAAACAAAATTCTTAACTGAGAAAACTTATAAATTATGATGTTCGATATGCCCAAAGGAGAAGGATCAATCATCAAGGTAATTGGAGTCGGTGGCGGCGGTAGTAACGCTGTAACCCACATGTTCAATCAAGGTATTGTAGGCGTAGATTTCGCTATTTGCAATACGGATATACAAGCGATTGACACTAGCCCAGTGCCTGTGAAAATACAATTAGGCCCCGCTTTAACAGATGGACGTGGTGCAGGTTCTAAGCCACAAGTTGGCCGACAAGCTTGTATTGAATCTATCGAAGAAGTCAAGGAATTTTTGGAAGATGGTACTAAAATGTTGTTCGTAACTGCTGGAATGGGTGGTGGAACAGGAACTGGTGCTGCGCCAATCATTGCTAAGACTGCTCGCGAAATGGGTGTTTTGACAGTTGGTATTGTTACTTTACCTTTTACTTTTGAAGGCAGAAAAAGAACGAGCCAAGGTGGCGAAGGATTAGAAGAGTTGAAGAAGAACGTAGACACTTTAATCGTGATCTCTAATGATAAATTACGCCAGATTCATGGTAATTTATCATTATCTCAAGCATTCTCTGAGGCGGATAATATTTTAGCGATGGCAGCTAAAGGAATTGCAGAAATTATTACAGTTCCTGGTTATGTCAACGTGGATTTCGAAGATGTAAACACCGTTATGCGTGATAGTGGTATCGCTATCATGGGAACGGCATCGACAGAAGGGGAGGATAGAGCGAAAAGAGCAGTTGATGATGCATTGAATTCTCCATTATTGGAAGACAGCAATATCAAAGGAGCACAACATATTCTATTAAATATTACTTCTGGAACGAAGGAGGTCACGATGGATGAAATCTTCGAGATCACGGAATTCGTACAAGAGGAGGCTGGTTTTGGTACCAACTTAATCTGGGGTAACTGTTTTAATGAAGATTTAGGAGATAAGATTAGTGTAACCGTTATCGCTACTGGTTTTGAAAGCCAAAAGCCAGAAAAAATAACTAGAGAAGATAATAAAGTAGTGATCTCTTTGGATGACGAAGAACCAGTAATTTCTACTGCTTCACCTGTTCAAAAAAAAAGTACGCCCGATCTAATATCGGTAGCAACCGAGAATTCAACTACTTTTGAGTTTGAAGATATTCAGCTTGATAAGTATAGAAAAACTCGATACTCTTATGATGAGCCTTATGTAAAAGATGAGCAGCGAGAAAGAGAAGAATTGGCAATGCGTAAGCGTCAAGAAAGAGAGGAACGTCGTAGAGAAAAATTGCGAACTAATGTTTCCAAGTTAAATAATCCGCAGGTTATCAATGAGTTAGAAAGTCAACCAGCGTACCTTCGACGTAATGTTCAGTTGAATGACGTGCCACATTCTTCACAAGAATCAGATTTATCTGATTGGTCTGTTTCGGATGAAGTGGAGCCAGAAATTAGAAGAAATAACTCTTATTTACATGATAATGTAGATTAAGATGACTCAGAAATTTTGTTCATTCGGGCAAATATCTGATAAAAATATAAGGGTTTTGTAGTTACTACTCAGATGGAATTGCGAGAAGGTAACCTATTTGAGCTACAAAATACCTAAAGGCAAATCGAATCTTTCCTTCTTGAGAGGTAGTTTGGTGTAAATCAGACTGCCTCTTTTTTGATAGCAAGACAGGACAAGATGGCTGTTTCCCACAGCCGCCTTGTTTTGCTGCTCAGGACAAGACGGCTGTTTCCTACAGCCGCCTTGTTTTGCTATAGCCTTCTTAGCTCATTTATTCCGATAGTAAAACCTTCGCAGCCTTACTAAATTCTTTCCAATTCAATTTTTTATTTTTATTCTTATCCAATCCTCTAAGAATTTTATTGGCGACTACAGGTGCGAGAAAGCGATTGACTTTAGCTTTTTTTACCAATTTTTTGATTTCATCATAAGTCAAATACCCATCTCCATTTTTATCAAAAAAATTGAACGCCTTTTCAGGATCTTTGAACTTTTGGGTAATTAGAATTCTGATTTTACCTAATACTTCTTTTTTACTTGCCATGTTGTGTGGTTTTTTTGACTAATAATATTTTTTTTCCAAACTTAAATGATTTTGATTTAGTATCCTAACTGCCATTATGTGGCGTTAGAAAAATCTGTATTAATCTGCCTTATCTTATACGATTTATCAGATTAGAATATAATTTGATCCACCATAGAAGGCGGTGCTTTGTAAGCACCTCCTTCTTTACGACCAAAAAACAATAACCCATACTTTTTACCGTAGTGCCTGATAATTATTGAAAAACTAATATTACCCTTAAACCAATCGTCCATTCATTCCCTAATATGATTCATTCATGGATAATTTTATCATCAACTGAGAATAATCTATTAATTTGCGATTTTATTGATTTGTCAAAAATCATTTTTAATAGAGTACTACAAAAAGATATTATGAAACAGAATTGGTTACTCTTCACGTTCGTTTGTTGCGTTTTCACTTGCTGTCAAGCACAACAAACTGCCGACTTAGCCTATTTTAATGGTAAAATTTACACCGCTGATGCTAGTCAAACTTTTGCCTCTGCCATAGCTATCAAAGACGGTAAAATTATTTATGTCGGTAATGATGAGGGCATTAATGATTTTATCGGAGATAATACCGAATTTTCTAATTTAGAAGGCAGCCTAATGATGCCAGGTATTCATGATGTCCATATACATACGCTAGAGGCGAGTGCTAGTTCTTGGGGAGATTGTGCATTAGACGGAGATGCTGCTGACCCTGAAAGTCATTTAGATGTTTTAGCAGATTGTCAATTGCAACCTAATGCCAATGGTTGGTTAACTGCAACTGGATATTCCTTATTGACTATGTTAGAAGCTACTCGCCCGCCCGTCGAAATGTTAGACGAATTATATCCAGAACAACCGATTGTGATTTTGGAGGAAACTTCTCATTCGGTATGGGTGAATTCTGTAGCCTTGGAGTTGGTTGGGTTTGATGTAAATACACCAGATCCTGTTGGTGGACATATTTTAAAAGACCCTATTTCGGGCGAGCCGAATGGTATTTTGTTGGATAATGCAGGGGATGCTGTGTTGGCTTTAGCCTTCAAGTCTAGCACTGCAATAGACAACAGTAATTATGATGGATTGGTCGAATTTGGTTTACCTACTTTAGCTAAAAATGGGATCACTTCGATGTGTGACGGGCGAACGTATTGGAAAAGAAATTTTCATGAAACGTGGTATGCGGTCAAAGAAGATGGGCTACTGACCGCTAGGGTCGTCATGGGACTTTGGGCTTACCCTGATGATAATGATGCGGATTTGATTGCTAGTTTAAAAAGATTATATGATGCAGGGGACGATATGCTGCGAGCCAATCAAATTAAGTTGTACAGTGATGGGATTACAATCAATGCAACTGCTGCATTACACGAACCTTACGACGATCATTTGGGTTTGCCATTCGATAAAGGTTTGAACTATTTTACGGGCGAAAGATTGAAAACCTTTATAGCAGATTTAGAACAAACAGGCTTTGATTTTCATATTCATGCCATTGGCGATAGAGGAATCACCGAATCTTTAGACGCTATTGAGAATGCTCGAAATGCCAACGGAGATATTGGGGCAAGACACCGCTTAACGCATTGTGAAATTGTAGATCCAGCCGACATTCCTCGTTTTACAAGTCTGAATGTAATTCCCGATGTACAAGTAGCAGGCGATTTTACGCAACCAGAAAATTGGGAAGAGGCAGAATTTTTAATTGGAAAAGAACGAACACAAGACCTTTATCCGATCAAATCTTTCTATGAGGCGAATGCTAGATTAACGCTAAGTAGCGATTGGGATGTTAGTACCCTAAATCCTTTTGTTGGTATACAAAATGCAGTAACTAGAGTCCCTCAAGAATTGCCAACTGTACAAGCGGCAGTTGATGCTTACACGATTAAAGGGGCGTATGTAATGCGTCACGAAGACAAAACGGGTAGTTTGGAAGTGGGGAAATTCGCGGATTTGATTATTTTAGATAGAGATATTTTTACGATTCCTAAAGCGACTATTAAAAATACAAAGGTGCTTTTGACTTTATTGGAAGGTAAAGAAGTATATAAGGATACCGAATTTACGCTAAGTACAAGTAGTGAGGAGTTGGAGCAAACGCCTTTTAATTTACAGTTATTCCCTAATCGAGTGGCTGATAAAACGACTTTGAAAATTAATGGCGTTATCAAGGGAGATTTACAAATACTGATAGTGGATGCAAAGGGGAGTCTTGTTCAAGAAACTAAAGTGTCGGCGAGCCAATCTGCTTATGAATTGAATGTTAGTGATTTGGCAGAAGGCTATTATTTTGTAAAGGTGGTTAATGGTTTGCAAGCACTTGGGGCGAGATCTTTAGTGATTGTGCGGTAATTTTTCATTCCAAAAAAATAAGAGTCGCCCTAAATTTTAGAACGACTCTTATTTGAAGATTTAGGTTACCCTCGACTACTCATCACGACCTTCCGCTGATGAACTTCATCATCAATTTGTATCACCAAAATATAAGTGCCAACCGTCAAATTTCGATTCGTAAAACGAGCTTTATAAGTACCTGCTTTTTTTCGCTTATCAATTAGGATGTCCCGCACTTTTTTTCCAGACATATTGAATAGTTGAATGGTCACCTGCGCCTCCTGATTAATTCGATAATCAATAAAAAATCGGGTTTCAAATGGATTCGGATACACATTCATATCCAAAGCTGTTTTAGGTTCTGGTCGTTCGACCTTTGGTGCTGTTCTTGCGGTTGCAGCTTTTTCTTCAGGTACTTCTTCCACCAATCCTGCACCGCAATCTTCAATTTTTGCAGTAAAATCTGCCCCTGCTTTTACAGAAAATCCTGGCATTAATTGGATGTATTCCTTGGCTCTAAATAATACGTCTTGTCCATTTTCGATTATCACCTCTCCACTACCATTGATATTTCCTGCTTTGATATAAGTCGTCGAACTATTTAAATTTGGTAAATCGTTTCTGTTTTCATAAACCATATCGGCAATGCAATCCGTCGGTTCTGCCACTCCGTCAGAAGAAGCTGTAATTAAAAATTGGTCAAAGTTGGTAATGGCATCAAAGGTTGCTTTATCAGTTGCTGCATCCACGGAGGTGGCAGCCGTTACTAATGTCCAATCCATATCGCTATTAAAATTTCTACCGTATAATAAGACTTCATCAGGCATTTGTGCATCTCCCTCAGTCAAATCTTCGGTTACTTTAAAAGTGATATTCCCTGCAAAACTACCTGTGCCATAGCGATGTATTGCCCAATATTGACTATTGAAAACTCTAACTAAACCTGTTGGAAGCGTATTCGGTGCAAGGTTGATTTTTGAAACAACGACTTCTGCACTATTTTGCGCCGTGAAGTTGATGTCCACATCGGTATTGACAAAATCTATCGAGCCGCTACTTTCTGTTTTAGTATCTGAAAAGCCGCCACCTACGGGTATGGTAGATGCGATTCTAGTTGCGCCACCTGTTCCACCGTGGAGTGTTCCTTTAATATTATAAACAGAGCTATAATTCAATTCATTAAATTGATAATATAAGACCAAATTTGGTTCATCTCCTTTTAGAGTAAGGTGCATATTTTCTTGCACTTCTTTTGTTGTCAAGGCCCTATCCCAAACTCTAACTTCGTCTAATGAACCTGCATAATGATTCGTATAGCCATCTCCAATATAAACGGTACTATTGCCTGCCGTAGCACTAGCATAATCCAAAGCGACTTCAAAATCTAGCACCCCATTGATATAAATTTTTGCTTTGTCATTCGTAAAGTCTCTTACAACGCTAATATGATTCCATTCATTTAATAATAGGGAAGTATTACTTTCAATTCCATTTTGATAGGGATTGCCATTTCCACCATTTGTACCATAATAAAAAGTGATTTTCCCATCGGTTTCTTGTGTTACCGAAAATTCTCCACCGTAGGCTTTATGAATAGGATTTCTTCGTTGATTAAAATCGGTGGGTTTGAGCCACATTTGGATGGTCAAATCGCCCGTGATTTGTAATTCAGGAGGATTGCCTAAGTCAATGCGGTCATTAATACCATCGAAATCAAGTGTATTGCCAGGTACATTTTCTGCTAATTTGCTACTACTACCGTTAACCGTAACTACTTTTGTCTCTGCATTAGTGGAGACATGATTAATCGCCCCTGCAAAAGTACTCACTCCTTGCGGTGCGAAACGCACATAAATCGTCGTCGTTGTTAAAGTGCCATTGCTGTGTGGCAGGGTCAACATACTACCAAAACCAGAACCACTCGATAAAGATATTTCAAAGCCAGAGGTAGCCGATAAAGTCACCGCCTCCGATAAATTGACCCCAGAAACGGTATAGGTTTTTTCAGTTGGAATACTCCCTACTAATTGATTATCAAAATCGGTCAAACTACTGACTGTAATCGTAGGCAATGGGGCGCCCGAACCTGTCAGATTTAAAGTATAAGGATTTTCATCCGAATCGTTATTAGCAATGCTAATCGTAGCTGATTTTGCACCCGAAGATGATGGCGTAAAGGTCACTTTGAAAGTGGTGCTTTCGTTTGCTACCAAAGCAATATCACTTGGTTGTTCTTCAATAGTAAAATCACCTGCATCTGTTCCTGTAACTTCAACTATCGGCGAATTACTTAGATTTAATGTACCTAAATCAACATTTTTAATAGTAAAAATTAAACTGTTAGAACCATTCACCGCTAAATTGCCAAAATCAATAGTTTGCCCACTTGTCAGCACCGTAGCATCTTTCCTAATTTCTATTTCTGGATTGACTCCCGTTCCATCTACACTAATATCTTGGGTCGTAGCATCGGTACTTGTATGCGAAATGGTACCCGATTGATAACCATTTGAGGTCGGTGCAAAACGCACATAAATCGTCGTTGCTGCAATGTCTCCTGTCGTTGGAGAAAGGGTTAAAGTAGTCGTAAATCCGCTTCCAGTTGTGGTGGAAATTTCAAAGCCACTTGGAGCAGTAATGGTAACATCCGCTGTTAAATTACTAGCCGAAATCGTATAAGACTGCTCTGTTGGATTAGTATTGACATCGACATTACCAAAAGCTAAACTAGATTTATCTACCGTAATTTTTGGAAAAGGTGCTTTGGTAATTAAATACTGTTGGTAAGTCATTACATTATCAAAAGTAGCCGTATTATTCGCTGCATCAATATTATCTGCTGCTTTGATGAGTGTCCAATTGCCATCACTTGTTTGATTTCTACCGTATAATTTAATACTGCTCGCTGTTTCACTTCCTGTAATACCTTCTCCTAGAGTAACCGTCAAATTGGCATTTTTATCATTAGCACCGCCGAAATGGGTGACTACCCAATATTGTTGGTCAGCTGCACTTTCGCTATCAGCAATACCTGCATCAGCATTAGGAGCTTGATTTATTTTGGTCGCCACTACATCGTCGGTAGTGGTCGCATAAAAAGCGGCTATATCTGTGTTCGTGAAAGTAACCGCACCACTTGGACTCGCTTGCGTATTAGAAAAACCGCAGCCGACGGGTTGAGTAGCCGCACTTCGAGTAGCTTGATTAACTAAAGTTCCATCCAATCCATTGATATAATCTTTAGCATTTCCACTAGCCTCATTAAATTGGTAATAAGCGACCAAGCCAGTTTCATCCCCTTTTAAGGTCAAGTGCATCTCTTCCTGAATCTGTTGCGCACTTAAAGGGGTATTCCAAATCCTAACTTCATCAATTAAACCTGCATAGCCGCTTACATAACCTTCTCCAATATAAACACTATTATTCCCTGCCGCAATATCCGTTCTTGCCCCTGTTCTTTGGTTGGTTTGTACCCCATTAATGTACCAAGTGACCGTCTGATTAGTCCTATTTCTTACCAGTGTAATATGATTCCACTCATTTAAAACAAGTGATTGCTCTGAATCTGTTTGTTGATAAGAACCACTATTGCCACCACTACTTCCATTATAAAATCTGACCTCTCCATTGGTTTCCTGATTAATAGTGAATTCTCCTCCATAAGCCTTGCCTATTGGATTTCTTCTAGCAGAAAAATTACTCGGTTTTAACCACATTTGAATGGTTAAGTCTCCTGTAATTTGGAGTTCTGATGGATTACCCAAATTGACGTAATCACTAGAACCATCTAAATCTAATGCGGTGCCTGCAAAGCAGTCTAATTCAATACCATTGCTTTGAACTTCTACCAATAAGTCCGTTGTACCCGTGCTGCTATGCGTAATATTATCGCTATAAAGCCGAGCCTCCGTAGGTGAAAATCGCACATAAATAGTTGTTTCTGCTACTTTGCCGCTTGTTGGCGTTAAACTTATACTATTGGTAAATCCACTTCCGCTTGTCGTTGAAATTTCAAAACCATTTTGAGCAGTTATTTGTAAATTAGAAGTGAGGTTTACACCTGTAACGATATAAGAACTTTCTGCCGAAGTCGCTCCAATAACTGTATTTTTTAAAACAACTGGACTGGTCGCTCGAATAATCGCTTGATTGGATTTGACTAATAAATACTGCGCCCATTCATCTACATCAGTCGTAAAAGTTATTTTATCTGTACCTGCATCTACCGTAGTAGCACTAGCAGCAAAAGTCCAATCTTCATCCGACCGATTCCCTCTTTTATACAAGGCATATTGACAAGGATTAGCTGCGTCACCCGCACTAATATCTACACTTGTTTTAAAGGTTAAATTGGCGGTAAAATCGCCCGTTCCATAGCGGTGAACCGCCCAATATTCGTCTGCTAAAGGCATATCTCCCGTTAGCAAGCCATTTAAATTATAAGGTGCGTTATTGATTTTGGAGGCTACGGTTTCTATGCCCGCTTGATTACTAAAATTAGCGGAAAAATCAGTTGTTCCAAAATCAACATTTCCTGCTGATTCTGATTGTTTACTACTAAAACCTTTCCCTACGGGCGCGCTCGAAGGCACTCTACTAGCACCACCTGTCATACGTGCCTGATAAATACGTGCTTTGTCTAAAATATCTCCCTCTTCTTCATTGAATTGATAATATGCCAATAGGTCAGGGTCAGTAGTAGGGTCTTTGGTGAGGTGCATCAATTCTTTAATTTCCGTATCGGTTAAAGAACGATTCCAGAAAGTAGCCTCTTCTATTTCTCCGTTGAAGTATTTGCTATAATGCCCAAAACCTAAATAGAGTTGGGGAATGGTTGCAGGGTCATGAGAGATATTATGTTCCCATTTTTCTTCGTTTAAATACAGTGTCACTTTATCGGGTGACATGACCATTGCCACATAAGACCATTCATCTAATTTAGGATATAAATTACTCGCACCAGACCAACCAGAAGTCGAACCTGGCCAACGATAGTATAATCTATTTCCACCATAATTCATAATCAAGCCAAGTGTTTGGTCGTTGCAATGCGCACACCATCTACCATTGGAAAATACTCCTTGAAAAGCCTGAAAACTACCCGTAGGCTTTATCCAAGCTGAAAAAGTAAACGTATTGGTGGTTACTCCAAACTCTTCTGTGACTGCTCTACCACTAGTTGCTCGATTCAATTTTAATGATTTCCCCGCTATTTCATCAACTGTCGCACAGGCATTACCGACCGTTATCATTTTTTCTACCGTCCTAGTAAAGGTTTGTCCTCCTTTGGTAATAGACATCGTCACATCAAAAACACCCGCATTTCCAAAAACGACTTTTGGATTACGGACATTGGTCGCACTTACATAAGTTGCTCCTGGAAATGACCAAGACCAAGTTGCCCCTGCGTGTTCAACAATGGAATAATCATCAAAATAGAAAGTATCTCTAGCGCACTCAGTTGTCGTTTTTTTAGTACTTGGTTGTAATAAAGCATCCGATAATTGGGGCGTTTCGTATAATTCTGCTTTATAAACGCCTCTTGAAGTGGCAATTCTTAATTCTTTATCTCTATAAAAAGGTCGAATGTAATTATAAGAAGTATTCGCAGGCATACCATCGGTCAAAGCAACCCAATTTGGTAAAGTATTATTTCTATAAAAAACAGCTCTAGTTGTCAATAAATAAATACCCCCATCAGTTCCATCTACTTGCATGATTTTGTGTCCATCATAAGCATCCAAAGTTGGGGTATCTAAATCTATCCAAGTCGTTCCACCATCAACGGTTTTAGCTATTTTAATCCCATATCTATCCGCCATTACATAAAAGATATTTTCATCTTCGTTGGAGACCGATACATTCAATTTGGTGGCACTACTAAATTGACTAGGTAAAGCAATTTCTACAAAACTTTGTCCATTATCCAAAGAGCGATACAAACTACACCCTGCATTATCTATCGTCGAAACAAAAAGAGCATTTGGATTGGCTCTGGATAATTCTATGTCCCAGATAAAATCGCTGGGACTAGGTAATTTATAAAGCGTATCCCAAGTTACCCCAAAATTTACCGATTTCATCAAAGCATTTTCAACGCCTAAAAAATGGGTTTCTGTTGCCAATGGATGTACGCCTACATTATTACCTGAATAAGAATGAATATTAGGGGTCAAATTATAATTAAAAGGAGTATAGGTTCCATCTTGCGCATCTGGCACGGTGTAGCCATTGACCGAACCATAGCCTTTAGACAACATTTTTTCACCGTTGGGATGTGCTACTAAAGAGAAAGAAGGTTCTGCTCCACCTAAATTGATACCTACATTGGTTTCATAATCTGCGTTCATGAGGGACGTTCCATTATGATAATGCGTAGC
>CALDTJ010000538.1 GCA_937924145.1 uncultured Saprospiraceae bacterium
CCTAAAAAGCGATAGGTGAAAAAATCTCCAATAATATAGGCAGCACTTATAGCAAAAAGTACAATCAACCCTTTGACCATTCTCTTCAATCGGTTAACCTTATCTACTTCCCAAGCGAAGGCTTTTTTTCTTTCTAATAAGACCAGTTTGTATCGGATAAATCGATAAGAAAAGTAGAGGTAGAAGGAGAAACCAACGATGTATAATAACCCCTCGATTGGTTTACCCAATGGCACGTAAGTCGTCTCCCACAATTGATTTTTAAATGCAGCACTTCTGAATCCAACCGATAGATAAAACGTGGCTTGTAAAAGCGGAATAATAAAATGCTTAAAATCCTTTTTTTGTAAATGAAAAGGGCGAAATAAACGGCTTTTTACAAAAAAGAACAATAAGGGTCCAAAGGAAAGGGTGTACCAAATTGGAATGAAGTAATATTTAGGTTGGTTATTAAAAATCCCAATATTGACAATTAAATTGTGGAGTAAAGAAAGCGATAATACACCCAGAAAAACGGATAGTAATAAATTTGCCTCCCGCTTGCCAACTAGCCTGATAAAATACCAACTAGCCATGATGCCTCCTAGCAAAAACACTAGAAACATAAAGCTACAGACTAATTGAAAAATGGTGAAAGAGGTTTGCATGGAGAACGACAAGGGTAAAGCGGATGGTTAATCCGCTCTGTATTATTTAATGCGGACTAACCATCCGCTTTACTCTTCGTAAGTATTATTGGAATACCAATCTGGATAATTTTGTTTTTCCTGAGCAGCTTGCCAACGTTCTTGTTTAGTTTGTTCAAAAGTATCAGCACTCAAAAATGGTCTACTTTCTGCCTCTGGTTCTAACTCCCATGATGCAGGTTGTGTTAATTCTTCCATCTCAATTTCCTCTTTGAAATAATAAGCCACGAAGATACCAACTAATGCGCCTAGTAAATGACTTTCCCAAGAAATTCCTTCTTGATTGGGTAAAATACCAGCAAAATAACCACTGTATAATACTGTCACCACTAATGCTAAAACAATAGATTGAAGACTTCTTCGAAAGATTCCATTCCAAAAAATAAAGGAGACTAAGCCATAAACTACGCCACTGGCGCCAATGTGAAAAACCGTTCTGGCAAAAATCCAGACCATTAGCCCCGTGAGTAAATAAATCATCAAATAGGCACGGGTGGCTACTTTTTTGTAGAAGAAAAAAATTGTGGAAGTTAATATGAATAATGGAACAGAATTAGAAATTAAATGGGGAAAATCAGCATGAATAAATGGAGAGGCGATGATGCCTCGCATCCCCCAAACTTTACGTGGATAAGTACCCAAAAAGCCAAAGTCAAACCCTCCAGCTACTTGAAGTAAGTGAATTAGCCAAAGTGCTGCTACTAGCCATGCGGCTACTCTAAAACTCTCTACTGCTTTTTTTGTTATTTGCATGAAAATGATTTATTATCGTTCAATAACTTAAGATACATTTTCTTTTACTGCATTGTTTTGTTTATCGACGGTTTAATAGATTTTTAAGATAAATACTGAGTGCGAAGTTTAGTCTTTCCAGCCCGCTGCGGGCTGGAAGGACTTACAATCTCCCTTTAAGTAGAACTTACGCCAATATTTTCACCATCTCCAAAAGCGTAGGACTCAAATATCTGTGATATTTAATAGCTCGTTCAAACGGGGTATGGACTACTTGATTATTCACCACGCCAATCATCACCCCTCTTTGCCCGTTAATTAATGCTTTGACTGCCTCTAAACCCATCCAACTAGCGTTAACTCGTTCTGCCGCCGTTGGGCTACCTCCTCTTTGGACATGCCCTAAAATCGTTACTCTAGTAGGCAAATCTGTGAACTTTTTACTTACTTTTTTAGCTACTTTAACTGCGCCACCCATTTCGTCTCCTTCTGCTACAATTACAATGACAGAGCTTTTTTTACGATCGTAATGTGCTTGAATTGTTTTTACCAATTCTTTGATGTCGGTCTTACTTTCTGGTATTAGCACTGCCTCCGCTCCTGCTGCAATACCACTTCTGAGTGCAATAAATCCAACATCTCTGCCCATTACTTCAATAAAAAATAGCCGAGCATCTGCATTGGCAGTATCTTTTATTTTATCAATGGCATCCATTGCAGTATTGATGGCGGTATCATAACCAATTGTAAAATCAGTACCGTATAGATCATTGTCAATCGTACCGGGACATCCTACAAAATTAATATCTGGATACTCTTTCATAAAGACTTCCGCACCTGTGAAAGTGCCGTCTCCACCAATGGCGACAATGCCTTCGATGCCTTCAGCTTTTAAATTTTCATAAGCCTGCTTTCGCCCTTTTTTTGTTCTAAAATCTGCACATCTAGCAGATTTTAAAATCGTACCGCCCTGTTGGATAATATTGCTAACAGAACGGGCAGTCATAGGTATGAAATTTTTATCTAAAATCCCTTGATAACCCTTGACTATACCGACAACCTCTAGCCCATGATGGATACCTGTACGTACGACTGCTCGGATACAAGCATTCATGCCTGGAGCATCACCACCTGATGTAAATACGCCTATTTTTTTCATTGTAAAATGTTGTTTTTGGATGTTATTGTATAAGAGTAGAGATGAGAGACCAGCTTGCCCGTATGGGTTTTACTGAAAGAAAAGAGATTTTCTTGGACAAAGCATTTTATTGTTACTTGTTTCTTTTCTCTCAATTCCGCTTGCAGAATGATCTCTGCTCTCTTTTCTATTTTAAATACTAAATCCTCGATTTCGATCCATATAACGTTGGAGAATCAAGGAAGCACTCACTTTATCTACTAAACTCTTATCTCTTCGCTTTTTCTTCTTTGCGCCACTTTGTAGAATAATCTTTCGAGCATCTACGGAGGTAAATCGTTCATCTTGAGTAGCTATAGTTAAGTTAGGGTATAATTTTTTTAATTTTCTCACAAAACCTACCACAAAATGCGCTATTTGAGAAGGCGTTCCATCTAAATTTAATGATTCGCCTACAACTATACCTTCCACATCTTCTTCAGCTATATATTTTGCTAAAAAATCAAAAATTTCGGGTGTAGGTACAGTCGTTAATGGACTACAAATAATTTGTAGTGGATCGGTTGTTGCGATGCCTATTTTTTTAGTACCATAATCTATACCCATTATTCTTGCCATAAAATTTTTTCCTGTTGATAAAATTATATAATTAAAAATCACTAAATCATTGACTAGTAGAAAAATACCTATTAAAATTTATGTCATATATAAATAAATGGCATGGAACTTGCAAATTAGCTACTTGTCTCCAGCTACAGGAAGACGGAACATACCATTAAGAAGAAACTAACAAATTTAGGGATTTAGAAATAAATAAACTACGTAAATTGACGCAGTTATTTTTAGTTCAGACAAGGCGCAAAAAACACGAACAAACGTAAGTTTGTGACCCGCTTGCGGATGGGCTGCATGCAGGGCATAATGAGTATTTTTGCAACGCAGTATGGACTGAAAAGAACAAGTTCAAATGCGTAGGTTATATTTTTCTAGAACCCTTAACTACAGGAGCCTCCTTTTTAAAAGGCAAGTCGTTCCTAAAACCGATTGACAGATGCTGTTTTAAAATAGCATTAAAGTATTAAAGACATTTTACCAGAGCAGGCTGAAAGTAATTTTCGCCTGCTTTTTTATTTTGCCAAAGCATCTACTTTTACGACTCGATTGCTATTTTTTTTGATTTTAAATTGACTACCTCACTTTTGATTTTGTCATTCATCAAGTCGTTATAAATCATTTCCATTTTTCCGTTTTTCCCAATTACTTGCGTGATGCTTACTGTTTGTACTAAATAGTTATAGCGATTCATCATAAAATCTATAGATGGATTACCTTCCCCGCCTTTTTTATGTAGTTCCAAAATTGCAGTTCTACTAAAATCCGTTCTGTTTTCTAGCCATTCGTCTAACCATTTTTCTCTTTTTCGTTGAATTGATTTTTCATATAACGTCGCAGAGGACCATATATGATAAGCATTAGTATCTAAAGATTTTATAAATTTTTGTTGACGCTGCTCATCCCATCTGAAATCCCATAATTGACCATTATCATAGGTAATCATTGTAAAGGATTCCATACCCGAAAGATCGTACATTGCAAAGAACTGATTGGCATCTTTGTACTGAAAAAATTCTAATACCATGATACCCCTACTTTTTCGATAAGGAGGTTTTCTAGGGTGCTGATCAAAAGCGCCATTGAGTAAACAAATCAGTTTATTATGCGAAGAGGCGACTATCCAACTTCCTCCTGCGCCTTTATCTCTTGGAAAAATGAGCGTTTGTTCTTTTTCTTCAATTTTACTAATATTCTCTGGGGATCGCTTGGCACTTTCATCTCGATTAGAGGTCAGTATGAATTCATTTTTGCCTGTGGGTATGAACGTGACGGTACACATTTATTGATGGTTTTATTCGTAATAAGCAATCACTTCGTCTGCCCCTTTTCGCTCAATATTAGGAACTTGAATATTTTCTGCTGGATAACCCACTGGAATTAATAAGTAGGCACGTTCATTCTCAGGACGATTCAATATCTTTTGTAAAAAATTCATTGGACTTGGGGTATGCGTCAATGATACCAAGCCTGCATTGTGAATGGCGGCTAATAAAAAACCAGTTGCTATACCGACAGATTCGTTGACGTAGTAATTTTTACTTTTTACCCCATCTTTTAAATCATACGCCTTCTTAAAAACAATAATTAAATAAGGTGCAATTTCTAAAAACGGTTTATTCCAATCTGTTCCGAATGGTTCTAGGTCTTTCAACCATTCTTCCGTCATACGACCATTATAACTTTCGTATTCTTCTTTTTCGGCAGCTACTCTGATTTTTGCCTTTATCTCAGGATTACTTACCACACAAAACGTCCAAGGTTGTTTGTGGGCACCAGAAGGGGCTGAGGAGGCAGTCATTAGAATATTTTCAATAATTTCTTTAGACACAGGCTTGTCTGAAAACTCCCGTACAGTTCGACGCCTATCCATGTACTCATAATGAACTTGACTACGTTTCTGTGTTTCTTTTGGAGAATAAGTAATGCCTTTGTAAGGAATAAAATTATCTGATACCATGTCTTTATATTTTTAATCTATTACGGAGTACTAACAGCTACTGGAATTATTTTTCCATTATGAAATTGATGTCCTGTCAAAGCGAATGAGGCTAAATAAGCAGCCATAGATTCGCTAGTTACGGGGGCAGCATAGCCTGGAAAAGCCTCGGCTAGCATCTCTGTTTGAATAGCACCTAATGCCAAACAATTGACGCTAATATTTTTGTCTTTCAATTCTTCTGCCAAACATTCGGTCAAGTTGGCAACTGCTGCCTTACTTGCACTATAAGCGGATAAGCCTGGGAATTTGCTACTTCCTTGTACGCCACCCATACTACCGATATTGACAATGTGTGCTTTTTGCCCATTGGTCAATTGGGGCAATAAGCTCTGGACAAGCTGAACGACTCCGAATAGATTTACCTCAAAAATCGTTCTCCATTTAGCTATATTCAAGGTCTCAAAAGGCTCATTAATCAATAGACCAGCATTATTAATCAAAATATCAATGCTTTTAATTTTGCTGAATGCTATGCTTAATTTTTTTTCATCAAAATTAGCTAGGTCAAAAGGGATAATGTGAACATTATTTGAATTAGCAGCTTGTTGTAAGGTTTTTAATTTCCCTTCATTTCGAGATAATACATAAATTTGATTAGCTGGATCTTTAGCTAATTGCAATGCAGTATCATACCCAATTCCTCTACTTGCGCCTGTAATTAATATTGTTGTCTGTTTTTTCATATTATGTCTGTCTAGTAAGTAGGTTCGCTCATACCCAATTTTGGGTGAAGTGGTACTTTAGTGTACAACTCAGAGAGTTGTGTTACCATTTATCGTCGAAAGTAACACAACTCTCTGAGTTGTGACAAATTACATTGTTTTACTCTTTTTTTGATATGAGCAAGTAAGTTAAACAAGTTGATAAAAATTATAGCCATCAACTATTTGTTCTTCGATTTTATTTTCGTCGATTAATAAATCTAAATAACCTCTTAACATCGACATGCCTGGCATGTTCATTCTATTGGTATATAAGACATCAAATAGTTCATAGAATCGGTTCTTTCCTCCTTTAATTAATTCTAGGGTAGATTCTTTTCGCATGTGAATGCGCCTTACTTGTGATGCTATTAGTCGTCGATGATCGTTGAAAGGCTCATAATGTCCAGGGAAAACTGTTTCTATCTCTAAATCACTTATTTTTTGATAACTTGCTAACATGGCTGCTAGGCCTTTTTCTCTTTTGCTTGAATCTTCTAAGGTAAACTCAATGACTGGGGTTGCCGTTATTTTCAATAACATATCTGCGCCGATCAACCATTTCTTTTCTTTTTGATAAAAACAGGTTTGCATATTGGTGTGCCCTGGTGCGTAGATAACCTGCCAGTCTGTACCACCTATATTTAATGTCCCATCAATTGGATAGGTATGGACTTTTTCTTTTGGCAAAACATCCCACGCATCCATCACGGCATTCATGAACCCAAATAACATCTGCTTAAACTTGTCTCCGTCTCCATCAGGTGGCATATCGCCCAAGATGTGTTTTTCCATCATCTTCATTCTTTTTGCCCACATATCCTTAGTATGGACTGCCCAATCGTAGCAA
Organism: uncultured Saprospiraceae bacterium; assembly: GCA_937924145.1. Classification (GTDB taxonomy): domain Bacteria; phylum Bacteroidota; class Bacteroidia; order Chitinophagales; family Saprospiraceae; genus JAFMDF01. Next base: position 6,722 of record CALDTJ010000538.1, read on the forward strand.
TGTTCATTCACCCAAACTTCTGCGCCACTTTCTTCAACTATTTGACCAGCCATGCCGATGTGGTCTACATGCGCATGGGTGATGATGATCTTTTTGATGTCTTTTATTGCTAAGTTTTGAACAGAAAGAGCTGCTTGAAGTGCCTCCCAACTAGCCTTTGATTTTTCTCCACAATCGACTAATACAGGTTCTGGTTCTAAAAATAGGTAAGTATTGACGGATTGCATTCCGTACATCGTTGGCAATTCAATTCGGATAGGTTCAGACATTTAAGGAATAATCAAATTTGAAAAAACACAATATTAAGGAAATTAGCTGATTAATTAGCGAGTACTCAATGTATCCGTTACCGTTTGTGGCTTAAAATAATGGACGCCTGCTCCATACACCCAACCTTCATGCCCTGAGTAAGTTCTAACTTTTACCCACGGCTCCAAAGCTACTCTATCACCCAGATTTATTTCTTGTTTAAATTTAGTTACTTCGTTTAAGAAATACACTTCTTTATCAATAGGGATCGTGCGTACGATAGAGCTATCTAAATGAGGTCCTTTTCTTAATTTTAAACCATCTAAAACGACGTATAGGATGGTTACTTTTTCTGGAGTAGGTACTGCTTTTTTTACAACTTCTTTGGCGGATGTATCTTTGGTAACGACTACTGCTTTTTCTTTTTCTTTAGGTTGCTCTTTGGTCGTTTTTTCTGTTTGAGTATCGTCTTCTTCTTGTGCATAAGCTGCTTGGGTCTCACCACATTTAGACATTGCCCAAATGATAAAACTCATGAAAAAAACAATGATGATCAAGAGTTCCATTTTAGGTAATACACCTTTACTTTGTACTGTTTTTTTTGAAGTAGGCTCTTTCTTGCTCATAGCATTGGGGATTGAATATTAATATTTTATCACTAAATAAATTGGTCTTTAGAATTATTCTTTGCCAAAAATATAATCTTTAATTCTAATCAAAAGAAAATAAAACTATAAATTGCATACTATATCTATAGAAACTACATATTTACACACGTTTTTAGTGCTAAAATCAAATGAGTGATTGGTTAAATAAAATTGCTATCACAAAAATTCCAAAGGTGGGACCGATCATTGCTCGTAACTTAATTAGTTATTGCGGTGGGGTAGATGCTGTTTTTCAGACTAAGAAAAAAGCATTGGAAAAGGTGCCTGGGATTGGAGCAAAAATGGCTGATACGATTCTTAAACAGGAATATTTTAAAATTGCTGAAAAGGAATTGACCTTTATTGATAAGAAAGAAATTACACCACTTTTCTTTCTTGATAAAAATTATCCAAGCCGCCTTAAGCCCTTAGATGATTCGCCTATTATGTTGTATTACAAAGGAACAGCCAATCTGAATCATCCAAGAATTGTAGCGATTGTAGGGACTCGAAAACCTGCTGAACGGAATGTGATTCTTTGCGAAGAATTAGTTGAAGATTTGAAGGCATACAATGTTTTGGTTATTAGTGGGCTTGCTTACGGGATAGATGCTACTGCACATAAAAAGTGTTTGACTTTAGATATGGAAACAGTTGGGGTGTTAGGGCATGGTTTAAATAAAATATATCCAGCACAACATCGACAATTGGCGGAGAAAATGTTGCACCAAGGTGGTTTACTGACAGAGTTTACAAGTGACCAAGGCCCTGATGCGGGACATTTTCCAATGAGAAATCGAATCGTGGCAGGAATGTGTGATGCATTGATAGTGGTAGAAACAGGTAAAAAAGGAGGCTCGATGATTACCGCACAATTTGGTAATGAATATAGTAAAGATGTCTTTGCGATGCCAGGAAGACTAAAGGATAAACATGCCGAAGGTGGCAATTATTTGATCAAAACACATAGAGCAGCCTTGATCGAAAGTGCAGCAGATATTGGTTATGTGATGCGCTGGGAAGAAAGCAGTTTAAAAAACGGTGAAGAGCTAATAATAGAGTTGACAGATGAGGAACAAATGATTGCTGATTTGATGAGACAATCTCCTGAAATTGATATTGATCAATTGACCATAGCAGCAAAAAAGAATCCAAATCAAGTAGCCTCTTTACTGTTGACAATGGAATTTAAAGGCTTGGTTAAATCATTGCCAGGTAAAAGATATATGTTAATTAGATAATAAAAAGAAGACCTAAAAAAATGCGCAAAAAGATAGTGATTTTATGGCTACTGACGGGAATGTTAGCTTGTGCTCCAACTAATCCTCAAAAAATAGCAGATCCGTTACAAAAAGCACCTCAAAAAGTTTTTGCTAAGAATATCATTTTGATGATTGGAGATGGCATGGGCTTAGGGCAAATTACGGCTGGAATGTATTCTAATAATAATCGCTTAAATTTAGAACAGTTTCCCGTAGTTGGTTTACAAAAAACACATTCTTATAATCACTTAATTACGGATTCTGCTGCTGGTGCAACGGCGATAGCTTGCGGTGTGAAGACTTATAATGCCGCAATTGGTGTTGATAAAGATACCTTGCCTGTACAGTCAATTTTGGAAGAGGCATCAGAGAAAGGTTTGAGAACGGGCATGATTGCCACGTCTACGATTGTGCATGCGACTCCTGCAGCTTTTGTAGCACACCGACCTTTGCGGAATATGTATGAGTATATCGCAGATGATTTTTTAGATTCTGGTATAGATCTATTTATTGGCGGTGGTCTAAAATATTTTAACCAGCAACGGAAGGGGGATAAAAGTTTGTTACCGAAATTCCAACAAAAAGGATTTATGATTTCGGGGATAGCTAATGATGATTTATTGGACCTGAATTTATCTAGTACTAGGAAACTGGCTTATTTTACTTCGAATGATACACCAATTCCTGCGGCGTCTGGACGAGATTATCTGCCGACTGCCAGTTATATTGCTGCAAAATTTCTTGATCGGGGAAATAAAAATGGATTCTTTTTGATGATCGAAGGGTCTCAAATTGATTGGGGAGGACACGCCAATGATACTAAATATATTATTTCTGAAGTCAAAGATTTTGATGAGGCAATTGGAAAGGTACTAGATTTTGCCAAAAAAGATAAAGAGACTTTAGTTATTGTAACGGCCGATCATGAAACAGGTGGGTTTGCCATCAATCCCAAAAGTAAAATGAATGAGATCAATGGTGCTTTTACCGATAGCTATCACACCGCTACCATGGTACCTGTATTTGCCTATGGCCCTGGGGCAGAATTGTTCAATGGGATTTATGAAAATACGGCTATTCACACAAAAATGAGAATGGCTCTAGGTTTTGATGAGGTTGAAACTGGTACGACTACTGAGACTCGAAACTAGATATGGAATTACGGGGTTTTCTCAAAAGACTCGGCACGTATTGTTTTGCCGAATAAGATGTTGAAATCCTCCCTCTGTCCCCCTCCGAAGCAGGGCTGTTAAGTTCTGATTTACAAATTTTGAAGTGTTAAAGTTTTTATTAAAAAATGAAGATTGTCTAATGCTTTTCCCCCTTTGAAGGGGTCGGGGGGATGTAAAGTCGATATTTTCCAGAATATTTGGAATTTATGCCTAAAACATCCCCCTAGCCCCCTTCAAAAGGGGGAATTAGCTCCTACAAATCAAAAACCTCAGAGGTTAACTTTAACAATTCATCTCTTGTGAAAAAGAACTTAACACCCCTGCCTCCAAAGGGGGAAAAGTCTTGTGCTATTTGAAAAATCAGAACTTTTATTGGTAGCTTTTTCAAAATAGGTCTTTTGAGACAGCTCTGAGCGACTTAATAACTTAACAAAAAATCATGCTAAATAAAGTACTAATAACCGCCTATGCAGTCAATCCATATAAAGGATCTGAAGACGGAATTGCCTGGAATATCATTCGCCAAATGGCATCACACAATGAGA
>CALDTJ010000539.1 GCA_937924145.1 uncultured Saprospiraceae bacterium
TTTTTATTCACATAGAAAGTACCGAACGGCAGCAAAGAGGCAATCAATACCCCAAAAGTAGTTTTGGCATCCCATTTCATTTGACTTCTGATAACCAAAGCAATCACGATATAAGCTAAAAATAACATACCGTGTGGCATGCCCAATGATTTTACCATAACGGGATTATCTCCCAAGTACTTCATCGGAACACCTACAAATAGTAAAAGAATATAGGACACCCCTTCTAAAAAACTAGTAATCTTAAATATATTTATCATGTTTTGTGTTTATGTTTTAAATGCTCTCGTCTTATAAGGACAATACCAACAGAAGGAAAAGAAGATAAGTTTAAAGATTCCCTAGGAACATCTGAATAATAAGTTGAAACAAAGATTGGGAATTATTTTTTACACGTTCCTTACTTTTCGGCTCTCCAAATACTTTCCTTAGCGTAAGCTGTTGGGCGATCTGGCACTACCACTGAATTTCGTTCTACATAAGCCTCCCAATCTCTTATCATTTCGGCTAATTTTAGGGGTCGTGTCGTCGCAATATTAATTTGCTGACCAACATCTGTCAACAAATCATATAATTCCCATTCTCCATTTCCGTAAGGAGGTTCTAACCATTCCGCTTTATATTGACCTTTCCGTACGCCTCGACGGCCATACAATTCCCATACATGCGCTTTTTTATAAGGGTGAACACTTTCTTTTTCTCCTTTTAACCAAGGCAACATCGAAACACCATCTAATGGAAATATTTTTCTACCAGCATAATTTTCTTTTGGAAATTCCGCCTTTGCCAACTCTAGAAAAGTAGGTGCAACGTCCAAAACAGAAGCAAATGTTTTATCAATGATACCACCTTGTTTTTGCCACTTTGGATAATGAAAGATGATAGGCACTCTAATTCCTCCTTCGGTTGCAAAAGCTTTGTACCACTTAAAAGGAACAGAACTTGCTTGCGCCCACCCTGTTCCTAGTTCAATATAAGAATTAGGTTTACCCATATTTTCTAGACTATTATCAAAGGTCTTATCGACCCATTTTCCAGTGCCTGCATAACTCATGATACTGTTCCCTTCTGCACCGTTATCTGCCATAAAAATAATGACCGTATTTTCATACGCCCCTATTTCTTTCAAATGCTGAATCACTCGCCCAGTATGATGATCTAAGCGTTCAATCATAGCAGCATAAACTTCCATTGATCTACTTGCTTTTTGTTGTTCTTTTTTTGATAATTCTTCCCACGGCACCACATTTGGACTCAGTGGAGGCATCGCAGTATGATTAGGAATAACCCCCGCTTCCATGCCTTTTTGGAGTCTTTGTTCGCCTAATACTTCATATCCTTGATCGTATTTTCCCTTGTACAAATCAGCATATTCACTCGGCACTTGCAAAGGCCAATGAGGTGCTGTAAAAGATAGAAAATGAAAAAAAGGTTTAGCTTGTTCCTTGCTCTCATTGATGTATTCAATCGCTTTATCTGCATAATTCTTGCTCGAATAAAAATCTTTCGGTAGCGTCTCTACTATACTGGAATCAGCGACATAATCCGCTTTTTTTAGAAATTCAAACATCGGTTGCCTATCTCCAAAATGACCAGCCCCTCCGGGCATTAGGCAAAAAGACCTAGTAAATCCTCGATTGACTGCCCACTGTTCCTTTTTGTTGGCAGGATAAGCCAAATGCCATTTCCCAGCGATAGAAGTATGATAACCAGCATCTTGTAATAGTTTTGGAAAAGATACTACATCAAAATTCAGATGACCTTCATATCCTCGTAAGCCTTTTTGGTTGTCCGACCAATCCCCTGCCATCGTACCGAATCCATTTCGATGAGCCACTACTCCTGACAACAACATCGCTCTAGCTGGCGAACAGGTAGGTGCTGTATAGAAAGAAGTTGCACGAAGTCCATGCTGAGCTAATGCATCTATATTAGGCGTCTTGATCTCGCTACCATAGCACCCCAGATCTGTAAACCCTAAATCATCCGCGACTATTAGCAAAATATTTGGTTGACTGGGTTGCTCGGCAATGGTACTTTTTTCCGCACCACAACTGCAAAAAAACAGGACGGTGGTGATATATATAAAGCCGATTTTTGCGTTAAATAAAACTTGTTTGAACATAATGGAATGAATTTTTGCACAAAATAGTTATTTATTTAAAATGACATCGAAAAGTAGTTCCAATATTCATTATTCGATAGTCTTTATTAACTTTACGTCATTTATAAAATCATAAAATGTCTTCCCAATTTCATCGGCCTATTAATCTTTATGGTTCCAATTTAGATACCTATCTTGTGAATGGATGGTTTAGAAGTGGGCAATACATTTATACCATTAGCTCTATTCCTTTAGAGGGTAAATTGTATTATCCTATCAGAATTAGACTGCCTTTAAAAGGATACACTTTCAGAAAAAGTCTTAGAAAGATTATTAAAAAAAATAAAAAGTTTCGAACCATCTCTCGAAAAGCAACGATTACGCCTGAAAAAGAAGCACTTTACCAGAAATTTATAGTAAGATTTGATTCTTATATCGAACCTACTCTATTAGGCTCTTTGCAAGAAGGCGAGGATACCACTATTTACAATACCTACGAAATATCCGTTTATGATGGTGACAAACTGATTGCCGTTAGCTATTTTGATCTTGGAGAGACTACTTTGGCAAGTATCATGGGCGTATTTGATCCCGAATACGGTAAGTATAGTTTGGGCTTTTATACGATGTTGGCAGAGATGCAATTTGGTAAAATAAACGGTTTTGACTATTACTACCCAGGCTATGTAATTCCCGGTTACCCTAAATTTGATTACAAAATGAAGATTGGCGAAGTGGAGTTTTATGATGCGGAAAACGATCATTGGTCAAGGAGTAATGGAGCGCCATTTTACGATCTTTAAGCACTAATTTAAGTCCAATTTTAAGAATTTTATTTATCAGCTATATCCTCAAAATGAAAGAATTAAAAAATGTAAAATTTAATAACCAAACAAGGCCAAATTTTACTTTTGACATGCTGGAATGGGAGGAGCTTTTAGCTAGAGACATCCACGATGAAATTCTAAACCTACACAAACTAACCTTTTATGAAATTCTAATTATTACACAAGGAGAAGGAACTCACACTATTGACTTTCAGGATTATGAGATCCAAAAGGGTACGCTACTTACAATCCGAAAAGACCAAGTACAAAAATTCTTTTATAACAAAAACATCAAGGGCTTTTTATTACTTTTTACTGAAGATTTCTTGATTAGCCAATTCAGTAAAGAAGAAGTTGCTAAGTCATTCCAATTATTCAATGAGCTATTAACTTCTCCCAAAATAACTGTAGCTGAACCAGTATTCAACGAGTTCCTTACCCTCATCCATTTTATCAAAGCGGAGTATTTTAGCCACGGAGATGATTTCTCCAAAAGTATTATCAGAAGTGCTTTGCATATGATTTTAACAAAATTATATCGACTTAAAGCTAAAAAAGGCCCTATACTGCTTAAAAAAAAATATTTAGAACAATTTTTGGCCTTTCAAAAATTAGTAGAAGAAAAATGTTTTGAAACTAAAAAAGTCTTAGATTATGCTCAATTGATGGCCTGTACTTCGAAGACCCTTAACAATGTTTGCAGATCGATCGTTGATAAATCTGCAAAAGTGGTCATTGATGAAATTGTTATTACTCAGTTAAAAAGATTATTATTAAACACCCCATTATCTATTACTGAAATAGCCTATCAAGCTGGTTTCTACGAACCAACCAATATGTACAAGTATTTTAAAAAATTTACGAACAACTCTCCTGAAGGATTTCGACAAGCCCACACTTAGTACTTTCCCATTTTTACAGTCTATTAGCACTTTTTTACCTTTTAACACCTCGTATTCCACTCTAATTTTGCAATGTCAATAACATTCAAGATATATTGTTGTGGCTCATCCTTACAACAATAGAAACAGTTCGCGACAAGCCGTATTAATATCAATTTTCTGCTCTTCAATATCAGAGAAAGGAGTAAAATTAAATCGATCACGGAATTCGTCGAAGAACATAAAAATCAATTATGACTTTCACAAAATTATTCGTGGTAGGTGTCCTAGCAATACTATTAAGTAATTGCAGTACTACTACCAAAAATGCTAATCCACCAATCAAAAAAGAAGTAAAAATGGAACTTTCAAAAAAAGAAAAAGTAGTTGCCCTGTTAAACAGTTTTAATACTGGAGATCAAACACCTATCTCGTACATTAACCCCAACAAATACATCCAGCATAATCTGAGTGTCGAGGATGGCTTAGCAGGGTTTGGAGCAGTCATACAAAATGCTCCTCCACAAGGATTTAAAGCAAATGTTATTCGTGCATTTGAAGATGGAGACTATGTCATTACACATACTGAGTATGATTTCTTTGGGCCTAAAGCGGCATTTGATGTATTCAGATTTGAAAATGGATTGATTGTAGAACACTGGGACAATCTTGCAGAAATTACTCCTCCTAATCCAAGTGGTAGAACACAATTAGATGGTTCG
>CALDTJ010000540.1 GCA_937924145.1 uncultured Saprospiraceae bacterium
AATTTTTAGTAATGTATATTTATTTGATAATCAAATGTTTGGCAATGGTTTAATGCGAGTAAACTGGTAGCACTTCCGATAGCTATCGGAATTAGCCTGTCCCGTTTCAAGGTCTTTAGGCCTTGACATTTAGACAAAAACTAGACGTAGCCGACCTAAAGGTCGCCAAACAGGACAGGCTAAAGCCTGTGCTACCGATTTTCGCACTTCAAATTCAACTAGAAGGTTCTAAAAAACATCAATATTCCTGATAATCAATACTTTAAGTATTATATATTTTTTACTTGACGCCAATCCGATGAAATCGGGGGGAAATGAATAAATAGGGCGTTGAACAAGCCTGAAAGGCTTGAATAATAGGAATTTTAATGTTCAAGTCTTTCAGACTTGTAAGGAAGTGCTTAAAATATCACTTCCCCCAATTTTATTGGGGGCTATTCACCTTCAATCCTTTCAGGATTTGATGATTAAAAGATATGGGTTGTCGATAGCACTGAAAGTGACCCCGTCATTCTGAGCGCTATCAATCAGATGAAATCGCGTAACTGTCTGCCCATGTCTAAGTTACATAATGTCCCGTTCCTTAACCCTGCATAGTCTTTGGCAGAAGACCAAGTATAATCAATAGCATTTTTAACCATATTAGCGGCTACTGCATTATTATGAAGATAGCAAAAGCAATGGTAACCGTAATTAAAGCCAGTTCGAAAACGGAAGTCTTCTTTTCCATTTTTTTCTAAGGTGACAAATTCATCAATCCAGCCATCTTTTGCTTTACATTCTTCTCTAAATAAACTACCAGTCCAATTTTTTTCTTTGTTAATTGCTCGGGTATATCCTTTTTGTAAATCACCGATAGCGTCGTTTAAAGAGATAGGTTTATTACTTTTAGCTGTCCTATATCGGTCATGATCTACGGGCATAGCCTTTTTACCATATTTTTTAACTCGTCTCTGGAATTCTACTTTGTCAATATGTGCTCTGAGAATAGCTCTTTCTATGATGACGTTTTTAACGTAAAATAACCAATGGAAATGATTTGGCATTAAACACCAAGCTACCAAGTCTCCAAAGGGTAGTAAGTAGGCGCGCATCTTCCATAGAAAAAAGTAATAATTTTCATCTGTGAAAAAAAGTTGTCGTTGGTTATTTCCTTGATTGTAGATGTGGAAAAGTTGATTGGTGTAGAAATCCATAGTTTTGTCACTTTGGTTAATAGTTAGTTTTCTCAATAAAGTTGGGGTGAAGTTAGCAAAAATACTGTTATATCAAAAAGAGAGGGTGTTTTTTCTGAATATATGGAACTATTTTCGGTATTCGTCGGGGTCACTTTCAGTGAAATGCGTCAACTTAAGGTCTGTAGTATAGCAGCAGTGTTTCGGGGTCACTTTCAGTGCCCTCGAAACTTTAATCGCAAACCAATCCAACTTATAAATATATCCACTAAGTTGACGACATTCAACTTTCAGAGCCTCCGACAATTTTCTTCCAACCTCGATTTATGGTTTTAAATGCATAAATGACGGGGGCACTAGAAGTGACCCCGTCATAAATAAAATATTTTCAACATATCTCAAGCACTATCAATCAAGTCAGAATAATTGATAAAAAAAGTAGAGGTATAAAATAATTTATTGGCATATTTTTATTTAATAATTGATGAAAAACTATGTGTTTCCGTGACCATCAAATCACTTGCTTATCTGCTTAAAACTCATTATTATTGTATAGCGTCTAGAGTATATGAATCCATTTTAAAGGCTTTTTTACAGCTAATTAAAAAATAGGATAGTAAAGAACAGTGACCTATTATACGTTTTAACCTACTGAATTAATTTCAAAAGATACTCTCCATTACATAAGAAATATAGCAAAAAGAAGTATTTAGAAGAAAGAAAATGCTATTTAGAGACATGTTGTAGAGGTTTTTTTACATATATGTCAAAAATAGATTATTTTTGGCACTCTAAAACTTACACCATTTAATAAGGTAGTTTAATTCAATACTTGATTATCTTTTATTGAATATTCAAGAGAAAGCAATAGCAGATGTGAATAGCAGGCTAAAGTAAATTGTTATTTTCATTTTCTTGAGTACAACTCAAATTCCCAATCTCTCTACCATAAGCTACCTATGTTGGTTAGTAACCTACGATTTTAGTAATATAACGATCCCTGCCGATACAATAATGATCTATTTAAGTAGAACGGCTGCTTTTATAACACTTATAATTAAAAAATAAGAAAGAATATTGGAGTTTTTCCTTTTTTTGAGGAGCATGGAGTACGTTTTTGGTCGCTACAAAAAAGAAGAAAAACACTTAGGCAAAGTAAAATAATTAATTAGCCATTTATGAGTTCATCTTTTTTCCCTATACTGCGTTGAAAATGCTCGCCATAGCGGTGCTATGTCTGCGCTTTTCGCCTTGTCTAGAAAAAAAATATTTCCTCAAAATGACCACTTTATTAATTTATTTTGCCTTAAGTAATGTGGGTTGATTAATCGGGTGAAATTTAGAGCTAAGATTTTTTCGATAGTTTTTGCCAAAAAATCAATGCATAGTACCTCTACGGATTTATTTTTTGGTAAAAAATAGCGGAAAAAGATAGCTATAAATTACCCGATTAATTGAGCTGCATTACTTAATATGCTAATTCTACAATTTTTTTGCTTAATGATTATCAAAGGCGTGCATTAAAGTTGATATTTAAGTAATATATTTTGTAAATTGAAACTCAATAAATTAGTACATATACTTGACAAAAAACACCACTAGTAAAAAGAAAAAGAAGTAGATTTTTCAAATAACAAATTTATTATATTTGAACTAATTTTACCTCTACACTTTAGAAGAAGAAACGCAAGATAATCCTGAACATAACTAATCTCGGATATTTTGCACAGAAAACAAGATTACAAGGCTAGATTTCTAGTAGCATTATTACGAAGGTTTCAAAAAGAAAAAACACAGACAAAGCGCATTGTAGTATATACCAACTGCAAGCGAAATACCTAATAGTACCCCCCATAAGAAACCTTACCGTAAATTTCTAGAAGAATAGCCGTTTGTTTTTAATCAAAAATTAAGAACTGTGCTAAAAACTTTACATTCTTTAAAATTACTGGCACCCGCCCTCCTCTTGGCGTTGAGCATTCAACTACAAGCCCAAGATATTCATTATTCCCAATTTGGTCGTTCTCCGATGAACATCAACCCTGCGTTGACTGGTTTGTTCAAGGGAGATTTGCGCTTTATCGGCAACTATCGTAGCCAATGGAATAAAGTACCTGTCAATTACATGACCTTCTCTGGAGGAGTCGATCAGAAATTTATCAACACCAATCTTAAGAACAGTTTATTTTCTGCTGGTATTTATTTCAACCACGATGAAGCTGGAGATTTGGAATTGAGTAACACCAACGTTACGCTATCAGGATCTTTTACTCGCCGACTATCAACTAAGCATTATTTGACCGCAGGCATTCAAGTGGGAGGAGCCCAAAGAGGCTTTAATGCTGGAAACTTGCGAGTTGACAATCAATACGATGGAGATGGCTTTAACAGTGGTTTGTCAACGGGTGAAATATTTGATAATAGTAGTGTTTTTTATGCCGATCTTTCGGGAGGAGTCAATTATAGATTTCAAAATTTTAAGAATCGAACCAAAATAGATATTGGAACGGCACTATATCATGTGAATAGACCTAACCGAAGTTTTTATGCCAATAGTGAAAATCGATTAGCTCAACGCTGGTCAGTTTATGGAACTGCTTCTATGGGGATTGGTGAAATTTTTGATATCGGTCTACAAGTTATTGGTCAATTCCAAGGCCCACATGAAGAAATCTTAGTCGGTGGAACGGGTAAAATCCATTTAAATCAAGAAAGAGATAAAGAATTAGCATTTGGTCTAGGCTTGTCTTACCGTTTGGGAGATGCTTGGGCACCAAGTGTAGTGCTGGATTATCGAATGTGGTCTTTTGGATTTAGTTACGATATTAATTCTTCCCCATTCAATGTTGCCTCTTACAGACGAGGTGGCCCAGAACTTTCAGCAGTTTACATCTTTTCAAAAGTACGAGCTCCAAAGGAATTTGAAATATGTCCATTGTTTTAGATGCTGGTTACTGGTTGCTAGTTGCTAGTTATGCCAACCAGCAACCAGCAACTAGCAACCAGCAACCAGAATCTTACATCTCTTAACCAAAACACAGTACCTATAAACAATACAACAAGAGAGTAGAATGAAAAAATACTATTGCCTAATTTTTCTAAGCATTTTTCTAAATACGTTGGTTTTTAGTCAGGCAGCACGATTTGAGGAGGCAGTAAAGGATGCGCTAAATAGTCAACAATTTTTCACTAATGATGATTTTTTCGGCATTAGTGCAAAAGACAGTTTGGCGATTGAGGACCAATTTGAATTCTCAGAGACAGCCAGACGAATGCGAGCCATTAGCATTGCCGAAAGCGGCTACTTGCGAGTAATAAGAATGGATACAACGGATCAGGATATCGACTATCCTTCTGCGATTTATCAAGTGGGAGCGATGAAAAAATTGCAAGGCGATTACCGTGGTGCGCTGGGCTATTTTGAACAATATATCTCTAGCCCGCCGCCAATTGATAATCAATTCTTAGCCTTAGCCAAAAAAGATATCGACGATTGTAAGTTTGCCATCGCACGAACTCAACGCATTGATAACTTGTATGAAGTCAATCATTTGGGGTCGGAGGTTAATACGCCATTCAATGACTTTTCGCCTCTATTAGTAGGAGATCAACTCTATTTTTCTTCTTTAAAATATGAGAAAGAAGAAAAGATGGACCCACCTCGATTGTATGCGAAAACGTTAATCTCTGATTTAGAAGTTGGCCCTTCACCAATGGAAGGTATCAATCGAACGGAGAAATCTGTGGCACATTTAGCTTTTACCAAAGATCAACAACGGGTATACTTTACCATCTGTGATTATATCGGTAAAAGTAGACGGATTCAGTGCAAAATCTATTATCAAGACAAAAAAGCAGGAGGAACTTGGTCAGATGCAACGGCATTGCCTAAAGAGATTAATAGAAAAGGATTTACGGCAACTCATCCAACAATTATTTATGATGAAGAAGGACAAGAGAAGCTATTGTTTAGCTCTAATTGTCCAGGAGGACAAGGAAAAATGGATGTTTGGATGACTCAGGTAAATCGAAAGGGGAAGTTTACTTCACCAACCAATTATAGCCAAATTAATACTGCTGGTAATGACCTAACGCCTTTTTTTCATCAATCGACCAATACCTTATATTTTAGTTCTGACGGTCGAACAGGTTTAGGAGGATATGATATTTATAGTTTTGCGGATGGAGAGATTCAACATGCAGGTTATCCTTTAAATAGCAGTTTCAACGATACTCATTTTACCTTAGATCCAACGGGAGATAAAGGCTATTTTTCATCGAGTAGAGAAGGATGTATGCGATTGAGTGAATATGATATGGGCTGCCAAGATATTTTTGAGGCACGTTTTATCAATATTGATTTAGAAGCATTGACCTTTGATGATTTTACTCAGAAGGCATTAGAAGGTGTGACGCTACAATTACTCCGTTTGCCAGAGGGAGATGATCAGGAATTAGCGGCAACGACCGATAATTTTTTAGTAGATGGTCGGACGAATACTTTAGACAATCAATTTCAATTTGATAAATTATTAAGAGATGTTCGATACAGATTGGTCGCTAGTAAAGAAGGTTATATCAGTGATACCTTGAATTTTAATACTAGAGGAATTACAGCGTCCATTACTTTATTAAAGGAATTATATCTAGCGCCTGATATTTTTGAAATGGACTTAACAGCCTTGACTTTCGATAATGAAAATCGAAAACCACTGACCAATTGCATTGTGCAGTTAATAGATATGGTATCGGGTGAGCGTTTTATCAAAGATAACATTGAAGGGAATGATTTCTACTTTGATATTTATTCTCAAAGAGATTATCGGTTAATAGCTAGTTTAATCGGTTATACCAATGATACTTTGGATTTTGATACTCGATCTTACACACAGGCGGATGGAATTACTTCGATTACCAAAAGATTGTACTTAGAACCAGGAGGTTTAGTCGAGTTAGATGATTTGTTACCGTTGACGCTCTATTTTGACAATGATTTTCCAGATCCTAAAAGTCGAGCAATTACGACGACGAATAACTACGAAGAACTATATGCGAAGTATTACAGAAAGAAAAGTGAATTTATTGTGAATTATACGGAAGGCGCACCAGCGGAAAATTTGCAATTAAAAACGGATGAGGTAGTCAACTTTTTTGATAATGAATTGAAGGGGAATTACGACACCTTGGGGGTATTTTCTGAGACCTTAATCAAATATTTACAACGTGGCAATACAGCAGTCATTTCTATCAGAGGATTTGCCAGTCCATTAGCTGCTACAGATTACAATATTAATTTAGGTAAAAGACGAGTGGATTGTCTGATGAATCACTTTTCAACCTATCGAGATGGCATGTTAAATCGCTACATAGAAAATGGAAGTTTGGTATTACAAGAAGTCTCCTTTGGGGAAACCCAAGCGAATAGTCAGATTAGTGAAAATCCAAATGATCGGAAAAATTCAGTATACAGCCCAGCGGCTTCGAAAGAACGAAAAGTACAAATTGTAAAAATAACCATAGGGGAAAAAGCACAGGGAGAGTAGGGGTAGGCCTTATGCCTATCAAAGTAGGGCAACCACAAGGGATTGCCCGTACAATATCCTTTTTGCAGAATTTTGAAATGTATGAGGTAAAAGAATCCCTATTGAAAAATTGAAAAAGTTTCTTATGAACAATAGACAGTTATATTTAGCAATATTGCTAGTAATTAGCATGGTCGGTCAAACCTTTGCGACAGAATGGGCAAGGCCTTCTAACGAAGGGCCGCTTACCTTTTCTTTATCATCAGAAAAGACCAATTGTCCTGATGATCCAAATGGAAGTGCGACAGTTATCGTATCGGGTGGGAAATCGCCCTACACTTACAAATGGAGTAATGGAGGTAATACAGCCACGATCAATAACTTGATTGCAGGAGGCTATTTTATCACAGTAACGGATGCTTTAGGAGAGCGGAAAAACTCACACATTACGGTCGAGGCGACTAATCAACTGAAATTGCGATTTAATCAACGGTCGATTGCTTGTGCAGATCAGACAGATGGAAAAGTAGTCGCTATTCCTGAAGGAGGCGTTGTTCCTTATACCTATCAATGGGATAATGGCAGTAACAAGTCCTTTATCGAAGGCATCGGAGAAGGAATGTACATGGTAACGGTAACGGATGCTAATGGTTGTCGTGCAGAAGAAGCAGTGATGGTAGAAGTGGCAGACGCAATAAGAGTCCAAGCAGATATTTTTCATGTTAGTTGTGGAGCAACCGCTGATGGATCTATGAGCCTAAGAGTGACAGGAGGGGTAGCACCTTACACTTACCTTTGGGACTTTGACAAGCAGGGAGGAGCTAGTAGAACAGGGTTAAAACCAGGACATTATGCAATATGGGTAACGGATGTCAATGGTTGTACGGCATATATTTGCCCAAAACTTATACAATCTCAACCACCCCTTCTAACGACCAGTTCTAAACCAGAAACTTGCCCAGGTGAAGGAGATGGAATAGGCTATGTGACCGCCAATGGAGATTCTCCACCATATAGGTACGAATGGCCAAACAATATCAGTCAATTCAATCATGTCAGCGGATTGTCCCCGGGTACTTACACCGTAACAGTAACGAATTTTAGGAATTGTACTTCAACGATAGACGTAGTAGTAGGTCAAGCAGGTGGTGGATTTGGTTTTGTGGTAGAAACGAATGGTGCTTCTTGTGGCAATGCACCAACAGGGACGGCTAATGTGCGGATTACAGGTGGAGTAGGGCCGTTTACGTATCAATGGGTTAATGAGCAAACGAATACAGTCATTAGTAGTACTTCAGAAATAGCAAATGTACCAGCAGGCAATTACAAAGTGAATGTAACGGACGCCAATGGTTGTTTTGGGCAAAGAGATGTGATAATTGAGGAGAAACCAGTACCAACCATTTCTGCGGAAGCAATCAAAAACAAAGTTTGTTTTGGTGAAAAAACAGGAACGGCTAGAGCGACCGCGGCAGGTGGTGAGGGTAGTTTTACTTACCTATGGTCAAATGGACAAACCACACAAGAGGTAAGTAATTTAGGTAGAGGTGTTTATTCCGTAACTGCCACTGATGCCAATGGTTGTCAAGCTTCCACTAGTATCGAAATTATCGAAATTCCACAAATAGTCATCAATGAACAAGTCAGTAATTTGTTGTGTAATAATGTGCTAGGAGGAGAGATAGTAGCAAATGTATCAGGTGGATCAGGTGTCTATACTTACGCGTGGAGTAATGGAGGTTCAGCAGATAGGATAAATAATATCAAAGCAGGAACTTACTTTTTAACCATAACAGACAGCGAAGGTTGTCAAGCCACTAAAGGAATTAATATCGGAGAACCTTCAGCTATAGCAATTAGTTTATCTTCCGAAAATGCAGCAGATGATAGAGGTAGCGCAGATGGTTCAGCAAGTGTAGTTGCTACAGGAGGAACGGCTCCGTACACTTACGCATGGAGCAATGGAGCGACTACTGCCACAATTAATAATATTCCAGCGGGGACTTATACGGTAACGGTAACAGATGCCAACGGATGTCCAAAGACGACAGAGGTAATCGTCGGAGCAACTTGTACTTTAATGGCAGCAATCACGGATACTCGTGCAGCTAGTTGTGCAGGGAATGATGGTGCAATCACCTTGACCGTTAGTGGCGAACAAAACGGAGTGAGTTTTAAATGGACGAATGGAGCGACTACTTCATCGATCACAGGTTTGACCCCGGGATTTTATGGCGTAACGGTTACGGACGGGAATGATTGTGAATATGCGGCAGGTACATTTGTCAACGATGGTTGTGATTGTACAGAGCCTATTTTGGAAACAGCATTGGTCTTTGAGGCCAACTGTGGAAAAAGTGATGGTTCATTAGCCATCGAAATGGCAGGTGACAATAATGCTTTTAATTATCAATGGTCCGATCCAAGTATCACAGGTGCGAAAGGCAATAATTTGGCGTCAGGAACTTACACGGTGACGATTACGGCAAAAGATGATAGTCAATGTTCGATAGTAGAAACCATTAATGTAGGGAATACGAACGTAGGCCCTATCACCCTCATACAAAATCAACCAGAAACTTGTAATGGTCCAAAAGGGACTGTCTTGTTAGTACCTGGTGCTTTGACATATAATTGGAGTGATGGCGGAACAGGAGGATTTAGAGATGACTTATCAGCGGGTGAATATCTAGTAACGGTGACCATTCCTAATTTGGAAGGTTGTATGGATATTCTTAGTATCAATGTTGGTTTAGAAAGTGGTCTAAGCCTTACCCCCGTCATTAATAGGCGTCCCGATTGTGGACAGAGTAACGGCTCTGTATCCATCAATGTGGCAGGTGGCAGTGGCGATTATAGCTACAGTTGGGGCGCTGCTACTAATAATAACTTACCAAGTGGCACTTACAATATTATTGTTACTGATAAAGTGACTAACTGTAAAGATTCCCTATTATTTACTCTACTAAATGAGGTGAATGGTGCCGTAGTAGGAATAGATTCTATTAAAAATGTGAGTTGTGCAGGAGCAGCGGACGGAAGTGTACAAATCTCTGTAGCCATTACGGGCAACTTTGAAGGCGCACCAGAAATTAATATAGTAGATGGAAAAGGAAAAATCTATTCCAACGAATCATTACCTGCTGGAAACTATTGCGTTATTGTCAAAAATGGCAGCGGTTGTCTAGCAGGAGAAACTTGTTTTGAAATAACCGAACCTGAGCATCTATTAGTCGATGTTAGTGTCATCCCAAAAACGTGTAGTGTGGAGAACACTATTCTACTAACAACCAACGGCGGAAATGGTCAATACACCTATGATTGGGCAGACCAAGACGGGGAGATCAACCCTAGAGACCGTCGGGCTATTGAAAATGGCAGTTATTCTGTAACCGTGACCGATCAAGGAGGATGTAATATTCCTATTGAAGGCATCACGTTGAATGGAGAATGTTTTATCTGTGCATTAGATGTGACGGCAGCAATTGAGGCCATCCCTGAATGTGGTTTACCTAACGGTGCCGCAACGATCAACGTAGACAATTCCTTCGGGAATTTGTCCTACAGTTGGGGCGAAACTGCGAACCGAGTCGATTTGCCAGCAGGTACTTATACGGTTACTGTAACGGATGATTTTAGAGGTTGTGATACAACAGTTTCTTTTACTTTGACGGAGCCAGATTTGCCAATGGAGGCCAACATAGATGATTTAATTGTTTGTCCATCCGAAACGGGTAAATTGACTTATGACTTAAGTAATTTCCGATGTTTTGCGCAGCCAACAAGTGTGGTTATTACCGATGAGACGGGGACTATTTATGATGAAAATGCTTTGCCAGCTTTCGGGAATTATATTTTTGTCGTAAAAGATGGAGACGGAACAGAACTCAACCGACAATTTTTCTCAGTAGAAGGCTACGAACCAATTATTGCCAGTGCAAATACGCTGAATGAAGGCTGCACAACACTTGGTGAAATTGATTTAAATTTAGCTGCTGCTGAATCTAATTATACGATCCAATGGGGAGACTTAACTGGAGAAAACCAACCTGCCGACCGAACAGCTTTAAGTGAAGGGACTTACAACGTCACTATTACAGATAAGTCTGCTGCGGGCTGTTCGGTTACGCAAACCTATATTATTGATAAAACTACTGGTATTGACGCCGAGTTAGAGGAGGTTGCACTGACCTGTGATAATGGACCTGTTCAATTAGAACTAAAAGGAGAAGATATTGTCCAGTACGAATGGTCTCCTGAAGTATTTATTATGCAGGGACAAGGTACGGCAACACCAACTATTTTAGCCAATGAGACAGAGCAAATGATAAAAGTTAAAGCAACGAATGCTTTTGGTTGTGAAATTGAAAAAGAGGTAAGAGTTGTATCGGTGCAAACGAATTCACCTGGTGGTATTACGACCAGTCCACAATGTGATGGTTTGACGATTGATTTTTCTAGTGAAGGTGTTTCTTCTGCTTATTACCGATGGAATTTTGGAGATGGAACAACTTCTGATGAAGTCAATCCTACCCATACGTACGCAGATGCAGGAGATTATGAGGTAACTTTAGAGTTGAAACCAGAAGTTCCTTGTGCATCAGAGAAAGGGATCATTGCTAGTAGATCGTTTAATCTCGTTGATGAAGCTAGAGTGATAGCTGATTTTGAGGTTAAATATGATGAATGTCAAGACGAAGGAGTAGTGAGTTTTAAGGATATTTCTATAGTCAATCCAGGGATAATTGATTCTTTTAAATGGGATTTTGGAAATGGCATGACTTCCACAGAACAAAACCCAGAGATAACATTGATGGAGGGGACTGATTTAAATGTCACCTTGGAAATTATGACCAGTATTGGTTGTGATGGAGCAGTGTCAGAGACTCGTTCTTTTGCAGTCGTGAATTTACCAAAGGTACCAGAAGCTTTACAAATTTGTCCAGGCATAGCAACCGAATTGAATCCAAATCCTGAGGATGGGGTTACTTACGAGTGGTCGCCTGCTGAGTTGTTGGATGATCCAAATGCGGCTAATCCAGTTGCCACGGCCTTCAAGCCAACAGATTTTACGGTAAAAATTACAAAAGGGGAATGTGTTAGAGAAGAAAGTTTACGAGCAGATGTTCCAAGAGAGCAAGAATTTGAATTAAGTGAAGATGAAGAAGTGTGTGATGAAGAATCAAGACTAATCACCGTAGATGCACCAGAAAACAGCACTATCGAATGGACCAATATAGAAACGGGGGAAATCATTGGTTCAGTAGCAGAGATAATGGTCAAGCCTGGTATTTATGAAGTGAAGTTAACGGACGAAAATAATTGTCCAGTGACGGATCAAGTAGCCATCGAAAATTTTGCGATTGATGCCAATATTACAGATGGTACCGATCCTTGTGAAGGTGGGGTAGGCGTATTGACCATTAATAATAATGGAGAAGCATTTTCCGAAATTCTATGGAAAGATGCCGAAGGAATTATCTCTCCAGATCTAACCTTAGACAATATTGAAGTAGAACCTAGTGCGACCACAGACTATGAAGTGACGGTGAAAAACGAGTTTGGTTGTAGCGAAACATTGACAGAAACAGTCCAAGTCTCTCTATTAGAAAGCATGGTCATTGTTCCGACTAGAGATACTATTTTCAAAGGAGAATCTACAGATATTAATATCGTACCACAAGGAAATTATACCGTTCAATGGGAAGTAAGCCCAACTTTAGAAAGTATGTCAGGTTTTGATAATACCGCAAATCCAGAAGAAACAACGACTTATACAGTTACGATTATTGATACAGAAACAAAGTGTGAGATACAACGAGAAGTCACCGTTTTTGTAAGAGATGTAGTTTGTGGTGCTCCGAATATTTTCTTCCCGAATGCTTTCAGTCCAAATGGCGATGGTCAAAACGATGTACTCTATGTCAGAGGAAATGCGATTTCGCAAGTTTATTTTGCTGTTTATAATCGTTGGGGCGAGCAAGTATTCGAGTCTAATTCATTGGATGTTGGCTGGGATGGTACTTTCAAAGGGGAGACAGTGGAAACAGATGTTTATGGTTATTATTTAAGAGTTACTTGTTTTTCAGGCGAAGTTTATGAGACGCAGGGAAATGTGACGGTGTTGAATTAGTGTAGATTGTAGTAGAGTTTACGGTTTACAGCGACCCGATATTTCCAGTCTCCAGACTGGAAATCCATATTCTAGTCGTCTCTGACGACAAACGATATAGGCTGGTCAGGAGACCAGCAGATATTGACCAGCCCGAATGCCTCGGGCGGGCGGGTTTCAAGTCAAGAGACTTGAAATATCGGGTCGCCTGCTGGGTTCTGTTTGCATGAGAATCGGTTCATCTAGTGACTATCCTCAATTAATCAATCCGCATAAATCACTTAGAGTAATTAACAAAAAGAAGCAATTGACCTAATTGGATAAGAAAAGGCTTGCAAATATATTATCTGCAAGCCGCCATTTATGTAAATCGACTTTTAATCTAATTAAGAGCCAGAGCTAGTATAAACAAAATGGGTTTTCTTTTTTGGTACAGTTACTATCTTAGCATTACATATTGTTGAACAACCTCCACCATCTAAACATTTTTTTACAAGTTTACCGCAAGCTCTAACACCAGAACATTCTTCCTCCCAATTATCTTTTCCGTCGTTCCCTTCATTATCACAAGATACTTTATAAGTAGCTCTAGAAGAAGCACTTTCACTTTGTTGATACAAAAAAAGATATTCTATACCTAACTCTTTTTCTTCCTTTCTTTGAATAATTACTTCTTCTGTATTTGGGTTGTAATCAAATTCAACAAAAATTCCATTACCGTCTTTTGCTGTTTCCTTTTCCAATTGACTTATCAATTCATCCAAGGTGATTTTTGTTATTCGATTTTCATTCAATTCAGTAACACTTTTTTCACAACTTGTTAATAGAAGAAATACTGAAAAAATGATTAGTAATGGTACAGTTTTTTTTAAGATACTCATTTTAATTAATTTTGTAGTTAGATAAAATTGTTATTAGGGTTGTTGTCGTAGCTGGCCAAAGTAACGGCAATAACCCTTTTTGTTTTTGATGTTGGCATCAAAAACTATATTGACTGCGCAGTGTCAATTAAGATAAATCGTAGTTTTGCAGCGTAAAATTTTATTGTTTTGAAGATGTCTTGACAAGGCTAACTCTATATTACAGCCTTTTTTGTAAAGTTATTTGTTTGTAGAATTTGCTATGAAGCTAGATTGTGTTAGGATTACATTACAAAAATAACTAACATTTAACATCCATTCTGCCCATTTCTGCTCTATCTTGCCCAAAATTGCACAAGTTTGCACTTTAATTATTCGCTGGTTGTCTTTTTCTGTTTATTCGAGCGACGTTTATAGTAAGGACGCCCCAATTTTTCATAAATCAATTCCTGTTCCTTTAGGGTAAGTAAGCCTGGGGTTAGTGTGATATTATTGTCTTTTAAAACTTTAGCGAAGGTGTTGCGGTGGTAGCCGTATTCGTCGGCCATTTCTTGTCTAGTTTTTGCTTTTTCCATTTTAAGGTAAGTTTAAAGGTTTATAAAACCTCCCTCTACCATTGCTCAAAAACGCGTGTATTTAGTGTGTATTTAGCGTGTATTTAGTGTGTATTTAGTGTCTATGAGAGAGAACATCCATTGTAATATAGACACAAATGTTTACAAAGCAAAACTTACTCGTAAAAAGTACAAAAGAATGACTCAAAGAAAATTCGATCCAAGAATTAGGGAGTTGGAAATAAATAATGTACCCAATTTTAAGAAGTTATTTTTTCTTTAGACAAGGCGAAAAACGCAGGCGATGCCTTAGCATCGACGAGTATTTTCAACATGAGCAAACGGAGTTTGTGAACCGCTTGCGGATGGGATGCCTAAAGGAAAAAGAACAAGTAAAATGGGTAGACCCGATATTTCCAGTCTCCAGACTGGAAATCCATATTCTAGTCGTCTCTGACGACAAACGGCATAGGCTGGCCAGGAGACCAGCAGATATTGATTTCAAGACTCTTGATTTGAAATATCAGTTTCAAATATTGATATAAATGAACGGGTTAAAACTTGAAATATCGTCTGTAGGACGTCGGGAATCATTTTAAAATCCAATAATTCTGATTCCATAATTTGACTAGCTTATCATAATCTTCCTGTTCAATATTGCTATACCCATAACTGAACTCTAGTTTTTTAACAAATTCAAAAATATTATCATCAATTTTTTTAAATTGAATATCATCTTCGGCACAAAATTGCCAGATTTCATCAAAATTTTTTTCATCACAGCCAAGATATAGACCTCCAAAACCTACTTGTCCTAAAGTTGCTATCCTAATTAATTTATGATTTGACCATTCTATATCCTCCTTTGCATTTGTCCATTGGAGTAAGATAGAATTTAAATCAAAGAACTTTTGAAGGAATATGGGTTCACTATCTGGTTCTGTCGGATACAGAATACTACCTATGTTTGATAAATTACCAAATTTATTTAAATACTTTTCCTCTTGTAATTTTTTCTCGCCAAGTTCAAATGAATTTGCAAAAAGACGGAATAAAGGCGGAAATTTAAAATTATAGGTAATTTCTAGATTTTCTACTTCTAAATATCTTTCCGCATTTTTTGTCTGGAAAAAATTAAATCCTTTTTTTATCATTATTTAAAATTGTATGGTGATTTGAAAAGTCCTTTGAAAAGTTTCCTAACTAATGATGCTCTTCAGGAGTGAGCTATTTTTTGTATATCGGAGGTAGTAAAAACTTGAAAGATCGCCTGCTGGGTTCTGTTTGCATGAGAATTGGTTTGCTTAGTAACTATCTTCAATAACTTTCTCCAAATTCACCAAAATGGCCATGCCCATAAAGAAGAAAGAACCCACCTTATCAGTTTCCACCATATCATTAATCAATAGCAAAGCATCAATAATTACCAAAGACAAAGTTACCATCAAGACCAAGCGTCTTTGAGCGGCAGTAAGTGCTAAATGATATAATTGTTCTCCTTTTAATAAAACAGCAAAACAAAGCAATAGGAAAATAAATAAACCAATCAATCCTTGTTCCACGGCTGTCATGAGATAATAGCAGTGAATACCTGAATGTTCAGGATTGTCACTTACGTAAGTTGTAAAACTATTCACGGTATATTGGGAATAATAAGGATAAAAGTTTCCTGGTCCAAAACCGAGTAATGGTTTTTCTGCGACCATCTGTACCCCTGCAACCCATCTATACACCCGTTCCATCGTAGAAATATCCTCTCCTTTTGCCGTAGCGTCTAGGAGGTTGTCAAATTTTTTGTGGGCGATCGTTTTATTAAAATCAGGCGAGAATTCAAGGTACTTATTTTGATGGCTAACGAAATTGACGCCCAAAATCGCAACGATTAAAGCACCACCTAACACGACCTTCATTAAGCGAAAGCGAATGACAAAATAAGCACCAGCAGCAAGGACTAAACTGACATAAGCTGCTCTGGTGTATGAAAAGTAAATAGCTGCCAAAAAGAAGACAATTGCACCGACCAAAGCCCACCATTTCATCGAATATCGACTAACCCAACTTGGCGCATACCATAAAAACGGAAAAAATACCACTAAAATAGCAGCATAATTCACATGGTTTCGATAGAAAGGATTGAGGACAAAATTGATTTCTTCGAAAGAAAACCCAGTTAAGGCATGACGAATCATGACGATAAATACCGTAATAAAGAGTGGAATAAAGACCCATTTAAAAAAGGTCTGAATATCTTTTTCTGTTTTCAACAAAAGACCTGCTAGAAAATAGTAGGTAACGACATACCAGATTTTAGCCAATAAAAATTTAAAAGCAATGATTTTTTCACCAGCGTGCAAGGTCGTAATCCCAATCCATGCGACGTGGAGTAGGAGTAGAATCGTAATTGGATGTTTAAAAAAATGACTACCGAGTTTTTGCCCGTTTCTGATGAAGTATAACAAGTAAATTCCCATTAGGCCAATCACCAAAAGTTCTGATGGAAAATCGGTTCCAAAACCACCAGGCAGATTTAATTCTGTAGAAAGGGGGATCGTGGCTAATAAGAGGTAGAAAATTTTTCTAAAATCAACAATCGCCAAATAGCTGCCTAAGTACAAAACAGGCAAGCCAAACAAGAAATAAGCATCCAAAGCAATTCCTCCAAGTATGCCCAATAGAATAGTTGCCACCAACCCTGCAAAGAGGATGTTAGTTGAAGACAATTGTTGGACCGCTTGGATTTTTCTAGATAGCATTTAATGCTTAGTTTTTAAATGATCCTAAGATAGAATCGTAAAAGTAAAAATAAATAGAGAATCATTTTTGTAGTTTGGCTAAATGGCTCCCGTTGTGGATTTCTTCGTTTCAGAAAAGAATCAAGAAAAGTATAGATAGGATTGCCTGAAAAGCGGTCCTATTTTTTTTGTATGCGCTCAACTGTTTATCTTTGATATTTTAATAAAAACCTTGCATCCTGTCTATGAAAATTCTAACACCAAAACAGATAAAAGCACTGGACGCCTATACTATTGAAACAGAGCCTATTAAGTCGATTGACCTAATGGAACGTGCTTCGAATGCTTTTGTCAATTGGTTTATTACTCAATATCCAGACACAGAAAGAACCCCAATTAAAGTATTTTGTGGACCTGGTAATAATGGTGGGGATGGATTGGCGGTTGCTCGTTTATTGAATCGCAAATATTATGGAGTAGAAGTTTACATCTGTGCGATTAGTGCCAATCCTAGTCCAGATTTCAAAAAGAACTTAAAAAGAATACCTAGCAGGAGAGGGTTGCCAGTTATAAATATTAAGGAAGGTGCTACTTTTCCAACCTTTGGGAAAAATGCGGTCATCATTGATGCTATTTTTGGATCAGGGTTGAATCGACCAATTACAGGGTATTGGGGTAAACTAGTAGAACATTTGAATAGTCTGGAAAATGATCGAGTAGCTATTGACATTCCGTCAGGTTTATTTGCTGAAGAAACGACCAAAGGCATTAGTATAAATGCCAATAAAACGCTAAGTTTTCAATTTCCCAAAAGGGCGTTTTTCTTTCCAGAAAACCAAGATAGAGTAGGGGATTGTTTTATTAAGCCAATTGGCTTGAGTCGGTATTATATCCAACAGGCGGAAACGGATAACTATTTTATCAACAAAAATCTAGCAAAATTAATTTTAAGAAAAAGACAAAAGTTCGATCATAAAGGAACTTATGGGCATGCCTTGTTAATGTTGGGCAGTTACGGAAAGATAGGTGCAGCTGTATTGGCAACCAAGGGGTGTTTGAGAAGTGGAGTCGGCTTGTTAACGGTACAAGTGCCAAATTGTGGGTATCAAATTATGCAGATAAGTTGTCCAGAGGCGATGACACAGGTAGATCAATCGGATAATTATTTATCGACCGTTCCTGATTTAACACCTTACAAAGCAATAGGCATTGGTTGTGGGATAGGGCAGGCATCTTTAACCGAAATTGCTCTATTTAAACTATTAGGAAATACTAAATTGCCAATGGTGCTTGATGCGGATGCACTGAATATATTATCAAAAGATCCAGCTAAATTAGATCAAATACCAATCAATAGTATTCTAACACCTCATCCGAAAGAGTTTGAGCGTCTATTTGGTACTACTGAAAATGACTTTGCTAGAAATGAATTACAATTAGCTCAAGCAAAGGCTTTGAATTGTGTCATTATTTTGAAAGGAGCGAATACAGCGATTGCCTGCCCTGATGGAACTTGTTATTTTAATTCTACTGGAAACCCAGGGATGGCGACAGGTGGAAGTGGTGATGTATTGACTGGGATATTGACAGGGTTATTAGCACAAGGGTATACTTCAAAGCAAGCAGCTATATTGGGCGTTTATCTACATGGACTATCAGGAGATTTGGCAGCAAAAGATAAAGGGCAGGCAAGTATGATTGCTGGTGATTTGGTGGATTATTTGGGGCGGGCTTTTCAACAACTTGAGCTATAGTTTTTTTGAACCACAAAGAAACAAAGGTCACAAAGCGTTTTCACAAAGAAGAAAGGAATAAAATCTTTGTGAGTTTCCTTTGTGTGCTTTGTTTCTTTGTGGTTCAAAAATTAAAGGCGAATAGTGCAAAAAATAAATGTAAGGTTAGAATATTGAAATAGTTTTACGTACCTTTTGTGTTAGGAATGTTATTCTTTAACACAAAAAATAAAAACTATGAGAAGAATTACAAAATCGTACCTAGATGAATTAACTTATCTTGTAAATGGAGCAGCTATTGAAGTTCACAGGGAAACAGGTCCTGGACTTTTAGAGAGTGCATATCATGAATGTTTGATAGAGGAGTTAACGCTTCGTAAGATTAATTTTCGAACAGAAATGATTGTTCCATTTGATTATAAAGGTAAACAGATGACAACCCAATTTAGGTGTGATTTATATATTGAAAACTGTTTGGTAATCGAATTGAAAGCACAGGAAAAAATCCTACCAATTCATGAGGCACAAATATTAACCTATATGAAATTATTAAAAGCCCCCAAAGGAGTGCTTTATAATTTCAATGTGACTAACTTGTTTAGAGAGGGGCAAAAGACTTATGTTAATGAATATTTTAGAATGTTACCAGAATAGATTGTAGAACCACAAAGAAACAAAGGTCACAAAGCGTTTTCACAAAGAAGAAAGGAATAAAATCTTTGTGAGTTTCCTTTGTGTGCTTTGTTTCTTTGTGGTTCAAAAAACAAATTAGTGTGGTGTGCAAATCACCATAAAAGAAAAGAGACAATTTCAATTTAACAACCATCAAAAAATAGGTCTGTCTATTTGTTTATCATCACTCATAGATCGTTATGCATCCAAAATAATAGGTCAGATAAGGTTTAAAAGTAAAAAAATAGATTTCTAAAGAAAAAGTTAACCTAAGCAATTTTTGAAAAAAGTTGTTCACACCATATTATATAGGCTAAAATAAGGCCTTCACATCACACATCTTTTCTTAAAAAAAAAACGTAGAAAAATTTGCAAATGAAGGTTGGAAAACCATTAAAATAATCGTACCTTTGCATTCGCTTTGGAAAAGGTAGGTTAATTTTAGCCTAAAATACCTTTAAAACAAAGAAAAATACGTACTTTTTTTAAAGTACCTCTTTTTAATAAAAAGTTGAAAAAGTGAATTTCTCAATTTTTCAGCCATATAAAAATATTGCATAACTTATGCCTACTATCAATCAGTTAGTAAGAAAAGGAAGAAAAAAGATCGTCGAGGCGAGCAAGTCTCGTGCTTTAGATTCTTGTCCTCAAAAAAGAGGGGTTTGTACTCGTGTTTACACGACTACACCAAAGAAGCCAAACTCAGCACTTAGAAAAGTAGCTAAGGTAAGATTGACGAATGGTATTGAGGTGATTGCCTACATTCCTGGAGAAGGTCACAACTTACAAGAGCACTCAATCGTATTGATTAGAGGTGGTCGGGTAAAGGATTTACCGGGTGTACGTTATACAATCGTAAGAGGGGCATTAGATACAGCGGGTGTAGCGGACAGAACTCAGAGTCGATCTAAGTACGGAGCTAAGCGTCCTAAAAAATAATTAAGTCAAAATTTAAAGTTATAAATCTAAAATCTAAAAGTATTACCTAAAATAAACTTGAAGATAGTTAGAGTGATTTTAAATTTTTTCTAGAATATTTAGAACTAACTTTTTTCTTAATTAATAATGTAGTTCTGAATTTAAAATTTTCTTCTAGTTCACTTTTAGATTTTAAATTTTAAATTTTTGATTTTACATTAATCTAATTCCTCAGGGAAATGCGTAAAAGAAAACCTAAAGTAAGAGTAATCACACCAGACCCAAGATATAAAGATACATTGGTTACTCAGTTTGTAAATAATATGATGTTCTCTGGTAAGAAGAGTACTGCTTTTGCTGTATTCTACGATGCAATGGATATTGTAAAGGAAAAGATGGGCGGAGACGAGCATGCAATTTGGAAGAAGGCTTTGAATAATATCATGCCTCAAGTTGAAGTTCGATCTAAGCGAATTGGAGGAGCAACATTCCAAATTCCTGTAGAAATCAGACCAAACAGAAAAGTATCTATTGGGATGAAGTGGATGGTTAATTTTTCTAGAAAGCGTAGTGGAAAAGGAATGGCAGAAAAATTAGCGGCAGAAGTAATGGCTGCAAGTAAAGGGGAAGGTGCTGCTGTAAAGCGTAAAGAAGATACGCACAAGATGGCAGAATCGAACCGAGCATTCGCACACTTTAAGGTGTAATTTGATTGTTCGATGATTAGTTTATTGGGTGTTTGTTAAAACAGTTAATGATTTAATCATTTCAATAATAAAGATAGACACACGAAGGGCAAACGTTAAACAACAAATTTTAAACTCATTTTTTAACTCTTTAATTCCTTTTAGGGCGTTGTCATGGCAAAAGATTTAACTTTTACGAGGAACATTGGTATCGCTGCACACATTGATGCAGGAAAGACTACCACAACCGAGCGGGTTCTTTATTATACTGGTATTAGCCACAAGATTGGTGAAGTTCACGATGGCGCTGCCACGATGGACTGGATGGAGCAAGAGCAAGAGAGAGGTATTACCATTACTTCTGCAGCTACAAAAACTAGCTGGACTTGGAAAGATCAAGAATACCCAATTAATATTATTGATACTCCAGGTCACGTTGATTTCACCGTAGAAGTAGAACGTTCTTTAAGAGTATTAGATGGGATGGTTTTCCTTTTCTGTGCAGTATCTGGTGTTGAGCCACAATCTGAGACAGTATGGAGACAAGCAGAGAGATATAGCGTTCCAAGAATTGGATTTGTTAATAAAATGGACCGTCAAGGTGCTAACTTTTTTGAAGTAGTTAAGCAAGTAAAGGAAATGTTGGGTGGAAACCCAGTACCTCTACAAGTACCAATCGGTTCTGAAGATGAGTTCAAAGGTGTGGTTGATTTGATTACTAACCAAGCAATTATCTGGAATGAGCATGATAGAGGAATGACTTATGAGGAGATTGAGATTCCTGCTGATTTAGTAGATACAGTTGCTGAGCAAAGAGAATATTTATTAGAGGCAGTAGCGGAGTATGATGAGACATTAATGGAAAAGTACTTTGATGATCCTGATTCATTGACAGCGGAAGATATCCGTGGCGCATTGAGAGCAGCGGTTATTGATATGAGCTTGATCCCAATGATGTGTGGTACAGCCTTCAAAAATAAAGGAGTACAAGCGGTATTGGATGCAGTATGTGCATTTATGCCTTCTCCATTAGATATCGAAGCAGTTGAAGGAACTGATCCTAAGACTGACGAGCCATTATTCAGGAAGCCTGCTGATAGCGAGCCTTTCGCAGCATTAGCATTTAAGATTGCAACGGATCCTTTCGTAGGTCGTTTAGCATTCTTCCGTGTATATTCTGGTACATTAGATGCTGGTTCTTACGTAATGAACACTCGTTCTGGTAAGAAAGAGCGTATCTCTAGAATTTATCAAATGCACTCTAATGATAGAGAGGCGATGGATCAAGTAGGTGCTGGAGATATTGCAGCAGCAGTAGGATTTAAGGATATCAAGACAGGAGATACTTTATGTGATTTGGACAACCAAATTGTATTAGAGAGTATGACTTTCCCTGATCCTGTAATCGGTATCGCAATTGAGCCTAAGACGCAGAAGGATGTTGAGAAAATGGGTATGGCTTTAGCGAAGTTGACGGAGGAAGATCCAACTTTCCATGCAAAGTTCGATGAAGAAACGAATCAAACTATCATCAGTGGAATGGGTGAATTACACCTTGAAATCATTGTTGACCGTTTAAAGCGTGAATTCAAAGTAGAAGTAAACGAAGGTGAGCCGCAAGTAAACTATAGAGAGGCTTTAACAAACTCTGTATCTCACAGAGAGCGTTTGAAGAAGCAATCTGGTGGATCTGGTTTATTCGCAGATATGGAATTTGAATTAGGACCTGCAACTGAGGAATTCTTAGAAAGTGACGAATTCAAATCAGGAAAAGAAAAGTTAGAATTCGAATGGAAAATCGTTGGTGGATCTATTGACAAGAACTATGTCAAGCCGATCAAAGATGGTTTCCGTGCGATGATGGATAACGGTATTTTAGCTGGATACAGCATGGATGCCATGAGAGTAAAGGTTTATGATGGTTCTATGCACGCAGTAGATTCAAAGCCAATCGCTTTTGAATTGTGTGCAAAGGAAGGTTTTAAATCTGCTGCAAAGCAGTGTAAGCCAGTTTTATTGGAGCCAATCATGAAGTTAGAAGTAACTTCTCCAGAAGAATACACAGGTGGTGTTATTGGTGACTTGAACAGAAGACGTGGATTGATCAAAGGTCAAGACATGAAGAACAATGCTACGATTATCAAGGCAGATGTTCCTTTATCTGAAATGTTCGGTTACGTAACACACTTACGTACAATTACTTCAGGTAGAGCATCTTCTTCAATGGTATTCTCACACTACGCAGCAGCTCCTAGAGGAATCGCTGACGAAGTAATCGCTAAAGCAAAAGGTTTAACTACAGCTTAGTGTAACACAACTCTCTGAGTTGTGCCCAAAATTGTATTAAAAAGCCAGAGTCAAAGGACTCATTATTGGCACAAAAATATTGGAATAGGTTAGTTGCTCAAAAAAGAGCAATTAACCTACTTCTAACCTAAAATAAGTTTGATTTAGGGTTGTAAAAACTGCAAATAAGTAGTACTTTTGCACTCCGAATTTAACGGCTCGAATTTTTCGAGTTTTAAATCTATATTAAAAGGTTATGAATCAAAAGATTAGAATTAAACTTCGCTCTTACGATCACAATTTAGTTGACAAATCAACTGAAAAAATTGTAAAAACAGTTCGTAACAGTGGAGCAGTTGTAACTGGTCCGATTCCGCTGCCAACCGACAAAAAGATTTTCACTGTGTTACGTTCACCTCACGTTAACAAGAAATCTCGGGAGCAGTTTAAGATGCGGACTCACAAACGCTTAATAGAAATATACACTCCTACCCAAAAGACGGTCGACGCACTGTCAAAATTGGAGCTTCCGAGTGGTGTTGACATTCAAGTTAAGTTAACTTAAGTAAGTGATTGGTGATTAGTAAATAGTGATTTGTCGGTTTAAAATTTACCTACCTCATTTTTACTATTCCTTCCTTTAAGATTTAACTTTTATTCTGATAATATCAATCTTGTACTACTTAACAATAAGCTTTATAAATAGCTCTATTAATAAGTAACTTGTTGGTTTTGTGTTTTTATGGCAAGTAGTGGTGTCAAAG
This sequence comes from uncultured Saprospiraceae bacterium, assembly GCA_937924145.1. Lineage (GTDB taxonomy): Bacteria > Bacteroidota > Bacteroidia > Chitinophagales > Saprospiraceae > JAFMDF01. The sequence continues at coordinate 24,015 of CALDTJ010000540.1, forward strand.
TCGAGTGAAGACTAATCACTAGTTACCAATCACAAATCACCAAAACAAGATTCAAAATTTATAAACGTGAACGGAATCATCGGTAAGAAAATTGGGATGACCAGTGTCTTTGATGACGCAGGAAAAAACATTCCATGTACGATTGTCGAGGCAGGTCCTTGTGTTGTTACACAAAAGAAGACAGAGGATACTGACGGATACGATTCGTTACAATTAGGTTTCGGCGAGAAGAAAGCTAAGAATACCACACAAGCACTCCAAGGCCACTTTGATAAAGCAGGCACAGCACCTAAAAGAAAGCTAGTAGAGTTTCGGGATTTCGAAATCAACAAGCAAGCAGGAGATATCATCACTGCTGAAGAAGTTTTCGAAGAAGGAGATTTTGTAAGTGCAATTGGAACTTCAAAAGGTAAAGGTTTCCAAGGGGTAGTTAAGCGTTACAACTTTAAAGGGGTAAACGATGCTACTCACGGACAGCATAACAGACAAAGAGCTCCAGGTTCTATTGGTGCAGCATCTTATCCTGCGAAAGTATTCAAAGGAATGAGAATGGCCGGCCGAATGGGTGGAGACAGAGTCAATGTGAAGAATTTAGAAATTATTAAGATTTTCCCTGAGAAAAACTTAGTATTAGTGAAAGGAGCAATTCCTGGTCACAAAGGTTCTTACGTAATTTTGCAAAAGTAATTGATTAAATTGTTTTATAGTTTGATTGTTGGTTTACAGCAATCTAACAATTGAACAGTCAAACAATCTAACAATAATAAATTTTCAGATATGAAACTGGAAGTATTAAATATAAGTGGAGATGCAACAGGCAGATCAGTAGAATTGCCTGACAATCTTTTTGGTGGCGAACCAAACGAGCACGCTGTATACTTAGCTGTAAAAGCTTATTTAGCAGCTCAACGTCAAGGAACGCACAAGGCTAAGGAGAAAGGTGAAATCACTGCATCTACGAAAAAGATTAAGCGCCAAAAGGGTACTGGTACAGCGCGTGCTGGTTCTGTGAAGAGTGGAACAATGAGAGGTGGTGGTAGAATGTTTGGTCCTAGACCAAGAAAGTACAACCAAAAGTTGAACAAGAAAGTGAAAGTAGTCGCTAGACGTTCTGCTTTGGCAAGTAAGTTAGCAAGTGGTCAAGTTAAGGTTGTTGAAAACTTAAACTTTGACGCACCAGCAACTAAAAACTACGTTAATTTCTTAAGTAGTTTTGACTGTGCTAATGCAAAATCACTTTTGGTAACAGGAGACTATAATGCTAACGTATTATTATCAAGCCGTAATGTTCAAAAAGCGGGAGTAGTTACTGCTGACAACTTGAATACTTACGAAGTGATGAATTCTGGTACTTTAATCATATCAGAAGGAGCGGTTGAAAAAATCGTAGCATCCTTATCTTAGTAAAACTAATGAGTTTAATTGGTTAGGCGGTATTGAAGTTTAGGATTTATTCCTCACAACCTCATAACCTTATAACCTCATAACCTTAATAAAATGGCAAAGAAAGTATTAATCAAGCCAATGATCACTGAAAAGTCTAGTGCTTTGATCGACGATCAGAATAAATACACCTTCAAGGTGGATAAAAAGGCGAATAAGGTAGAAATCAAGAAAGCAGTGGAGGCAGCTTATAATGTAGCTGTGGAAGATGTGAAAACCATGATTATGCCTTCAAAAGCAAAAGTTAGAAACACTAAAAAAGGTGTTCAAAGAGGTCGTAAGTCTTCTTTCAAAAAGGCAATTATCAAATTGGCTTTTGGTGAAGAGATTGATTTATACGGCGAAATATAATCGGTTGTTAGCAAAGGTGGAGTTGATATCCATCAGTAATTGACAGCCATTACGGCAAACAAGTTAAAAAATAAAGAAAATGCCAGTAAAAAAGTATAAACCGGTATCACCCGGTTCAAGATTCAGAGTAGGTAATACCTTCGAAGAAATCACTGCAAGTAAGCCAGAAAAGAGCTTAACAGTAGGTTTGAAAAAGTCAGGTGGTCGTAACCACTCTGGAAAAATGACTGTCCGAAATATTGGTGGTGGTCACAAGAGAAGATACCGAATTATTGACTTCAAGAGAAACAAGGAAGGTGTAGCAGCAGAAGTCTTAACAATTGAATACGACCCAAACCGTAGTGCATATATCGCATTAGTGCAATATAGCGACGGTGAGAAGAGATATATCATTGCACCAAACGGATTAAAGGTAGGAGATTCTATCATGTCTGGAAAAGGAGCAACACCAGTAACTGGTAATGCTTTATACTTAGCAGATATTCCTCTAGGTGCATCTATTCACGCTATCGAGTTAACTCCAGGAAGGGGAGCTGCTTTAGCAAGAAGTGCAGGAACTTACGCTACCTTAACTGGTAGAGAAGGGAAGTATGCTTCAGTAAAGTTGCCTTCTGGTGAAGTTAGAAGAATTTTATTGAGCTGTAAAGCAGTTATCGGAACAACTTCTAATCCAGATCATGGCTTACAAGTATTCGGTAAAGCGGGAAGAAGAAGATGGATTGGAAGACGACCTAGAGTAAGAGGTGTAGCAATGAACCCAGTCGATCACCCAATGGGTGGTGGTGAAGGTAAGGCATCAGGTGGTCACCCAAGATCACGTACGGGTATTATGGCAAAAGGTCAGAAGACGCGTAATGTCAATAAGCCTTCAAGTAGGTTAATCATCTCTAAGAGAAAGACTAAGAAAAAATAAGCTATAAAACAGTGAATGGCTTCTAATTTATCAGTAGCCTTCTCAATAAGCATAATAAAAATGGCAAGATCAATAAAAAAAGGTCCTTACGTATTTCACAAGTTATTAACTAAAGTAGAAAAAGCTAAGGATTCTAACAAAAAGTCAGTTATCAAGACATGGTCAAGATCATCAATGATTATTCCTGACATGGTTGGTGAAACGATTGCTGTGCATAATGGAAAGACTTTCATCCCGGTTTTTGTAACAGAAAACATGGTAGGTCACAAGTTAGGAGAATTCTCTCCAACTCGTAACTTTAGAGGTCACGGTGGTAAGAAGAGGTAGTGATTAGTTGATTAATTATTGATTATTAGTTGGTTGTCAACCAATAATCAATCAACCAATAATTAATATATTTTAAATTTTTTAAGATGGAAGCGGTAGCTAAATTAAAAAGTGTTCCAATGTCTGTGCGCAAAATGCGCCAAGTTGTGGACAATATCAGAGGAAAAGATATTGAAACAGCTTTGAACATGTTGAGATTCACTAAGCGGGAATCTGCAGAATGGTTAGAAAAGTTATTATTATCTGCCATTGCTAACTGGGAATTCAAGACTGGTGGCGTTGAAAATGCAGATGATTATGATTTGTATATCAAAACAGCCTTCTCTGATGCAGGATCTCAATTAAAGAGATTCCGACCAGCTCCACATGGTAGAGCTCACAGAATCAGAAAGCACTCTTGTCACGTCACTCTAGTAGTTGAAAACAGAATTGCTTTAGATAGCGAAGGTGTAGAGGAAGCATTAGAGGAAGAGGCAGCAGAATAAAAAATTAAGTAATAAGTAAAAATATAGATGTACAAATTAGCTTTCGGCTAATTTATCATTTTAAACTTTACATTTCATCCAATAATTATGGGTCAAAAGACAAATCCAATAGGTAATCGTTTAGGATACATCAAAGGTTGGGAATCTAACTGGTACGGTGGCAAAAATTTCGGCGATAAAGTAGTGCAAGATGAGGAAATTAGAAAATACCTTAGAGCGAGAGTTCAAAAAGGAGGTATTAGCCGAATTGCTATTGAACGTACCCTTAAGCGAATTACTGTAACCATCAATACTTCACGTCCTGGTATCATTATCGGTAAAGGAGGTTCTGAGGTGGATCGTATCCGGGAAGAGCTTAAAAAGTTGACTAGTTCTGATGTTCAGATTAACATCATTGAAATTAGAAAGCCAGAATTGGATGCCTACATCGTAGGTGAATCAATTGCAAAGCAAGTTGAATCTCGTATCAACTACCGAAGAGCGATCAAGATGGCTATTCAATCAACAATTAGAGCAGGTGCCGAAGGTATCAAAATCAGAATCTCTGGTAGATTGAATGGTGCGGAAATGGCACGTTCTGAGGAATACAAAGAAGGTAGAACACCTTTACATACTTTCAGAGCTGATATAGACTACGCTTTAGTTGAGGCTTTAACCGTTTATGGAAAGTTAGGAATTAAAGTATGGATTTGTAAAGGTGAAGTATTAGGAAAGATTGACTTATTCAGTCAGCCAGTACCTAAGAAAGGCGGTCAAGGAGGAAACAGAGGCGGTGGCCGAGGAGGAAATAGAGGAGGAAACCGTGGCGGTGGCCGAGGAGGAAATAGAGGCGGAAGACGCTAGGAGAATCGAGTAAAAAGCAGTATCTTTGCGCAGCTTTTGAAAAAAGGCAGAAAAATCGTGCAAAATTGCTAGTTTCTATAGTGTTTTAGTTGATTTTATACCAACTGAAATACCAATTAAAATTATTTTCTTTTAAGAATGGGGCAAATTTCTTGCTCAGCTATTAAAAGTTTACAAAAATTCTAAACTTTTCAGAAATGTTACAACCGAAAAGGACGAAATATAGAAAGCAGATGAAAGGCCGTTATAACGGTCTAGCTTACAGAGGAAACAAAATCTCTTTTGGATCTTTTGGCTTGAAAGCGGTTACTGCGGGTAGATTGACAAGTCGTCAGATAGAGGCAGCGCGGATTGCGATGACCAGATATATGAAAAGAGAAGGTAAGGTATGGATTCGGGTATTTCCTGATAAGCCAATTACCTCTAAGCCTTTAGAAGTTCGTATGGGAAAGGGTAAGGGTGCTTTAGATCACTACGTATGCCCAATTAAACCAGGTAGAATTATGTTCGAACTTGATGGTGTACCATTAGAAGTGGCACAAGAAGCATTGAGATTAGCAGCGCAGAAATTACCTGTTTTAACGAAGTTCTCTATTCGACCTGATTACGTAGGATAAAGTACAGGCGAATTCATTCGCCTCATAAAAATAAATATAAGGAGTTTCTAATAAATTTGTTAGGTGTCAAAGCTTAACTTATGATTTTAAAAACTCACCAAACCATAATAAAAAGATGGCAAGTAAAAAGTTTTTGGAATTGAAAGAATTTACTGATGAGGAATTAGTAAATGAATTGCAGTTAACTGTAGCTGCATATCAAAAACTCGAGTTCGATCATACTATCAAAGGATTAGATAATCCTTTGCAGTTGAGAGAAACTCGAAGAGATATTGCTCGATTAAAGACCGAAGTGAGAAGAAGAGAGGTAGAGGCATTTACGCCAGAGCAAGCTGCAGGTCGATCAAAAATTAGAGCTAGAAGAAGAAAAGCTTAAGATAAGATTGTATTAGTTGATGAATAATTAACTGGACAATCAAAAATTAAAAATTCTTATGTCAGTAGAAAGAAATTCAAGAAAAACAAGAGTTGGAATAGTAACTAGCTCTAAAATGGATAAGTCCATTACCGTTTCCATCGAGCGGAAAATTCAGCACCCAATTTACGGGAAGTCTCTTAAGCGAAATAAGAAATTTATTGCGCATGATGAAGAGAATACTTGTAACGAAGGAGATACTGTAAAGATCATGGAAACTCGACCATTAAGTAAGCGCAAGAAATGGCGTTTATTAGAGGTAATTGAAAGAGCAAAATAAATGGTTATCAGTTATTCAGTTATCAATTATCAGTTGTCAGTTACTTAAATTAATCGACAACCGAGAATCGACAACCGACAACCGATACACTGTAATAATAATATTTTTCTTTTAGAAGGAGCAGCTTTTCGAGAGTTGCACATAAAGAAAGCGTAATGATACAACAAGAATCAAGATTAAAAGTAGCGGATAATAGTGGTGCCAAAGAGGTACTTTGTATCCGTGTATTAGGTGGATCGAAGCGTCGCTATGCATCTATTGGTGACCAAATCGTTTGTACGGTTAAGGATTCATCACCTGGAGGTTTGAAAAAGGGAACTGTTACTAAAGCAGTAATCGTAAGAACCAAAAAGGAGATTCGTAGAAAAGACGGTTCTTATATCCGTTTTGATGATAATGCAGTCGTATTATTAAATGCTGGTGATGAGCCAAGAGGAACTCGTATTTTCGGACCTGTTGCAAGAGAATTGCGAGATAGAGAATATATGAGAATCGTTTCATTAGCACCAGAAGTACTTTAATAAAAGAATGAGTAAATGATGAAATGAGTAAATGACGGAATACAAAGCATCTTGCTCCAACTCTAATCATTTAATCATCTACTAATTTTCTCATTTTAGTAAACTTAAGAATAGCGATGGCTAATACAAAATCAAAAAAGTCTCCTAAATTGAATATCAAGAAAGGAGATAGAGTACTTGTAATTGCGGGTGCAGACAAGGGTACAGAAGGCGAAGTGCTTGAAGTATTCATTGAAAAGCAGCGTGCAGTTGTTGACCAAGTAAATATTGTTAAAAAACATACCAAACCAACTCAGGATAACCCTGGAGGAATCAATGAGGTTCCTGCTCCAGTTCACGTATCTAACTTGATGTTGATTGATCCTAAATCAGGAGAGCCAACAAGAATAGGTCGTAAGGTGGTAGATGGTAAATTGGTAAGATTTTCTAAGAAATCAGGAGAAATTATTAGATAATGAGCTACGTTCCTAGATTAAGAAATAAGTATAATGACGAGATTATTGGAAAGTTAAAAGAACAATTCCAATATAGCTCGGTCATGCAAGTGCCTAAGTTGCAAAAGATTTGTTTAAACCAAGGTGTTGGTACTGCCACTCAAGATAAGAAGATGGTAGATCACGCTTTGAATGAAATGACAATGATTGCAGGTCAGAAGGCAGTATCTACAAAGGCAAAGATTTCTGTATCGAACTTTAAGTTGAGAGAAGGAATGCCAATTGGTACTAGAGTGACTTTACGTCATGATAGAATGTATGAATTCTTAGATCGTTTAATTACGGTTGCTTTACCACGGGTTCGTGACTTCAGAGGTATCAATGATAAGAGTTTTGACGGTCGAGGAAACTACTCGATGGGAATCACTGAGCAAATCATTTTCCCAGAGATTGTTTTAGACAAGATTAACAAAATCACTGGTATGGATATTACTTTCGTAACATCTGCTAATACCGATGAAGAAGCATATGCTTTATTAAAGGCATTTGGTATGCCTTTCAAAAACGCAAAATAGTAAATGGTTAACGGTACTAAGTATCAGGCATTTTATGGTGTCTAATTTTACTGAGGAACCCGAACCACAAAACCTAATAAAATGGCAAAGAAATCAATTATCGCCAGAGAAAGAAAGCGCGAACGTTTAGTAGCAAAGTATGCTGATTTACGTAAGCAGTTAAAAGAAGAAGGCAAGTGGGAAGAATTGGATAAGCTTCCAAGAAACTCCAACAAAATTCGTTTACACAACCGTTGTAAATTGAGTGGTCGTCCAAAAGGGTACATGAGAATGTTCGGTATCTCAAGGGTTGCTTTCAGGAAAATGGCACTAGCAGGTAAAATTCCTGGTATTACTAAAGCAAGTTGGTAGACACTTTAGTTGTCAAATCCAATGCTATTAAGATGATTGTAAATGTAGTATTCATTAATCATTTTAATTTTTATTAAGATAAGTTGAAGGTCATTGCTAGAGTGAAAAAAGTATTCAAGCGAAGGTAAATGACCACTAGATATTGAGACAGTTTTGTTTATTATTAACAATAAACTTGACTAGTCTTTATTATTTATTAAGTAGCCTTAATAGACCTTATGAGTAATTGTTACAAATACTTTAAGTGTTTGTACTTTTACCTATTTAGATTTAAAATTTTAGACCAGTTTATCTGGCAGGTTTTGAATTTATAACAGGGGCTATACTGGTAAATTAAAATTTTTCAAAATGACAGATCCAATTGCGGATTATTTAACACGGATCAGAAATGCTCAGACTGCTGGGCACAAGATCGTGTCGATTCCTGCCTCTAACTTGAAGAAAAGTATCACCTCGATTTTATACGATCAAGGATACATCAAGAAATACAGGTTCACTGATGAAGGAAAGCAAGGCACAATTGATGTAGCCTTAAAGTACGACCCAAGTACTAAAAAGCCAGTTATCCAAAAACTAGGCAGAATCAGTAAACCAGGTTTAAGAAAATATGCTAAGGCTGACGGCATACCTCGAATCATTAATGGTTTAGGTATTTGTATCGTATCTACCTCAAAAGGTCTAATGACCGATAAGCAAGCTCGTAAAGAGAATGTGGGAGGGGAGTTACTTTGCTACGTATATTAATCATTTAGAGAGTTTATACTTTCTAAATAATTTTTTCAACCATTAATATTTGAGTAATGTCTAGGATAGGTAAATTACCAATAAATGTTCCTGCTGGAATCAATATAGATGTCAGCAAAGGAAATTTAGTGACTGTAAAAGGTCCTAAAGGAGAATTAAAGCAGCAGATTGATGCTGATTTAGGCGTAGGTATAGAGGATGGTGTATTAACAGTGACCAGACCAACTAACCAAAAGCGTCATAGAGCAATGCACGGTTTATACCGTTCATTAATCTCTAATATGATCGAAGGGGTAACTAACGGTTATACTAAGACACTAGAATTAGTAGGTGTAGGATATAGAGCTAGTAACACGGGAAACTTGTTAGAATTAGCTTTAGGTTACTCTCACCCAGTCATGTTTTATGTACCTTCTGATATCAAGTTAGAAACTAAATCTGAAAAAGGAAAAAATCCACAGGTGATCCTTTCAGGTATCGACAAGCAATTAGTCGGTCAAGTTGCTGCTAAGATTAGAGCATTCAGAAAGCCAGAGCCTTATAAAGGTAAGGGGGTTAGATTCCTTGGTGAAGAAATCAGAAGAAAAGCAGGTAAGACTGCTGGTAAATAATAAAAGGTTATTAAAGTTATTAAAAGTTATTAAGTTATTAGGGATTATTTAGAATTGGTTCTTTATTCGAATTCTAAAGCAACATCGAAGTAACATTCAATAACCTTTAATAACTTCCAATAACTCTCAATAACTTTAAAATTACTGGTCAGTAATCAGTAATTATAAAAATAGTTAAAAATGGGTCTTTCAAAAGCGAAAAGCAGAAGACGAATTCATAATAGAATTAGAAAGAAAATTCAAGGGACAGCTGCGCGTCCACGTCTTGCTGTATTCAGAAGTAATAAAGCTATTTATTGTCAGCTAATTGATGACTTAAATGGTGTAACCTTAGCTGCTGCCTCTTCTTTAGAGAAAGCTTGCAAAATCGAAGGTAACAAAGTTGATCAATCTAAAGTTGTTGGTAAAACTTTGGGCGAAAGAGCAAAAGGTAAAGGAATTGAAACAGTCGTATTTGATAGAGGTGGTTACCTTTATCACGGACGAATCAAGGCTTTAGCCGAAGGTGCTAGAGAAGGTGGTTTAAATTTCTAAGAATAATCTTAATTAATTTACCAGATTGAGCATTTTAGAAGTTGATAGTTTGAATTTATTCATTCCACCATCAATCCTTGAATCCTTAAAAATGGTAACTAGTAAATTAGCATAATGGCAAACAGGAAAGATAATCGTGTCAAAGCCTCTGAATCAGAGTTAAAAGAAAAATTAGTAAACCTTAATCGTGTTGCGAAAGTAACTAAAGGGGGTAGAACATTTAGCTTTGCAGCAATTGTAGTAGTGGGAGATGGAAAAGGAAGAGTAGGTCATGGTCTTGGTAAGGCTCGTGATGTATCAGAATCAATTGCAAAGGCAGTAGATGACGCAAAGAAGAATTTAATTCAAGTACCAATCTATAACGGAACTATTCCTCACGAACAAAAGGGGAAATACGGAGCAGGAAAGGTATTTATTAAGCCAGCTGCAGATGGTACAGGGGTAATCGCCGGTGGTGCGATGCGTGCTGTATTAGAAATTGCAGGTGTGCAGAATGTATTGGCGAAGTCAATGGGTTCTTCAAATCCGCATAACGTAGTGAAAGCTACGATTGATGCACTTAAGAGCTTGCGTTCTCCAATCCAGATTGCAAGATCAAGAGGGATCACATTAGAAAAATTGTTTGAAGGATAAATTGGGTCGATGGTAGATAAATAGCTACCGTTGGTACAAGTAATTTCCTTGAAAGGATAGAAATTCAATATATTTGTATGCCTTTTGTAGTCAAATACTTTTAAATAAAATTATTAACTAAGCGTTTAGTTTTTAATTTTAATTATTTTAAAAATTATTTGACATATAGAGGTATAAAATAAAGTTTGGCTCGATAATTTAATAGGTTTTAATCTATTATAGGAATAGCTAAAATAAATTGATTAACTTTAAGATGGCTTAATTCATTTAGCACACTTAGTTTTTCATATTTATTATAATTCCAGCTATACGGTTACGATCCAGCTATTAAATGATTAATCATGGCAAAGGTAAAAGTCACTCAGGTTAAAAGTGGTATTGACCGATCAAAACGTCAAAAAGCAACTTTACATGCTTTAGGTTTAAGAAAAATGAACCAAAGTGTTGTACACGAATTAACACCTTCAATCGAAGGGATGATCAAAAAAGTAGCTCACTTAGTAGAGACTGCTGACGCATAATTCGGAATCATCGACCAGAGGCAATCGCCTTTTAAAGTTGTTTTAATTTAGATAATTATTCAGTTTTTTAATTGAATGGATAGTAAATTTTCAGTTTTTGATAATTCTTCTTAGAATTGACAAGATTGAACTAAAGTATAGCAAAAAATGGAATTACATAATTTAAAGCCTGCAGCAGGAGCTACTAAGAGTAGAAAAAGAATTGCAAGAGGTACAGGATCTGGAAGAGGTGGTACTTCTACAAGAGGACATAAAGGTGCTAAATCTAGATCAGGATATAAATCAAAAAGAGGTTTTGAAGGTGGACAAATGCCTTTACAAATGCGTTTACCAAAGAGAGGATTTAAAAATCCTAATCGGGTAGAATTTGTACCATTTAACTTAGGCCGTTTGCAAGAAATTGCGGACAAATACAATCTTTCAGCTATTACAGTTGAGAATTTAGTAGAGAAAGGCTTAGCTAGAAAAAATGACCGAATCAAAATTTTAGGAGGAGGAGAACTTTCTGCAAAGTTAGACGTAACAGTACATGCAATTTCTGCGGGAGCAAAAGCAGCCGTAGAAGGTAAAGGAGGAAATGTTAATTTAGTTTAACACAAAGAATTATTTCATTCCCTACTTTTAATGGATGCCTTTGGGCGTTTTATCTGAAATTAGTGATGATATTACTTTGTTTTAATTTGAAAAGTTAATCCATGAAAAAGTTTATTGATACCTTAAGTAACATTTGGAAAATTGAAGAACTCCGTAAGCGAATTCTTTTCACGCTTTTAATTTTGATGGTGTACCGTTTTGGTTCATTCATTGTACTACCAGGCGTTATTCCATCTGCATTAGATGGCGGAAGTTCAAATGCCAGTGATTTATTGGGTTTGATTAATATTTTTACCGGGGGAGCATTTAACAATGCAGCAATTTTTGCCTTAGGTATCATGCCTTATATTACTGCATCGATCATCATTCAGTTGATGGGTTTTGCAGTACCTTATTTCCAGCGATTACAGCAGAAAGAAGGGGAGTCAGGAAGAAAGAAAATTACTCAAATCACCCGTTTATTAACAGTAGCAATTACTTTAGTACAGGGTGGTGGGTATTTAACTTATATTCAAAGTCAAGGTGCAGTTGACCCATCTATTCCTAAAGGAATATTTTGGTTAGCAAACATTGTCATCTTATCTACAGGAACGATCTTAGCGATGTGGTTAGGTGAAAAGATCACCGATAAAGGAATCGGAAACGGTATTTCTTTATTAATCACTATCGGTATTATCGCAACTTTACCAGTTGCTTTAGTTTCTGAATTATCTTTACAGATTAGTGGTGGTAGCCCAATCGTATTCATTTTAGAATTGGTAGCCCTTTTCGCAGTGATTATGGTAACGGTCCTATTAGTACAAGGAGTTAGAAAAATTCCGATTCAGTTTGCTAAAAGAATGGTTGGTCGTGGATCTAACGCAATGCCAGTAGCTGGAGCAAGAGATTACATTCCTTTGAAAGTGAATGCAGCAGGTGTAATGCCTATTATCTTTGCTCAAGCATTGATGTTCTTACCAGCGACTATTGCACAATGGTTTGCAGGCGAAGAGGCAGCAGCAAGTCCAGTGATTCAGGAATTAGTGAATCCATTCTCTTTGACTTCAAGTATTTTAACTTTCGTATTAGTTGTAGTCTTTACTTATGTATATACTGCCTTGTTGGTAAATCCAAAGCAATATGCAGAATACTTAAAGAGACAAAATGCGTTTATTCCTGGTATCAAGCCGGGTAAGCCAACAGCTGATTTTATTGATACGATCACTACAAGAATTACATTCTGGGGTTCTATCTTTATCGGATTGATTGCTATTCTTCCTGCGATTGCAGTTGGATTTGGAATCAACGTTGCTTTTGCAATTTTCTTTGGAGGTACTTCTCTATTGATCTTAGTAGCAGTAGTATTAGATACTTTACAGCAGATTGAAAGTCACTTGTTGATGAGAAAGTATGATGGATTAGTGAAGTCAGGAAAATTACAAAGTAGAAGTAGAATGCAAGGAATTGGCGCTAGTATGTAATACTGGTAAACAATTTTTAAAATATACTTGTTAAAAATATATCCCGATTACCAGTAGAGTTATTCTACTGGTAATTTTTTGTTTATTCAAGAATATAATAGAAGTCAGATCATCCCAATGAACCTGCTCGACTGAGCGGCAGGCAAGTTGGAATTGTCAGAAGTCAGACTTAGTACAAATATTTCATCTGACTTCAGACAACCCCGTACGGGTTGTCTGAAGTCAGACCTCTCAAACAACAAAAAGTGGCAAAAGATAAAAAAGACATTATTTACAAAACGGATGAGGAAGTTGAGTTAATTAGAAAGAACTGTTTAATGGTTTGTGATGCTTTAACGCTAGTTGCAGAGCTGATTGGTCCAGGTGTATCAGGAAGAAAGATTGACGAGCAAGCTGAACAATTGATCCGAGATAATGGAGCTATTCCAGGATTCAAAGGATTATATGATTTTCCTGCAACCTTGTGCGTATCTGTAAACGACGAAGTAGTTCATGGCATTCCCTACAACCATGAGTTTAAAGATGGAGACATTGTCTCTGTTGATTGTGGAGTTTATTTGAATGACTTTTATGGAGATGCTGCTTATACTTTTTGTATTGGTGATGTAGATGAAAAGATTATGGAGCTTTGTCGAATTACGAGAGCATCATTGTACAAAGGCATTGAGCAAGCGGTTCCAGGTAATCGGATTGGCGATATTGGTTTTGCCATCCAGAATTACACAGAACGTAAGCATGGATATGGCGTCGTAAGAGAGTTAGTGGGGCATGGGGTAGGTCGAGTCTTACATGAGGGCCCAGAGGTGCCTAATTACGGTAGAAGAGGGAAGGGGACAATGATGAAAAACGGGTTAGTGATTGCAATTGAGCCAATGATCAATTTGGGGAGAAAAGATGTGAAATCTTTTGAAGATGGGACGGTTATTACTAAAGATAGAAAACCATCTGCTCATTATGAGCATACGGTTTGTGTAAGAAAAGGTAAGGCAGATATTTTGTCTAATCACGCACCAATTGAGGCTGCGATTTTGAAAAATCCTAACCTTAAAGAAGTAGCTGATATTTTGGCTACAATTGCATAAAGAATAAAGAAAATATCAAAAGAATAGAAGGAGACGCTGATTGGTGGCTCCTTCTTTTATTTAGCCTTTATGTGAGTGTGTTGTAGTATGTTGATTATCAGCCATTTGTAATGGCATAGCTCTCTTGGAGCTGAGAGGTGAAGTTTCCTCTAAAATAATTAATGATTTTTGCAAATCAAATGTGGAAAATCATTTAAAATGTTGTATCTTTGCACTCCAAATTTCAGATATGGCAAAACAAGGCTTAATAAAACAAGATGGAATTATAGATGAGGCGTTATCAAACGCCATGTTTAGAGTACGTCTTGAGAACGGACATATGATCGTAGCAACTATCTCAGGCAAGATGAGAATGAATTACATTCGTATATTGCCAGGTGACAAGGTTGCCGTAGAAATGTCCCCTTACGATTTGACTAGAGGTAGAATTATCTACCGATACAAATAGAATTGGAATCCAAGTTATTTGGAGTTCAATATTATCAAATTGTCTTTCTTCGGGAAGCACAAAATTTTTAAAATGAAAGTTAGAGCGTCGATTAAAAAACGATCTGTAGATTGCAAAATCGTTAGAAGACACGGAAAAATTTACATCATCAATAAGAAAAACCCTAAGTTCAAGCAACGTCAAGGGTAATTTCTATTTTAATGATTATAAGAAATTTCTTTCATCTAAGTTGTGAATGCTATTTCACTGCCTTGATTGGTGGTAAATCATATTTACAACACAGATAAAAGTAACTTTTTAAAGTCAATTAATCTTTTATAATTAATTTAGTATGGCTCGAATTGCAGGTGTTGATTTACCTAGAAATAAACGAGGAATCATTAGTTTAACTTATATTTTTGGCATTGGCCCTTCTATCGCAAAAGAAATTTTGGATAAGGCAGGGATGGATCCAAATACTAAGGTTCAAGACTGGACAGACGAAAATATTCGTAACATCACAAAGATGTGTCAAGATGAATATAGAGTCGAAGGGGTTTTACGTTCTGAGATTCAGATGAATATCAAGCGTTTGATGGATATCGGTTGTTACCGAGGCATCCGTCACCGTAAAGGATTACCGCTAAGAGGTCAAAGAACGCAGACTAATGCACGTACTCGTAAGGGTAAACGTAAAACAGTCGCTAATAAGAAAAAAGCAACTAAATAATCTAACCCTATTAAGACTGGTTCAGTTGGTACCAAGGTTTGTGTTTAACAAATTTTACCTTCAATTGTCCATCTTGTAGCGAACCTAATTCATTATGGCAAAGAATAGAGCGGCGAAAGCCAAAAAGCGTAAAGTACGAGTTGAACCAGAAGGTGTTATTCACATTCAGGCAACTTTCAACAATATCATTGTGTCTATCTCTAATAAGCAAGGGCAAGTGATTTCTTGGGGATCTGCTGGTAAAGCTGGTTTTAGAGGATCTAAGAAGAACACACCTTATGCTGCACAGATTGCTGCAACAGATGCTGCGAAAGTAGCACACGAAGCAGGTATGCGTACAGCTACTGTATTAGTGAAAGGTCCAGGTTCTGGTAGAGAAGCGGCTATTCGTGCCGTTGATGCTGCTGGTATCAAGATCACTCAGATCAAAGACGTTACGCCAATTCCACACAATGGCTGTCGTCCACCAAAGAAGAGAAGAGTGTAATTAGTGAATTGTGATTGGTTACTTGTTTAGATATTGACCAAACTCAAATTCTCATTTAATTATACATTCATATATATTTTAGCAGCGGATATAGTTCCGTTGATTTATTAACAGGATTCATAAAGACTTCTTAAGGAGTATCATTTTAGGAATCTGATTTCTGACTATAAATTTTAATTTATAGTCTGACTTCTGATCTCTTTTCAAACTCAACTAAGTCAAATTTATCAATCCATAGTCTTTTAAAAAATGGCTAGATATACAGGACCTCGCGCGAAAAAAGCGAGAGCACTCGGAGAACCAATTTTTGGTTTCCAAAAAGCATTTGAAAGAAAGAAGTACGCACCGGGCCAACATGGTAACACTCGTAGAAAGAAGCAAGGCTCTGACTACGGCGTACAATTGAAAGAAAAGCAAAAAGCAAAGTACACTTATGGTGTATTGGAGCGTCAGTTCCGTAACTTATTCGCTACAGCTGCTTCTAAGAAGGGCGTAACTGGTGAAGTATTGTTACAATTGCTAGAAGCAAGATTAGATAATACAGTATTCAGATTAGGAATCGCTCCAACAAGAAGAGCTGCAAGACAGTTAGTATCACACAGACACATCACAGTGAACGGTGTTATTACAAATGTAGCATCTTGCCAGTTAAGATCTGGAGATGTAATTGCAGTAAGAGGAAAATCTCAAGGCTTAGAAGTAGTAAGAGACAGTGTGGCAAGTAACAAAGCAGAGGTTAAGAAGTTTGGATGGTTAGAGTGGAACGCTGACAAAATGCAAGGGAAGTTTATGGCTTACCCAGAAAGAGAGAATATTCCAGAGAAAATTAACGAGCAGTTAATCGTCGAATTATATTCTAAGTAATTATCGAATATATCGGATCGTGATACGGTGGCATTTTTTGTAAAAAAGGTGCGTTACACGGTATCACGATTCGTACGTTATAGCATAGACAAAAAACGAGATAATTTTGTCTATTCTTATACTTTTCTTTGAAGATTACGTGAAGTTTAATTTGTAGTGTACATTAATGAAATGCTAAATCCCCTCCCAATAAAGGAGTTTTACGTGGTTTGACTTTTTGGTTTTAAATGCTACACATTAAATTTTACCCCGAAACTATCGGGATCAAATTTTTCATTTTACCATCCTATCAAAGCAAAAAGGTTATGAGTATATTAAGTTTTCAAAAGCCAGACAAAATTGTAATGCAGAAGTCAGATGACTTCGAGGGGGTATTTGAATTCAAACCATTAGAGCCTGGATTTGGTCAGACTATCGGTAACTCTCTAAGAAGAGTTTTATTATCTTCTTTAGAAGGTTTTGCGATTTCTGCGGTTAGAATTGCAGGTGTGGATCATGAGTTTTCTACTGTCAAAGGTGTGGTAGAAGATGTAGTGGACATCATTTTGAATTTGAAGCAGATTCGTCTTAAGCAATTATTAGCAGACGAAAATATTTCTAGTGAGAAAATTTACTTAACGATTAGTGGACGAGAAGAGTTCAAGGCAGGGGATATTGAAGAAGCTACTAACGTTTTCAAGATAATGAATCCTGATTTGGTAATCTGCCACATGGAGCCATTCGTATCTTTAGAGATCGAATTGACTGTGACTAAAGGTAGAGGTTACCGACCAGCAGAAGAAAACTTACCAAAAGATGCACCAATTGGTGTGGTTCCTGTAGATGCTATTTACACACCAATCAAGAATGTTTCTTACAAGGTGTCAAATACACGGGTAGAGCAGCGTACAGATTATGAGATGTTGACGATTGATGTGAAGACAGATGGTACGATTCACCCTGAAGATGCAATCAAAGAAGCGTCTCGAATCTTAATTCAGCACTTAATGTTGATTACAGATGAGAACATTACTTTTGATGATGCTTCTACAAGAGAAGAAAATATCGTAGATGAGCACATCTTACACATGAGAAAGTTATTGAAGACTTCTTTGGAAGACTTGGATCTTTCTGTACGTGCTTACAACTGTTTGAAAGCAGCAAAGATCAATTCTTTGGGCGAAATGGTGAAATACGATACACACGAATTATTGAAGTTCAGAAACTTTGGTAAGAAGTCATTGGTAGAAATCGAAGAATTATTACAAGATAAAGGACTTACTTTCGGTATGGACTTATCTAAATATAAATTAGACGAAGATTAATTAGAATTTATTTGAGGTTATTGAACGTTATTAGAAGTTATTTTTTCTAAGCATAACTTACAATAACGATAATAAATAACCTCTAATAACCATTTAAAACTGCATTTACGGAGAATAATTTTCTTCGTGATGCGAAGTTCACAAATTCAATAAAAATTAATTGTCATGAGACACGGTAAAAAGTTTAACCACTTAGGTAGACAGAAAGGACATAGAAAGGCCTTATTAATGAACCTTTCTATTGCATTGATTACTCACAAGAGAATCAACACAACATTAGCAAAGGCAAAGGCATTAAGAATTCATTTGGAGCCTTTAGTGACTAAATCTAAGACCAATTCAACGCACTCTCGTAGAGTTGTTTTTAGATATTTACAAAACAAAGTAGCCGTTCAGGAATTATTTGATGTAATTTCTGCAAAAGTAGCAGCTAGACCAGGAGGATATTTAAGAATTATCAAGACTGGTTTCCGAAAGGGAGATGGTGCTGAAATGGCAATGATTGAATTTGTAGATTTCAACGATGTATTCACTAATGCTAAAGGAGGAGAAGAATCTTCTAGCAAGAAATCTAGAAGATCTAGAAGAGGTAAGAAAGCTGCTGGAGCCGCTGCTGCTGCAACAACAACAACTGTTGTAGAAGAAGTTGTAGTAGAAAAAGAGGTAGAGAATGTAGGAGATGAAGATCCTGAATTAGCGAAGTTGAATGATCAAGAAGAAAAAGACGCATAATTTATTTATGCTGATGAAAATATAAAATAGGGCGATACTAATCATAGTGTCGCCCTTTTTTTATCAAGTAACAGCCTGTTACTTGATAAATTTGGATAGATTGGGCATTTAGGCAAAACAAGAATTCGTCTTAATTGCTGCCTATTGTACAGGGTAATCGTAAGTTGTTGAAGAAATTCGAGCAATTTAAATTATCAAGCAAGGGTAAGTTACTTGATAATGAAAAAAAAGGAGGATTATCATTCTTTTCTACCTTGTTTAATCTTATATTTGCGCCAAATTTTGAAAAACAGCCAACCAAGCTAACCGAATTCACTCATTTTTAGACCAAAAAGTGATATACTTATGCAACAAGTACCAGCCGTTTTATTATTAGAAGATGGAACTGTTTTTCATGGAAAATCCGCAGGGAAAGTCGGCACGACTGCTGGCGAAATCTGTTTTAATACAGGTATGACGGGTTATCAAGAAATTTTCACAGATCCCTCTTACTTTGGTCAATTATTAGTAGCCACCAATGCACACATTGGAAATTATGGCACTAAGGATGCCGAAACAGAATCTAAAGACATCAAGATTGCAGGTTTAATTTGTAAGAATTTTACCCACCAACACTCTCGTAAGAAGGCAGACCAGTCGATTCAGGAATATTTTGAAGGAGAACAATTAGTCGGTATTTCAGATGTAGATACTCGGGCAATTGTTAAGCACATTCGCAGCAAAGGCGCAATGAATGCAATTATCTCTTCAGAAGAAACAGATCTGAGCAAGCTAAAGAAGCAGTTGAAAAAAGTACCTAATATGGATGGGCTAGAACTAGCATCTGTTGTAAGTACTAAAGAATCTTACACGCTTGGAGAACCTAATGCTAAATACAAAATAGCTGCTTTAGACTTTGGTATCAAAAAGAATATACTAAGGTGTTTTGCCGGAAGAGATTGCTACATTAAGGTATTTCCAGCTAAGACTCCTTTCAAGGAATTAGAAGCATGGGGACCAGATGGTTATTTCTTATCGAATGGTCCAGGCGATCCTGCACCAATGAAATATGCGGTAAAAACGGCTAAAGCTATTCTAAAGAAAGACAAGCCATTATTTGGTATTTGTTTAGGACATCAGATACTTGCTTTAGCAGTAGATATTCCAACTTATAAAATGCACCACGGACATAGAGGGATCAATCATCCCGTTAAAAACTTGGTGACTGGAAAATGTGAGATTACCAGCCAGAATCATGGTTTCGGAGTAAGTCCAGAAGCAATTAATGCAAATACAGATAAGGTGGAAGTCACTCACCGAAACTTAAACGATGATACCATCGAAGGGATCAGAGTGATCGGTAAAAATGCGTTCTCTGTTCAATATCACCCAGAGGCATCACCCGGACCACATGATTCAAGATACCTATTCGATTTCTTCATCGAAATGATGGAAAAGAATAAATAATCGTAGCTTAGGCATTCTTGCCTGAGCACATCTAGTATAGCTCAAACCAAATAGCCCTTTTTTAACTCAGTGCAAAATTGGCCATTCACTCGGCTAACAAACAAAACTAATTATGAGTAATATTTTAGACATTAGATCAAGAGAAATTTTGGATTCAAGAGGGAATCCAACAGTAGAAGTAGAGGTATTAACTGACGATGGGCATTTTGGAAGAGCTGCAGTACCTTCAGGTGCATCAACAGGAAAATACGAGGCAGTTGAATTAAGAGATGGTGATAAAAAAAGGTTTTTAGGAAAAGGTGTTTTAACCGCTTGTAAAAACATTGAAGAAATCATCAGAGAGGAGTTAATTGGAGTAGATATATTCGAGCAGATTTATATTGATAATATCATGCTTGAATTAGATGGAACTAAGAACAAGGCGAAGTTAGGTGCAAATGCTATTTTAGGAGTGTCTATGGCAGTAGCTAAGGCAGCAGCAGCAGCAGCAGGTCAGCCGCTTTATAGATACATTGGAGGAGTAAATGCACATGTATTGCCAGTACCAATGATGAATATCTTAAATGGTGGATCACATGCTGATAATAGTATTGACTTTCAAGAATTTATGGTCGTACCAGTAGGTGCTGATTATTTTTCTGAAGGATTGAGAATGGGCGTTGAGATTTTCCATAGTTTGAAGGCGGTATTGAAGAAAAAAGGATATTCTACCAATGTAGGAGACGAAGGTGGTTTTGCACCAAACATCAAATCTAATAAAGAAGCAGTAGAAATTGTATTGAAATCAATCGAATCTGCGGGGTACAGACCTGGAGAAGATGTGATGATTGCAATGGATGCAGCAGCATCTGAATTCTACAACTCAAAAGAGAAAGTATACCACTTCCACCAATCAACAGGAGATAAGTTGTCTTCTTCTGATATGGTTTCTTATTGGGCGGATTGGGTGAAACAATACCCAATTTTCTCTATTGAGGATGGGTTGGACGAAGATGATTGGAAAGGATGGAAAGCATTGACTAAGAAATTAGGTAAGAAGTGTCAATTGGTAGGAGATGATTTATTTGTAACAAATACTGAGCGTTTACAAAGAGGAATTGAAGAAGATAGTGCAAACTCTATCTTAATCAAAGTGAACCAAATCGGTACCGTGACTGAAACTATTGATGCAGTAAATCTAGCGACTAGAAATGCATTTACGAGTGTAATGAGTCACCGTTCTGGAGAAACAGAAGATACTACAATTGCAGATTTAGCAGTGGCATTGAATACTGGACAAATCAAAACAGGTTCTGCCTCTCGTTCGGATAGAATCGCGAAATATAACCAATTATTAAGAATTGAAGAGGAATTAGGAGATTCTGGAGTTTATCCAGGACGAGCATTAATTGGGAAGTAAATCGGTTATAACGGTTGTCTGTTATCAGTTATCTGTTTCCTATTAAGGAAACTGACAACCGATAACAGATAACTGACAACTGAACTAACTTCTATTCATTTTTTTTGCTAAATTGGGGCTCAT
>CALDTJ010000541.1 GCA_937924145.1 uncultured Saprospiraceae bacterium
GCAGATACCGTCGCTAAAGGTAGACTCTTTGCACCATCATGATATTTCTGAACCCAAATTACCATCCCTTGATATTGAATATCTGAAAAGAACGTATTAACCGAACGAACGGGAAATTGTCCTTGGGCAGCAGCCGAAACATTTGGCGCCTTACAAGACAAGACAATCTGTTTTTCATTCCAATCCAGAATTTGTTCAATACCTTGGAAATATCGACCATGGAAAAGTGAGCCATCTTTGTACAAATAATCCCCTTTGATTGGTTGGAAATTACTACTCAGGTTCGCTTGAAATTTTGGCGCTGTTGGCAATGCCTTTTTATTCATCAAGGTCACCTTAGATTTATAATGGAAAGTCGGTAGTTTTTTACCTTTTGGTTGACTAGAAACAGTTGATTCAAAAACAATTTTATCTGCTGATTTTTCTAATTCTTTTAAGGCTAAAGTATAAGTCCTAGCAGGGTCTTTTTTATCATCAAAGACAATTCCTTTAAAGAGTTGCATGTCTTCCACTTTGAATACTTGGAAGTCAGGGAATAATTTTTCACAACTCTGGGACATCCAACCACCTGCATTTACTACTGGCAAAACCGCACTTCCTTGAATGACATGGTGGTAAAGGAATTGATTATCTTTTAAAGTAAACCTTCGTTGGATTTTATGCGTTTGTAAATCTTCGCTAATGTGGCTAATTCCTGCTGGCAAAGTTCCACCAATCACCACTTGAGGCTCATTAAAATATTGGCTACTCAATTCATTGATACACATCGCTGCGCCACCATCGCTATTCACTAAACTCACACCTGCTGCCTCAAATTGCTTTTTCAATGCCTCGCTGACCATTCCACCGTCCCATGCCCCCCAATTGATGGCAGAAACGTGGGTATTCGGATGGTTTGTTTTAAATAAATGCGCAGCAGAACTTAATATTTCATTGGCAATTGCGTAATCTGTTTGTCCAACATTTCCATAAAAACCTGCTACGGAAGAGAAGAGTATTAAATGATCTAGCTTGTGAATATTGACACTTTGTAATAAACTCAATAAACCATCTAACTTTACAGACAAGACATTATCAAAATCTGTTTCCGTTTTGTCTTGAATATATTTATCGGCCAATCTTCCAGCACCGTGAATCACTCCTGTAATTGTTCCTAACTTAGCTGTAATTTTTGCCAATTCGCTTTTAAAACTAGCCGCATTCGTTACATCTCCTTTTAGATAGACTGCCTCAGAACCAAATCCAGCTAAAGCATCCAAAGTACCTTGTACTTCTTTTTTAGAAATGATTTGATTGTAAATTGATTTTACTTTTGGTAAACTTGGTGCCTCTCCTTTCTCTTTTAAGTCAGTCATGATTAACCGCTTTAAAGCACCTTCATTATCCTCATTTTTAGCGAAAGCTGGAATCTCAAAATCATTGGAAGAGCGACCTAATAGGATGAATTTACAACCAAAGGTCTTCGCAATTTCTTTGACACAAGTTGCCGTCACTCCTTTTGCGCCACCACTCACTAGAAAGACAGCATCTTTAGTAACAGTAGTATTAATCTCTTGATTTTCTACTACTTCAACGGGCGTTGCAACAATCGTTTTTCGACCTTTTTTAGAAAAAGCCGTTTCCATGATAGACACATCTGCGTCATGTAATTCTACTATAACTTGATTGGATTTCTGCTCTGTAGATAACTCATATTCTAAATCTACTGCCCGACAAAACACACTCGACCATTCTAAGTTTAAAGATTTCACTAGCCCCCTAAGTCCCCCTGCTAAAACAGATACATCTCCTCTTTTCCCTTGCCCCAAATGTCCATCCATCTGGCTAATCGTCAAGAAGTTTGCTCTTTGACGCTTGCCTAATTCATTCAGCGGTTGTTGTAAATGCTTGGCTAATAAAAATACGGTTTTTACGATGGCCTTTTCTTTCTGAAAATGTTGGGCGAAGTTGCCGTTTTGGAAAGTTAGATGAGGGTGTAAGTGAATGAAAGTTCCCACTTTACCATACTGCTGTTCAATCGTTTGCAGCGCATCAGCAATAGCAGCATCTGTATTTGCCGTCAAAGTAACGGACTGCTTTTGCATAGGGTTTTGAATAACTCCATGAAGATTTAATACCACGACTCTATTGCCCTGCTGTTCTAATGCCCGTAGCGTTTCACTTGTGAAGGAAGTACCATCATTTGTAATTAAAGCAATATGGGTAGTAGGTAATTGGAAGTTTAAAAAGTCGGGTTGTGGAAGGTATTGTAAACCAACTTGATGTCTGCCAACCCCATGGAAAGTTGAGGTTTTGGCAGAAAGTGTCCCGCTAGAAAGCGGTGCTTTAATAGCATCTCTTTCTTTATTAATGCTTATTTCTTTCTTTAACGCAGTTTTTAAAGAAGGAGCTGCTGACAAAGCAGCTCCTTCTGTAGTTACGCTAGGACTTTTTTTTTACCAGTTTGAGAAATATAATCAACGATTTGTCCTAGAGTTCTAAGTTCGGTCAAGTCATTCGGATTGATACCATTTACCTCAGGATAATCCTCAGTCATCGCACCAAATATCTCTACTCGTTTGATAGAGTCAATTCCTAAATCTGCCTCCATATCCATGCTTAACTCTAACATCTCTGCTGGGTAGCCTGTCTTTTCGGAGATAACCGTCAAGAGGATTTTTTCCATTTTGGATTTATCCATGGAACTAGTTACTGGTTGCTGGTTGCTAGTTGTTGGTTGCGCTACAGCTATTGATGCCGCTGACTGCTGACTGCCAACTGCCGACTGCGTACTGCCAACTGAATCTCCTGCTTTCCCTGCCAAATAATCGACAATCTGACCCAATGTTCTCAACTCTGTCAAATCATTCGGGTTGATACCAGATACTTCAGGGTAATCTTCCGTCATGGCACCGAATATTTCTACTCGCTTGATAGAATCAATTCCTAAGTCCGCCTCCATATCCATGCTTAATTCTAACATTTCTGCTGGGTAGCCTGTCTTTTCGGAGATGACGGTTAGGAGGATAGTTTCTAGTTGCTGGTTACTGGTTGCTGGTTGTTGGTTACTGGTTGCTAGTTGCTGGTTACTAGCTACTGGTTGTGAAGTTGCTGCTGCCACTGTGGTTGGTGCTGCACTACTGCCAACTACCGACTGCTCACTGCCAACTGCCTTCCCTGCTAAATAATCCACAATCTGACCCAATGTTCTCAACTCTGTCAAATCATTCGGATTGATGCCAGATACTTCAGGGTAATCTTCCGTCATGGCACCGAATATTTCGACCCGCTTGATAGAATCAATACCCAAATCTGCCTCCATATCCATACTTAACTCTAACATCTCAGCAGGATAGCCTGTCTTTTCAGAGATGACTGTTAAAAGGATAGTTTCTAGTTGTTGGTTACTGGTTGCTGGTTGCTGGTTACTAGTTACTGGTTGTGAAGTTGCTGCTGCCACTGTGGTTGGTGCTGCACTACTGCCAACTGCCGACTGCTCACTGCCAACTGCCTTCCCTGCTAAATAATCCACTATCTGTCCCAATGTTCTCAGCTCCGTCAAATCATTTGGATTGATACCA
This sequence comes from uncultured Saprospiraceae bacterium, assembly GCA_937924145.1. Lineage (GTDB taxonomy): Bacteria > Bacteroidota > Bacteroidia > Chitinophagales > Saprospiraceae > JAFMDF01. Next base: position 3,561 of record CALDTJ010000541.1, read on the forward strand.
GATACTTCTGGATAATCTTCCGTCATGGCGCCGAATATTTCTACTCGTTTGATTGAATCAATGCCTAAGTCTGCCTCCATATCCATGCTTAGTTCCAACATTTCAGCTGGGTAGCCAGTCTTTTCAGAAATAACCGTTAAAAGGATATTTTCCAATTTCTTTTTATCCAATCCGCCTGCTGTTGGTGCAACTACGTTTTCAACCGTTTTGGTCAACATTACTGCCTCACTCAATCTAGTGCTTGGTGCTACATTTGCAATTTTTTCTTCTACAATGGGTGCAAAAGTTGGTTTTGTAGTAGGTTTTACCGCAAGGGTCGTATGTCCGTTACCATTGCTATTCGTATATCCATTGCCATTTGAGTGACCATTACCGTTTGAAGGTTTAATCACTTGATTTTGAGCACCTCCCAACTGTTGAGACAGCATATTTAACAATTGCTGCGACTGTTGATTTTGCTCCGCTAAAAAGCGTTCGAACACTTCCATAGACTTCGTCTGTTGAGTCTTGAAGTGATCTAAAGTGGTTTGGAGTAATTGGACAATTTCTTTATTCATGTCTTCTTCTTCGTTATTATTTTGATAGATAACTTTTTCTACTATGCGTTCTACTGGTACTTCGATAAATTTCTCCACCTCGACTATTCGCTCTACCTCTTTGATGACTGGTTTTTCAACAACGGTAGTTCCTCCACCTTGAATTTTAAAACCATTATTCATTACATCGGTGTATGCCTTTTTCGTTGGTGGACTTACGTAATTATGACCACCTAATTTGACGTTTAATTTGGTAACTTTTGCCTCAGCTTTAGATGGCTTTTTGTAGACATCAATTTCATTCAACCCAACTCCAATCACTCTTAATTGGATGGCTGCTTGACGCAATTGTAAATCACTGTCTTTTCGACCATTCGCATTGAGTGCAACCGCTTGAAAATCTTGCCCTTTCAAGATGTCTTTTACCAAATTGGTCAATACGCCTTTAGGTCCAAATTCTACAAAAATTCGACCACCAGCTTGGTACATATTTTCAATCTGATTTTTGAATAAAACAGGTTTTAAAATATGTCCTTGTAAAATATTTTGAATAGCAGCGGTATCATTTGGATAAGCCGTACTAGTTGTATTAGAATAAACTGGAATTTGCGGACTATTGAATTTTTGACTAGCTACAAAAGCAGCAAACGGCTTTTGTGCATGCCCTACAAAATCAGTATGAAAAGCAGCAGAAACTGGCAATGGTACTACCGAAAAGCCATTCGCTTTTAAAGTATTCGTTGCGTTTTCAATAGCTGCATTACTACCACCTAGAATAACTTGGTTGGTAGAATTGACATTCGCAATCGTTACACCTTGCAAGCTTGTAATTGCTTGTTCCACTTGTGCTAAAGGAGCTTTCACCGCCAACATAGTTCCTGTTTCAGCATTTGGATTGGTAGCTGCCATCGCTGCACCTCTTGCTTTGGCTAAAGCTAAAAAAGTCGCATCGTCATAGACACCTGCCGCCCAAAGTGCAGTCAATTCTCCGAAACTATGTCCAGCGGTAAAATCGGACTTAAAGCCTGATTGCTGCAATATTTTATACAAGCCCATGCTCAAAGTACCGATGGCAGGTTGAGCATTTTGGGTCTTAGTTAATTCTTTTTGTTGTGCTTTCTCGGCTGCTTTATTGAAAACTGGAATTGGGAAAACCGTCTTCGTCAAACGCTCTTTTCCTTCTTTTTCAAAAGCAATATCTATTTGTTCAAAACTTTCTAGTAATGGAGGAAAAGCATTCGCAATCTCTTTACCCATTCCCACATATTGAGAACCTTGACCAGAGAATAAAGCGACTACTTTTGTGTTATCGGCTACTCCATTTGCTCGATAGTAAATACCCTTTGGATGTTCCCAACTAGCTGCACCACCTTGTAAACTTTTAATAGCAATTTCTAAAAACGCCTTACATTCTTCTACGTCCGTTGCTACAAAACCAACTCTAGCTTGCTTTTGAGCAACTGCACCTTTATTACTAATAGCTACTAAAGACTTGAATGCTTTATCTCCTTCTTTTTCAATGCTTTGTAAAGCATTTTGACAAATCGTCAATAATTCTGTAGGTGTATTTGCGTTAAGCAAAACAGATTGATAGGGTTGGTGTATTCTATAAGTCGATTGCTGCGATTTGGTGTATTCTTCCATCGCAATGTGGACATTGATACCACCAAATCCGAAAGCAGATACACTTGCTCGACGAGGGGTGTTACCACGCATCCAAGGTCTAGCTGCTGTATTGATATAAATTGCTGAATTTTCAATATCAAACTTAGCATTCGGTTGCTCTACATTGATTGTTGGAGGTAACACTTTGTGGTGCAATGCTAGAATCGTTTTGATGATTCCTGCTGCGCCTGCTGCTGCTTTGGTATGTCCAATCTGCGATTTCACCGAACCCAATGCAATGTGCTGTTTTTGAGGATTGTCCTTTCCAAAAACCATTTGCATGGAACTGAATTCCGTTGGGTCACCTGCGCCAGTTCCTGTACCGTGTGCCTCTAAAAGTCCAACGGTTTTAGGGTCAAATCCTGCCTCTTCGTAGGCTCTTTCAATGGCCATTGCTTGACCAGAAGAACGAGGTGCATAAACAGATTTGAAACGTCCATCACTACTCGTCCCAATTCCTTTGATAACTGCGTAAATTTGATCGCCGTCTCTCTCTGCGTCTTCTAATCTTTTCAAGACGATCATCCCTAAACCTTCTCCGATCAACATCCCATCCGCTTTATCACTAAATGGACTAATATTTCCTGATTTTGAGAAAGCTGGTGTCTTGGAAAAAGACATATACATAAAAGGGGAGTTGTCTGTATCGACTCCACCCGTTAACATCATATCTGCTCGACCTTCGACTAATTCACTCAATGCCATTTTGATCGCACTCAAAGAGGCGGCACAAGCTGCATCTACTACTGAGTTGATACCACCAAGGTCAAAACGGTTGGTAATTCTACCAGAAATAACGTTTCCTAATAAGCCAGGGAAAGAGTTTTCATTCCAACCAATGTATGCTTTTTTCATTTTATCAACAATCTTAGGAATGTCTTCCTCCGCTACCCCACTCGATCGTAGTGCCTTTTCCCAAATCGGATATTGTAACCGAGCAATCAATGGTGTAATCAATTTCTGACCACCACCGACACCAAGTAATACGCCCGTTTTGTCTTTTAATTCCCGAGTGAATTTAGGATTCTTTTGCCCATACCCTGCATCTTCCAAAGCATCTCTTGCCGCTACTAAACCTAATAGCTGAGATGCATCTGTCACCTCTAAAATATTTGGTGGCAA
>CALDTJ010000542.1 GCA_937924145.1 uncultured Saprospiraceae bacterium
AGGATTGAAGGTGAATAGCCCCCAATAAAATTGGGGGAAGTGATATTTTAAGCACTTCTTTACAAGTCTGAAAGACTTGAACATTAAAATGCCTATTATTCAAGCCTTTTAGGCTTGTCCAACGCCCTATTTATTCATTTCGGGGTTGTGTAAAAAGTCAAAATTAGAAACAATTATTCATTTTTTAATTTTGTAAATTATTCATTATCAAATATTATTAAATAATGAAAAGTTTTAATAATATTCAAAAATTGACTTTCTACACAACCCCCTATTCGTATTGAATTCTCTTCGGAATTCATATTTGGAACTTATGGGGTGTCGGTAGAATTTGGAATTGTCAGATACGTACTAAAACTGTCAACGTCTAGTAGTCAACGTCTAAATCCGTAAATTTATCTATCCGAGGGGAAAATCAGCATCTAGATCAGCAAAAAAAAGGCGGCTCAAAAAGAACCGCCCTAAATTATATCTGAATCGGGAAACCGTACACCGTGTACCGTCAACCGTATACCGTTTTTACTTCAACATAATTGGCAACTTAGCCATCTTATCATCAAAAGCAACGATCAAATCAATTGCATCTGCACCGTTCTTTTCTAATAAAATAGTCATTGCTTCAACCGTAGAAGGCGTATTCAACGTCTTAGCATTAACAGTCACTACGTTGTCCTTTTCATCGTGGTTAGGATTACCCCAAGACTGTACGTTTTTGTGAACGATAAAGTCCCAGCTACCGTCATTTACCTTAGCAAATAAACCGTATTGACCTTTCTTAACCTTCGTACCACCGATAGTTACATCTTGGAAAAAAGTAATAACGGTCGTTTCGTTAGCACCAACTCTCCACATGTCGCCATTCTTAATCATACCACCGAAAACATCTCTACCTTTCTTTTGAGGACGGCTATAAACCACTCTTACTTGTGGCTCAACGACAGGCTCTCTAAAGTTTTGGAAACGAGAATCAGAAGGGAATTGTACCAAATCCATTGGACTAGTATCTGGTCCAGCTAATGTAGCAGGATTTAAGCTAACAGGTAAAGTCGCTCTAGTTTGATCCCATTCGAAGATCATGTTGACCTTACCTTCATCTACCTTTTGGAAACCAATCGTGAATTCTTCTCTGCTTTTTGGTGCAGCAGAAACAGCAGCCGTTCCAGTCGCAACGATCTTAGAAGGATCTAACTTAGCCGTACCAGCAATATTCTTTTGAGTAGAAAAACGAACAATCCATTGGTTTTGGAAAATATCCGCATTCATCGTGTAAGTACCAGCACTTACATAATTGCCACCAATTTCAACAGCCTGCATGAAAGTGACTTCAGTAGCCTCATTAGCACCCAATCTCCAAGTCGTTCCGTAAGGTACTAAATCACCAAAAATAACTCTTCCTTTCTTATTAGGTCGGCAGTATAAAACTTTTATTTTTTGAGTTCTGTCAGGGTCATCTGCATCCAAGTAGTTTTTGAAAGCGGCTCTTCTAGGGTAGTGCGCTTGATCCATTGGACTAGGATCTAAATCAGGGAATTTTAAGTCTTGTGCAGCTAAATCAGCTACGAAAAAAATCGCTAAACAAAGCAATAAGAGTGACTGCTTTAAATTCATAACAATTAGGTTTAAAATAGGAACGTGTAAAAAATAACTTATAACAGTTTGAGGTTTCTTTTTGCTTTACTCTGCGTTAAAAATACTCGCCATAGCGGTGCTATGTCTGCGTTTTTTGCCTTGATTAAAACAAAAACAATTCCTCACCTTTGTTATAACTTATTTCTCACAAATTCCTCAGTTGAATTAAAAAATTTTCGCAAATATAAAGTATTTAATAGGCAGATGATTAAAGTTGATACATTAATTGGCGAAAATGTCCGCTTTATTTTGTTAAAAATTTTTAAAGTGGGTAGATGGCAAGGAGGAATTTATTCTTTTTAAATTGGCGGCACTTCCAAGTATTTTCGCCAATTATGCTGTTCTTTGAATCCCAAAACTTCCCGAATTTTTCGATTGGAAAACAATGCTTCGTGTTCCTCCAATTCTCGAGTGATGGGCACATTAGGGAAGAAGGTTTCAGCCAGTGTTTTGCTAGGAATAATGGCTCCATTGTGGTCGTTTCCAGCATTAAAAACCTGATACCCAAGGCCATCTTTTTGCAAACATAAATCTACAATCTGTCCTAAATCACGAGCATCTATATAACAGAAGGCATTCCTCCGACGTACCTCAGGGTTTTTAAAATAATGTGGAAACAGTTCGGCGTACTCGTGAGGTTCAATCACATTGCCAATCCGAAGGGCATAAATATCAAAGCCTGATCGTCGCTGGAAACTTCTCGCTGTTTTTTCATTGACCACCTTCGATAAGCCATAGCTATCCATCGGGTCAACGTCATAATCTTCTTCTAAAGGCAGTGTTTTAGGGTTCGTTTTGCCATCTGAAAAACAGATACCATAAGTGGTCTCCGACGAAGCAATAATAATTTTTTTGATGCCCAATTTAACTGCCGCTTCAATCACGTTATAAGTCCCCATCGTGTTGACCCGAAAAGTTTCATTATCTGGGTTGATTAGAATTCTAGACACGGCAGCAAAATGAACGACTGCATCAAATTTAGGGACGCCATTCCCTGGTTCCAATTCATCAAATCCAGCATACGAAGTCATCGCATTAAACATTTGTCCAGAATCCGTAATATCAGCGACCAGATTATCTACGCCTGGGTGATTCAGCGGCACTAGGTCTACATTCATTACTCTATGTCCCTGATCAAGCAGGTAGGGTATCACATGCTTTCCTGCTTTTCCTGAGCCTCCAGTAAAAAATATTCGTTTTTTAGTCATGTTTTTATTTTATAATTGTTTTTTCCTTCCTAAAAAGAGTCTCCGTAAGTTAACCGATGCTCCTTCTATTAATATTGAGCCTAATTTTGTAATTTTAAAAAAAAATATCAGAAATGAAGCAATTACCTTTACTATTTTTATTCTTTATTTTTTTTTCTTGTGCGGAAGGCGAAGTAGAGCAAATTGAGTCTGGACAGCAGTCTGGACAATATGGGCAGGAAGATGTGGCAACAGATGCAAGTGGAAGACAATATCCTGGTCTAGATCCAAATGAGATCTACTGTGGTCCGGGGTGGGGAAGAAAGTTTTGTCGATTTTTACGTAAACATGATGGGACCATCTGGGCCGATGCAGAAAATTATTACAGCGACTTTTCAGCTATAAAATTTTCAAACTTTAACGTGGATGATCTATATTTTATATCCTTCTTTAAGTTGGATCCTATTACTTCCTATTGTAAAGGATGGAAAAAGGGTGAAAATTTTTCCGATGGAATAAAATGGGAGATAAATATCAAAAGAGATCAGGAAGATGTTTTCTCGTTTGATTATGATTATTACGGGACTAGTGAAGAAATTGAATATACTATAACTTATAAATATGAAGTCATTGATGGTTTACTTCATTTTTCAAGTACTGACGATCAAACATTTATTTTTCATCCTTCTGAAAGAAATTATTCAGCAGATGCTGTTGATACTGAGGAGATAATTTTGTTGGAAGGGTGTTTGTTTTAGTGATTTTTTCTGCTGTAATGGCTTATCATTTTTAGGAGGCTTAGTTTGGACTTTAGGCATTCTGTAAGATATACCCATTATTAAAATAATGTTTAGGGAACCACTATGTATATACGGTGGTGTGATAGGGCTGTGGTGGCTAATTTTGGTCACCTTTTCCTACTCGATTCTGTCCAGTTTTCTTTTTTCAATTCAATTAGTTCAATCATATCTCTTTTTTGGGGTTGGCTTTGTAGTTCTTTGGCGTCCGTAGGAACGAGGACGACAATGTGCTACAAAAAGATTGGGTTTATATATCTAAATCAATTTTTTCATCAATCTTATCTAAGTAAGTTTGAAGGTTTATTGCTTGTACAGTACCAATAGCTTGTTGTAAATATCGAGTCAATTGCATAAAAAAAGTGACAAGCGAATTTTCTGTTTTACTAAAATGCACTTCCTTGAATTCTCTTTTCATGTAATATTGCTTATATCTTCTATCGAAATTCGTGATTTTAAGGTTTTCCTCATTGTCATAGTCAACATAAAAGCTTCCATAATCAGCAATACATCCAAAATCAATACTTTTGAATCCTTTTTGTTCATTCAAATGTTTTATTAAAGTTTTATTATTTTTCCTTGTCCCAGATTTAGTTGAAGTGAGGATTCCACCAACAATTTTTGTCAATCCTCTGGGGGTATGTTTCTGGCCTACACTAATTATACTTGTAGTTGTTCTCTTTAATTTTCTTACACTCTCTATTTTCTCGGCAGCATATTCAATATTTGTTTTACCATCTGATTTAGTTGAGATATCGGGTTTTACTTCAAATACGGCATATACACCTTCTGCGGGGATATAATGGAATCCGTTTTGTGAAAAAATAAATGGAGTAAACCAATTATCATAAATTACAACATCAATTTGATGGCTTGTATTTCCGTTTGAATCTATTATTATAGCTTTATCTACACTATATCTATTAGGCAAATATTTCTTTAACCAATCAATCCATGCATTCTCTAGAGAATCTCCTTTTGCACCGGGATGGGTAATGTATTTCCTATTTGTGTTTAATTGAGAAGTCATTTGAGATTGCAATCCAGCAAACATATGACTTAAGTTAACTTTACTCATAAAGAAATAATTTTTTTTTATTGTAAAAATAGAATGCGTAATCTAATAACTTGTTTTGGTTTACACTTAAAATCAAAAGGATAGGATCTTTAATCTTAACTGTTTTGCATTCTGCGATTTCTATCATTGCTTCTAGGTCAGTTTTACTGAACATAACTGCTCCATTTGGATGAGTATGCCATTCGCCTATGTAATATAGACCTTTAGTGTTGAATGCATCCTCAAGTATTTCAATTATTCCATCTGTGCTCCTCTCAAAAAGATGTGGGAAACCATTATACTTTTTAGGCAATATTACTTCTTCAACTGAAAACTACAGAGATTAACGATTTGTAGGTTTGTGCCAAATTAAAAGACGAAATTCAACAAATAATAAAATTATATTTAAAATTATTGCGTCAAATTTAACTAAAATTTCGCCATTTTTGAAAAAATGACTTATTTTAAAAATCTCCGTAGTTTTCAG
>CALDTJ010000543.1 GCA_937924145.1 uncultured Saprospiraceae bacterium
ATATCAATTTGGGTTTGCTCTAATTTTTCTAAAAAGGCTTTAGAATATTTTATCTTTTTTTGAGCAAAAATAGGATTGGCTAAGAACGCAAAAAAGAGAAGTGGTAGTAATTTTTTCACAATAAAAATCTTTTTAATAGAAAGATACAACAGCATATACTTATATCAAACAGGAAATATTTTTTTTCGTTTAAAATGCTTTGCATTATACTTTTAGATTTCACAAAAAAAGAGGGCCACTCCTTTGAGCGGCCCTTTGTGCATTTAGTAGTTATCGTTTTAAGGATAAAACTACTGTCCATTACTATCCAAATAATCTTTAGTTTTCATTGGTTAAAATTGGCTAGATTGCTTACTGCTAAACTGCCAACTGCATACTGATTTTGGTTTGTGAACTAGACAACTCCGAAGAGTCGCCTAGTTACATGGTCTTGATCTTTTCTTTGCCTTTGGATTACTACTTCATGAGAATACTAACTTTTTGTTCATGTTTTTGTGGCAAAGTTTAACATGTTTCAGAGTGTCACCCTCTTTTGGTTAAAATACTTTGGTTTATAATTTTCGGTTTTTGTTCTTTATAACTTTTGTATAGTTGTACTTTTGGTACCGTATTCGGTAATCATTCGCAGCCAATGAATCCCTTCTGGAATGCCTTGTAAATCAAGGCTGTGAAAAGCACTTCTATTTAAATTTTCTTGATAAATAATTTGCCCTAAGGCGTTTACTACTTCCACTCTTTCAATCGCTATATCATTTGTCTTTAATAGCATCCAACCACTTGTTGGGTTTGGATATAACTTTATTTTATCTAAGATTGGGTTGTAGGTGCTGGTTGTTCGACCTTCTATATCTAATATTGCTTTGGCACCTAAAACTGGTATCTTTTCAAAGTCGTCATTGAATATGGTGACACTGTCTATTTCAATGGACACTGTATCTGCTTGAACTAATAAATCAATAGCATTTTCGATAATTACAAAAGATACTGTCCCAACTAAACCGGTACCAGTAACAGGTACTTGGTCTATCTTAGTAATGGCTACTTTGATTTTTCCTTTGTCTTCTTCTGTTATAATTAAATCTGTTGTTTCTTGACCGAAAGGACTCAGCCATGTAATATTACTGAATTCGAAACTAGATCGCTCTGTTTGAAAAAAGGCTGGACCTAGGTTGAGGTGGAAAGAAATACCTAGAATATTTTGAAGGATTCCTTCTTCACTTCCTAAACTGATTTTTACATCTTTTCTAACATTAGGACTTACCGTGATAACTGGGGCACTAAATGAGAATTCTGGATCAGTTCCTCTAACAGCCTCTAAAATTTCATCTGGAATAAAAGGGACATCATCATGTGTTAAAGTAAAGTTGCTTTCAATAACTGCAGCGTCATCTAAATCAACCTTCCCATCTCCGTTACAATCAGCAAAAGAAAAATTGAGTCCATTAGGAAAAGTACCTTCCCATGCGGTAGGTAAATCTTGACTTATCCAAACGGTTGCTGTATCTGTTCTTGGAGTTCCTGTAGCATTAAAGGCAAAGCCTAAATGTAGTAAGTCAACTTCGTTGACAATACCATTATTATTAACGTCACCCGGCCATACTTTTTGGGCAAAGCAAAAAGGAGAAAAGAGGAAAAAAGTAATTGCAAAAAGCAATGTAGATTTCATGGAATGTTTGTTTCGTTAGGCAGCTCAAAAAATAAATTTTCAGTTTTTTATTTGATTGTTTATTAAGACATTTTTTTGACGAAAAGAAATAATCAAATTAAAAACTCAAATTGAAAATTGTATTTTTTGTTACTACAAAGGCGTATGGCAATAAAAATAAACAATGTTCTTATCTTTCTCTGATACAAAGTTATGTTTGGATTGTAGTTGACACAATTACATTTTTTGCTATTTGTCGAAAATATTTCACGTATTTTTATTTAATTTTTTTCTGCGTAATTAATATTATAAAGTTATAATGTTGATTTGCAGGTTTTTATAAAAATATTTTATTTGTTATTTAAACAAAATTGTCGAAAAATAATCCCTGTAAATGACGGAAAGTAAATTGATTTTTTTACTAAAAACCTTTAAAAAAGTTGAATGGCGACTTTTTAAAGAGTTTTTAGCCTCTCCTTACTTTAATAAGCGAACAGATTTGATTGCGTTTTTTGGATATATCGCTGCTATAGCTCCTGATTTTTCTGAAAAAAAATTGGATAAAGAGGTTGTTTTTAAAAAATTATACCCTAAAAAAGTTTATGATGATAAGCAAATGAGGTATTTGATGAATTACACTTTGAAGGCAGCTGAAGAATTTTTAGGGCAACAAAAACTTGAATCAATGGCTTTAAAGGATAATTATATTCTCGAAGAATTAGTGGATAGAAAACTAGCAAAGCACTCCAAAAGATATTTCGAAAAGATTAAAGATCACCAAGATAAGATTCAAGAGAAAACCATCAATCATTATTACTCAAACTATAGACTAGCAGATACAGCAAATAAGCATTTTAATAATCAGGATTTAAGAAAAGATGATGAGAATTTGAAAATCGCCTCAGACAACTTAGATCTATTTTATTTTACTAAAAAAATAAAATATAGCTGCGAAATGCTTAATCGCCAAAAAGTATTTTCTACGACTTATGATTTGAGTTATACTAATCTATTGTATAAATATTTAAAAAACTCTGGTCAACAAATAGAGCCCCTGACCGCTATTTATTTTGAGATATATGCTACTTTGATTGAAGAAGATGCCTCAGAAAATTTTGAACACTTAAAAGAATTGATAACACGCCATAATGAAGAAATTCCTACTGTTGAAAAGCAACATATATACTCCTATGGAATTAATTTTTGTTTGAGGCAAGCAAAAAGAAATATCAGAGCAAAGTATTATGTAAATCAATGTTTAGATTTGTATTTACAAGGGATTCAACAGGAATTTTTATTTGTAAATGGTTACCTATCTCCTTGGAATTTTAAAAACGTTGTAAAACTAGGTTTTAACTTGAAAAAATATGATTGGACAGAACAATTCATTCAAGACTACTACATAAAACTGGCACCTGAATTTCAAGAAGATGCTTTACATTATAACCTTGCCGATTTATTTTATAGAAAGAAAAATTATCAAGAGTCGCAATATCATTTACAATTGGTAGAGTATTCTGATCTATTTTATGGGATTGACTCAAAAGCAATGCTCCTAAAAATATATTACGAAAATGAAGAAATAGAATCCTTACTATCCTTAATAGCCTCCTTTTCGATTTACCTCCGTAGAAATAAAAAAATCTCTAATAATTTTAGAGCCACTTACCTCAATTTTACGATGCTATTGCATCAAGTAGTCAGAGCGACTAAGCATAAAATACCGAAAGTGATAGAGAAGATTAATCAGACGGAGTTGGTGACCAATAGAAGTTGGTTACTCCAAATTTGTGAAGAGCTAAAATAAACCCCTCAACCTGCTGGCACCATTTTCAACAGGCTGAGAAGGTTTCTCCCAAAATAGTGAATTACTTTGGAGATTAATTCCTTTTAGGATTATTCTATAAATAATCCTTAGTAACGACGAAATAATAAATCCGTCAAGTTGGGCGAGGTTATTTTGTTCTCAGTTTTTGCCAAAAATTCTTTTCATAGCAGGGCTACGGAAATAATTTTTGGTAGAAAATGAGGGCAAAAGAAACCGTCCAAACCAGCCCGCTGACGCAGTCGGGCGGGTGG
>CALDTJ010000544.1 GCA_937924145.1 uncultured Saprospiraceae bacterium
CATTGTAGCAAAACTACTTTTGTAAAAAAGGAGATGATGTTTGATAAATTCGAAATTCCCCCATTGACTATTTTAGACAATATGAATTAGACCTTAGTACTGTGTCCTATGAAAATTATTTTTACTAAGTAACGAGCAAAAAATAAATCGGTCGTTTAGAGCTAATTATTTTGTGCAAGAACTAGGCATTTTTTGAGGATGAAGGAGTGTAAGCTCCTGAACCGCATAGCGGACGGGATGCCCATCGCTATGGCTGATAAAAATAACGAAGTTATTGTGCAAAAGAATAGCTAGGAAATGACTGAGTTATTATTTACTCGTTACTAAAATGAGTATATGAGAAAATGAATGCTAAGGAGGTAGGATTTACATACTCTATTTTTATATCTTAGTGTACAAAATACGTTAAGAATACTTTAAAATTTTAATTCATTCTTTGAATTCTACTAAAATGTCATATATTGCACATTATAAGGTAAAAATGAAAACTGCTGAAACAAAATATTGTTAACATAGTAGTTTCGAAAATATAACAAAGAGTTAAGTTAAGTTTCATCAATATTCTTTGAGTCATTAAGCAACAAGGTCGGACCCATTTGGTTCGACCTCTTTTTTTGTCTACTTTCTTAGAAAAATGGTCTTTTAGGAAATATTTGCACACAAAAAATGGATAGATTTAATTTTTTTGCCATCCTTCCTATGTTTCTGATAATCAATTTTTTATATTGGCGTTTAAGTAATGACTGAATATAGGGAATTTTCAGTACTTACGGTAATACATTCGTTTTAGACCTCTAAGGTTTTTGAAACCTTGAAAGTCTCACATGCAAAAAAATAAAAAACACTATTAACTAAAAAATCCAGAAAACTAAGGAGCCATAAGTCTCCTGTAATAACAAAATATACTATGGCAAAATTAATAGTCAAGAGTGGGAAAAATGAATTAGTTCTAAAAAAGAGTAGAACCCTAGTTGGAATTAAACCAAAAAGCAAATCTGTCAAAGCATCAGATGTTGGAGTCAAAGCAGAGGTATTATCCCACCTAGGAGGATTCAAAGTGGTCACTTTAGATAGAGGTCGAGGATCTGTTGACAAAAAATTAGATGAAGTTCGAACCAAAAAAGAAGTAGCCGTCGGTACACACGTCTATCATGTAGAAGGCAGCAAAAGGCCCTTGGTTCCCACTGGTGAGATTTATATCATTTTTGAAGATGGTTGTAATGCGGAGGAAAAGCAAATCGTATTAGACGAATATGCCTTAGCATTAGTAGAAACTAGACCAAACAATACGATTATTGCTAAAGTAACGGTCAACTCTCCGAATCCGCTGAAAGTCGCACAATCCTTATCAAAAATTTCGATGGTAAAGGTGGCTGAACCAGATTTAGATACATTACTTGACGAATATGCGGTAACTATAGGAGATCCCTTATTAAAGCATGCATGGCATTTGAAGAATCCAGGATTTGTAGCAGATATTGAGTATAGATTAAAGAAAGATGCCGATTCAAAAGTAGTAGATGCTTGGAATAGAATGGGGAATATTGGCTCCAACAAAATAGTCGTTGCTGTGATTGACAATGGCTTCGATTTAACGCATCCAGATTTATCACAAAAAATATTCAAACCCTATGACCTTTGGAATCAGTCCGCTGAGATTATCCAAGGCGACCCTCGTTTCACACATGGTACGCCCTGTGCAAGTGTAGCCGTAGCAGGTGCCGATGGAGAAGGTATGGTGGGTTCTGCTCCCAATGCTAAATTTATGCCGATCAGTGGTACCTCTTTTAGCATTAGAGCAACGGAAGAGATGTTTGAAACAGCCGTTAAAAACGGGGCGGATATCATAAGCTGTAGTTGGGGAACAACTGACCCTAGTTTTGCCCCAGGCCCATTAAAAGAAGCCGCAATTGCCAAAGCAGCTAGAGAAGGTAGAAACGGAAAAGGTTGTGTGATTTTATACGCAGCGGGGAATGATGACTTGGATTATCTGAGTTACTATGCCACCCACCCAGATGTGATAGCAGTAGGTGCCAGTACGAGCCAAGATGAACATGCTAGCTACTCTAACAGAGGGAGAGAATTGACCATAGTTGCCCCTTCTAACGGTGACTGGCCGATCCTTGCAGCCAAAGCTAATTGGGACGAAGGAACGAGTTTAAGAGGTCCAGGTGCCTTCCGATATTGGGCAGATGGCAAGTCGAGAGGGGCTAATTACAAGCATTTTGGTGGTACTTCTAGTTCAACACCACTGGTGGCAGGAATCTGTGCATTAATGCTATCAGAAAATCCTGATTTAAGTGCAAAGGAAGTCAAAGATATTTTAATAAAAACAGCAGATAAAATAGGAAGTCCATCAGCGTATGTAAACGGTCATTCGGTTAAATATGGGTACGGAAGAGTCAATGCAGATAAGGCGGTAGCAGAAGCAATCAGAAGAAGAGATGCTAAAAACAATCCTAAGCCAGTAATAGAGGAGAATGTCGCAAAAGGAAGAGGTTTATTCAAGTTCACCGTAGAACGACAGCCTTCTAGTGGATATGGTGTACAAATTGGGGTGTTTGCAGAATACGGCAACGTCCTAATTGCCGCAGAACAACTACAAAGTGAATTCGATAGTCCTACGGTCGTAAATATTAATGAACTACGGGGAAAAACCGTTTATAAAGTGGTGATTGGGCCATTTGCTACTAAATCGGCAGCTACTAAAGTTTGGAAAAAGGTAATCGCTAGTGGACGAGATGCGTTTGTAACAAATTTAAAGAATTTGAAATAAATCAGCAATAAATGAAGTGGTGGAACATTATTTTACAAATATTAGGTACGATCATCTTATTCTATTTTGCGACTTATGTTACTGATTTTATCTTCGGAGGAAATAGGACACAGGAAAGGAGAATTACGGTGGCGCTCATTCTTGGAACAGGATATGGTATTTACAATATTTATAAATCAAAAAAGAAAGCCCAAATTAATCAAGACAACACACAACCATAAGTAAATAAATCTCATCTTTGAAGAAAGTAATGAGTAAAACGTAATTTAATGAATATCAATAATAAATGGCTTAAATATTCTTTGTTTTTTGCAATCATTGCCATCTGTGTGAGCTGTGATCAGCAAACTAAAATCATGGCTAAGGAACAATTGGCTTACAAAGCACCAGTAG
>CALDTJ010000545.1 GCA_937924145.1 uncultured Saprospiraceae bacterium
TACAAAAATCCGTTCGATCCGTCCAATCCGCGTTGAATCAAGCCTAGATTGCCACAAAAAAATGGGAATCCATAAAAAATCATCCTACCTTTGCAATATGGGACTAACAAATAATGACATCATGAAAAAGCTGCGAGTAGCACATAAATTAAAGACCGAAGATATGGTCGAGATTATTGGATTGGCAGGCTTGCGAGTCAATAAAGGGCAACTGAACGACTTGTTTCGAGCAGACGACCATCCAAGTTTTGTACCTTGTGGCGACCAGATCGTCCGTAAATTTTTGGATGGCTTGATTATCAAATTAAGAGGGCCAATGCCAGCGAAGAAAAAAGATGGCAATACCCAAACGCCTGTTAAACCTAGAAAGGTGATAAAGCTAGATCGACCGAAGAAGAGGATTAAGAAGAGTGAGCGGAATTAGTTTTTAGTAGGTAGTATTACAGTTTGCAGTTGGTAGTTTGTCCAGTATGGCAACTTTGTCTGCCTAACCTTATTACCCTCATTACCTTATCTCCTCATTACCTTATCTCCTTATTACCTTCTAAACTATGGCGCAAGAAATAGAACGCAAATTTCTCCTAAAAAACAATAAGTGGAAAACCTTTGCCACTGATAGATTTGTCATCAAACAAGGCTATTTGAATACGGATAAGGAACGAACCGTTAGAGTGCGAGTAAAAGGTACTAAAGGCTTTTTGACCATCAAAAGCAAAAACATCGGAATGGTTCGCAATGAGTTTGAATACGAAATACCCGTTCGAGATGCCGAACAACTAATTCTGCTGTGCGAACAACCCATTATTGATAAAACTAGATATATTATTCCTAAAAAAGATCATATTTGGGAGATTGATATTTTTAGAGGAGATAACGAAGGCTTGGCAATTGCAGAAGTAGAATTAACGCATCCAGAGCAAAAGATACCTATCCCCAGATGGATTGGACAAGAGGTAACAGGTGATCCAAAATATTACAACTCTAGTCTAGTGAAAACACCTTATAAAGATTGGGAATAGCAGTAGCAATGCATGCCTCATAACCTCATTTCCTCATAACCTTATTACCTCGAACATTTGAAAGTAGCTATTATTGGAGGCGGTGCCGCAGGTTTTTTTGCAGCGGTCCATGCCAAAAAAAATCATCCAACTGCTGACGTTACCATTTTTGAAAAATCGAAAAAACTACTCGCTAAAGTAAAAATATCAGGCGGTGGTCGTTGTAATGTGACCAACGGTTGTACAGATATAAAAGTACTCCACAAAGCCTACCCAAGAGGTGGCAAAAAACTCAAAAGAGCTTTCCGAACTTTTAGCACGCCTGACACCATGGAATGGTTTGAATCACGGGGTGTTCGCTTAGTTATTCAAGAGGATAATTGTGTATTTCCAGTTTCTCAGAGTTCTCAGACGATTATTGATTGTTTGATGATGGAGGCAAATATTTTAGGGGTGGAAATAGAAGATAGTCATGGGGTGAAGACGATTAAAAGGGTAGGGGAGCAACTGGAATTAGGATTTGGTGCTAAACACCCTGCTAAATTGATGGATAAAGTGATCGTAGCAACAGGTGGTTCGCCTAAGCGAAGTGGTTTAGAGTGGCTGGAAGCGTTGGGACATAAAATAGCTGATCCTGTCCCTTCCTTATTCACTTTTAATATGCCCGATGAGCCGATAAAAAAGCTGATGGGGATTGTAGTCGAAAAGGCATTGGTGAGTATTCAAGGGACTAAACTTAAAGGCGATGGGCCTTTATTAATCACGCATTGGGGGATGAGTGGTCCAGCTATCTTAAAGTTATCCGCTTTTGGTGCTAGGATTTTAAGTGAGATGAATTATGAGTGCAAAGCCCAAGTCAATTGGGTCAATGAAGTGAATAATGAATTGGTATTGAGCGAGTTAAAGCAGATAGTCGCTACTCAAGGCAATAAAATATTAGCTAACTATCGCCCTTACTTATTACCTGAAAGACTGTGGCATTTTTTATTAGAAAAAAGTGATTTGCCTTTGAAAAAGCGATGGAATGAACTAGGGAAAAAAGGACTAAATAAGTTGGTTACTATTTTAACGAATGATGTTTACTCGGTACGAGGTAAAACGACTTTTAAAGAAGAATTTGTGACTTGCGGAGGTGTAAGTTTAGAAAGCATTGATTTTAAAACCATGCAGAGTCGAGTTTGTCCCAATCTCTATTTTGCAGGAGAAGTAATGGATATTGATGGCATCACAGGCGGTTATAATTTTCAATCTGCTTGGACGACAGGGTTTATTGCTGGGCAGTTAGGATAATTTTAATAAAAATAGGGTGTACGGATTTTTATCGAATCCTATTAGAAAATCAATAAAATCCGACTAATCCGCTTAATCGGTACAACCTATTTCTTGAATAATGAGATTTTTATAAATTTCTTATCTACTGCCTAATTGAATCTCGGAACGGCTACTTTCTAATCTAAAAATCCATATTGCAATTTTTTCAAAAATTTAGTCGTTCTCTTCATTCCTTTTCACACTGCAAAGATATAGGGGAACCTAGCCTTAAAAAATGACATGCTTCATGAAACAGGACGGTTTAGGCCATTATTTTGAAATAACGCCGTATTTTTAATGGTTTTATTTTTTTAAAAGACTGTAAATCAGTAGTTTGAGCGTAAGTTTTAATTTGCATTACTAATTTTAATTTTCATTAAATATGGAAGAAGTAGAAGAAGATAATTTTGATATTGATTGGTTGAATGAGCGTTACCCTTTTGATGCGGAGGCACGAAACAAAGCCTTAGAGTTAAAAGTAAAAGACCATTTTTCAGATAAAGCAGAGCTGACTTTTGTAGATGTTGGATCAGGTACAGGATCTAATTGTTTGTATTTTATCGACCATTTTCCGCAATCGCAAAAATGGTATTTAGTGGAGCAAAATGAAAGCTTCAAAAAAGCTACGATTAGGCGATTTAAAGATTATGCAGCCTACCATAAATATACTTTTGAACGCAAGAAAAATCGCTTGAAGATTAGTTCGGTGAAGAAAACGGTCGTCGTCGAACTCATCAATGATTCCTTATTGAACCTACCTCAATTGTTAGATTTAAAAAAGGTAGATCTAGTCTTGGCAAATGCGGTTTTTGACCTTTTCACAGCTAAGCAATTGACTGCTTTTACCGAATTACTTATTGAACATCGCTTACCGTTTTATACAACTTTGAGTTATGAAACGATGAATTTCTTGCCAGAAGATCCCTTTGATGACGTGTTTATTGATGCCTATAATGCACACATGGAACGACCTCAAAAAACAGGGAAAGCATTGGGTAAGAAGGCGATTCGATTTATGGTCGATTTATTTGAAAAGCATAAAATTAGAATTGAAACGGCACCTAGTACTTGGCGGATTGAGTCTGATGATATTAAAATGCACTACTATTTGCTCAATTTTATGGAAAATGCCTTAGGAGAAATGGACTTAGATGCTTCTATGATGGCGAATTTTGGAAGATGGACGCAGCGCAAGAAAGATTTGATCATTACTAGAAGACAACGCTTGGAAATTGGACATTTAGACATCTTCGCAGGTGGCAAGTAGTGCTTTGTAAACATAATTTTGGTGGTTAATTATTTACATAAACCACGAAGTGGTTGAACACGAATAGCCCCGAATGAAATTCGGGGAGTAGATAATAATCCACGCCTCTACAACTACGAAGTAGTT
>CALDTJ010000546.1 GCA_937924145.1 uncultured Saprospiraceae bacterium
TTCGGATTCAACCACTTCGTGGTTTTTGTGGTCAATTGTTAACTCAAATTTCTGAAACAAAGCACTAGTGGTTCAAATCATAAGTAATTGATAGTTTAATCGAGTGTATTTATTCGTTAGGCTAGGCATTTTTTTAGAGAATAGCCGTAGCTCTTTGATAAAAAAATAACGAAGCATAACGGAAAAAGACGCCGATTTAACTTGTCAAGGATTTATGACTTGAACCACTAGCTATCTTTTTTAAAACTTGATTTTCGCAAAAAAGTTAAGTTTTAAAAAATAACTAAGTAACGACGAAATAATAAATCCGTCAAGTTGGGCGAGGTTATTTTGTTCTTAGTTTTTGCCAAAAATTCTTTTCATAGCAGGGCTACGGAAATAATTTTTGGTAGAAAATGAGGGCAAAAGAAACCGTCCAAATGGCGGAGTTATTGTTTTGCCGTTACTAAATGGTAAAAAATAAGTCTAATTAGTTGTAGTGCCGAGTAGGTACAAAATTTTGTTACAAAAAGAAAGAGCTGCTTTAAAAGCATCGCTTTTTAATTACCATTTTGTAATCAAAATAATTTCTTCGTCTTCCGCAGAGTCTGCTGAAGGGCCGTAAGTGGCAGGAATAGCAATATCCAACATTCGTAAGTAGACTCCTAACTGCGCCCGATGATGTACCAAATGATTCATGCAAAATGACCTAACAACTTGCTTTTTAGGTAAGGTAAATAAAATCTCATCTCCGTAGGTCATCGACCAGTTTCCTTTAAAATCTTGTGTTTTTGCTTTCCGCAAAATAGTTTTAGTCGCTGTCACTAGTTCATCAAAATAGGCTAGCAACTCTTCAGTGGATTGAATAGCCTTTGGCTCAAAATCCATAAAATCCAAAGAATCTGATAGGATACTAGCTTTCCACCATGCTATAATTTCTGCTACATGAATCGCTAAGCGACCCAGTTTTTCAGATTTTTCGTGTGGTTGAAAATCGGCTTTATCAAATGGAACAACGGCTAAATATTTTCTAGTGACGGCTGTCTCTAAAGTGAATTCTGCTAATAAATCTTTGGCTAAGGACATATTTTATTTTTTAAATTTATCCTGCAAAATTACTACAATTATTGACTCGAACCTTGTATGATGCTGCTATTATAAACAGCAGAAGGCTTGATGCCTAGCATTTCTTTAAAGTGTTTGCTAAAGTGTGCAGTGTCATAAAATCCTGCTGTATGGGCTGCTTGTGTCAAATTCAATTGTTGATCCAAAATCAGTTCTACTGCTACTTTTAGTCGATTCCAAATGATATATTTTTGTAGCGGAATACCAATCTGTTCTTTGAATAAGTGGGAGAGACGGTCGGGTGATAGAAAAACGGATTTTGCTAACTCATTTAAAGTCAATGACTTAAGTTGTTGATTTGTTTTGATTAAATGAATGCATTGCAAAATTCGGTCATCATAAATTTTTAGGAGTAATGGATCGGTTGACCAGATTGACAAAGTTTCTCGATTAATAACAGAAGTGTAATCGGAGTCCAAAGTATGGATGCCTCCCGTGCAATCTGATTGATCGGTAAATTGTAAGAGTTGTTGTAATACACCAAATCCAGGCTCAATCATGATGATTTCGATTGTACTATTTTCTGCCTGTAAAAGATGTTGGCAATTGGGTTCAATAAATCCAAATTGAATATTTTCTAAACTTTGACCAACAGTTTTTAAGGTAAAATCTCCTGCTTTAGCGATGATGACTTCTAAGGCTGGATGGGCATGTAATGCTGTGACTAAATTACTTTCCGTAAAAACAGAAACCCCTTCTTGATTAAATTGATGAACCGTCATGATTTTTGTTTGGTAAGCCGCAATTTATTACTTCTTTTTCAAATATTCCTTCCAAGCCAATAAATACTTGACCGCAGTAGATTGATAGGGGGCCCATTCGCTTGCTTCGTCCAGCATTTGAGCTTTCAATTTTGACTTTGGGTTTAATCCGTACAATTGAACCATCATATTTTTTAAATGATAATCTTCGTGCGGAAATACATTAGGGCGTTGTAAGGTGTATAACAAAATCATATCGATGGTCCAATTACCGATGCCTTTGATGTCCATCAATAAACCTTTTACTTCTTCGTCGGTCAGTGTTGCCCAATCAATTTTATCCATTTTTTGTTTTTGCCATGTATCCGCTAAGCGAAAAAGAGTTTGATATTTATTATTGGATAATTTCATTTCGGAGAAGGCTTTTTCGTCGATGTTTAGTACCGATTCGGGAGTAGGATGCTGTTCTGTTAATAAGATCGAAAGTTTTTTCATCCAAGGACTCACGCCCCGATAATGAATTTTTTGTGCTACAATACAACCTACCAAATCACTAAAAACGTCATTGGTAGATTCAGTGATTGGTTCGGGTATAGTTCGGATTATTTCGTTTAAAATAGGATCTTTTTCTTTTAAAAAGTTGGCTGCTTGTTGATTCATATTTGAATGGACGATTGAGAAAAAAGGATAATTGATAAACCAAATATCCTTGTGACTGTTTTGGCTGATAGGATTTATTTACAAATAATTATCTATAAAAATGCCAACAGCAATCATTATCGGAGGAGGATTATCAGGACTTTGTGCAGCTCGTCAATTACATAGTCAAGGGATCGACTTTTTGTTATTAGAGGCCACGGATAGAGTAGGGGGACGCATCAAAACGGATGTGATAGATGGGTATCGTTTAGATCATGGATTTCAAGTCTTATTGACTGCGTACCCTGAGGCTAAACGAGTGTTGGATTATGAAAAATTAGACTTAAAAGCTTTTAGTCCAGGGGCTCTGCTTTTATATCCTGATGGTAAAAAAGACCGTATTGGCGACCCTTTGCGAGATTTTTCTAGCCTAATTCCTACGGTTTTTTCAAGTGCAGGAAATCTATTCGATAAGCTCCGTATTCTGAAATTAAAAGGTAGACTTTCTAATAAAACGATTGAGGAAATTTTTCGACAA
>CALDTJ010000547.1 GCA_937924145.1 uncultured Saprospiraceae bacterium
TAGTACTAAGATTACACAGATTATTCCAGCAGGAGATCATTTTTTAATTCTTTGTGAAATTATTGATTTAGGAAGAGCAGAAAGTGGATTGCCTTTGGTGTATTGGTCAGGTTACCGAACGACTGGGGAGGCTGTGTAGATTTGTTAAATGAGTAAGTTGAGTTAGCTCGCAATTAAAGTTTCGGGGGCACTGAAAGTGACCCCGAAACACTGCTGCTAATACTACAGACTTTAAGTTGACGACATTACATTATCAGTTAGTCAACAATTGATATTGCTCAATTTCAGCATCAGTCATCCAATGAATATCAGCAGCCTTGGCAGCGTTTATCGTGAAATAATAAAAAGATTCCGCATCTGCCTGAGAAAAGCCCATTTCTTTATAATAGTCAATATAAGCTTGATGTTCGGAGTCTCCAACTGGAAAATCTGTAGCCTCATTACCAGCCCCATCCGCCCAAGCGTGAACGCCAATCTTACTACCTGCATCTCTAGTCCGAGTCGTACCCGCCAAAAATAAATCGACTGCTCCAGAGGCGATTTCTGCATCTGCTGGTAAATGAATAGCCACACCTTGTTCTCTTATCTTTCGGGATGCCTCCAAATTAGCTGCATCATCTTTTGAACCAGGGCAATCCTTCATAATTATCATGGTGATATTCGAATTTGCTGCTATAAAATTATCCCAATGTGTTGGAGTATCAGAGTCAATGACACCATCTATAATGGCAGTATTGGCATCTTGGGCAGCAAAAACGCCATAGTCAGTTGCTATGACGTCTCTATCTGCTCTACAACTGGTTGTAAAAGTTAATACCGCTATTAAAAAAAAGAAGGTTAAATTTTGAGTGATATTTTTCATGGTAAACATTTATTCGTTGAAAAAATAGGTTGATTTCTTTCTTGACGAATAAAATCTGGATACCCCCTATGCCAATCACGGTAATTTGAGTAAAAGGGAATTAAGTCCTCCATCCCATTCTTATTAGAGAGGTTCTCTTGTTGGTTTTATGAAATTTCAGAGGAGTGTTAACAGGTAATTACTGCAAACATTTTGAATGATTTCTAAGAATAGCGAGGATTAATAGGTTCGTAGACTTACAAAAACGAAAAGATAATAATTGCAGCCACAATGACCACCAAAACGGCCACATACACAATTACACTAGAATTATTACGGTATAAATTAAACATCAATTCCATCATATCTCGCCATTCTAGTCGAGCGACTAGTCGTTCTCTGCCCAAAACGAAATACTTCCGCATGCCCTTTCGACTTTGATCGCCATGTTTGCGAAGAATAAAAAAATCGGAATTCATAAAAGCTAGATCAAAGAGTTCACTTCGATTTCCTTGATCCAAAATCATGGTGTTAGAATTGGGTAAGGTTTTCCATCGAGCGGTATTGATATCTCCATCTCGAACAACCATTAATTCACCTTTAGGTCGGAAAATATAGAGGATCGTTTCATGAAAGTGCTCGTCATCTCGTACTTCCAAAAAACGGGTATTGAGGTAATAATCTTCTTCGTAAAGGTCTTCGCTCCAAGGTCGAATGAGTGGTAGGATATTGTCCAAATAATCATCCATAGATTTGCTCATCGGCATTTCTACGCTAAAGGAACGGGTTACTTTATCTATTAAGGATTCGTCTTCCACGATTATATGGTTTTCTCAATAATTCACTTATTTTTACGTTTCAAATGTACGTTATTTTTTGACAGGATAACAGGATTTTTTGTAGGTCTTGCTTTTTTTTCATTCAAAGTAGGTCGTGTTCCTAGATGTTGACCGCAGCCTGTCATCAATAACTTCTAATAACCTTTAATAACTCTCAATAACTTCTAAATTTCAAACTATGAATACTATACTAAAAAAATATGCGGATTTACTGGTTCATTATTGTGTAGAAATTAAGTCGGGTGAGAAACTTTATATACGTAGTACCACTTTGGCAGAACCTTTAGTGAGAGAAGTCTATCGGTCAGCTATTCGAGCAGGAGCGCACGTGGAAGTCGATATGGATTTTGAGGGTAAGAATCGAATATTTTTAACCGAAGGACAAGAACATCAATTGAAAAGAGTCTCGCCCATGTATAAAGAGGCAATGGAGACTTTTGATGGTTATATCTATATTCGAGCGCCATTCAATCTAAGAGAAGGCGCCAATAATCCGAAAGATAAATCTGGTATTAGAAGTAAGGCAATGGCGCCTATTTCTAAACGATATTTTGAACGAACTGCCACCAAAGAACTTAAACGAAACCTTTGCGAATACCCAACTCATGCAGGTGCCCAAAATGCAGGCATGTCTTTAGAAGAGTACCAAGAATTTATTTTTGGGGCTTGTAACTTATTCTTAGACGACCCAAAACAGGCTTGGTTAAATCGAAGAAAAGACCAGCAGAAAATTGTTGATTTATTAAATAACAGAGATAAAGTTCAATATAAAGGAGAAGGGATTGATGTG
The DNA here is from genome assembly GCA_937924145.1 of uncultured Saprospiraceae bacterium. Lineage (GTDB taxonomy): Bacteria > Bacteroidota > Bacteroidia > Chitinophagales > Saprospiraceae > JAFMDF01. The sequence goes on from CALDTJ010000547.1 coordinate 2,471, forward strand.
ACCTTTTCGACTAAGGGCAGAACCTGGATTAATTCAGATGGTCAGACCAATATGCCTTCAGGAGAAGTCTACACATCTCCTGTGGAGGATTCTGTCAATGGCGTCGTACATTTTTCTTTTCCAGCAGTTTATATGGGGCATGAGGTAGAAGGCGTAACTCTTTGGATAAAAGATGGTTATGTCGAGAAGTGGGAGGCTAAAAGAGGGCAAGAATTCATGGATCGTATCCTAAAAGCGGATGGTGCTAGACGATTTGGAGAAGCGGCTATCGGGACCAATTATAACATCAATCGTTTTACCAAAAATATCTTATTCGATGAAAAGATTGGTGGAACTATTCACATGGCTCTAGGACAATCTTATCTCCAAACAGGTGGTAAAAATCAATCTTCTATCCACTGGGATATGATTGGTAATATGGTCAATGGTGGTCAAATTTTTGCCGATGATGAAATGATTTATGAGGATGGGAAATTTTTGTTTTAAAGATAGTTAATCTAATAAATAGAATACCCTTAACAAAAGGTTTCTTATCTAACAGTAGTGTTTTGGAAGTACAAAGTACCAACGAAACTATACTTTTCTATTTTTATAACACGGAAATTTGTAACACAGAATTAGGTGTTGACTGTAACAATTTGTACCACAATTCAAAAAGTAATTGTCATCGTCTGATTCGGTGTTATAAAATTTCCGTGTTATAATTCTCCTCGCTTTTAAACAATTACGATTGCGTTGATAACATTTCAGAGGTAAAGACCTCATGCCGTCCTAATCCCACCAATTATATGTCCTAAACAACCATTTATATATTAGCCACGACAACACATTAAAAATTCCGATAATTTATTTTAACTTTAGTTCGTTTACTAGACTTTAAACCAAAACCAATTTCACCTTCAAAAAATATAACCGATGTATGAATATCATTATGGTGATGAAAAGCGAAGAAAGACTTTTCAGTTAAGTGAAGCAAGCGATTTAGTCGTAGTGCGAACGAAAGAACCTACCGATGTGAAAGACCTAAACTTGTCAAGCACTTCTAAAAAACTATTGTCGAAGATGATGCCTGTGGTGAGTTTTCCCGAGGCGAATGTTACGGTCTTTCAATGTATTGATAAAAAAAGAGTGAGGAGTAGAAACGTAGCTGGTGGAGGTATGAAATTGAGAAATGAAGTCCGTAAAAATTTTAACCAAGAAAAAGAAATTCGCTTTGCAGGAAGGGTACTCAAAGATGCTCATACGGGCGAGCCTGTAGTTTATACGGAAAACTTTTTTGTCAAGTTTAAAGATGGAACGAGTGCAGCTAAATGCAAGTCGATCATCAAAGAATCGGGCTTAATGATCAAAGAGAAACTAGGTTTTGCGGAATGTGCCTATTTCATCTATGCCGAATCGGGAACGGGGATGAAGATTTTTGGATTAGCAGAGGGATTACTACAAAATCCAGCGGTGCAATATTGCCACCCTGAGTTAGTGCGACAGAAAAAACATCGTAGTATTGACCCCAATCAATGGCATTTAAAGCAATTGGTAAGGAACGGGCAGCTGATTGACCAGCACGTTAATGTGGAGCCAGCTTGGGAAAAATCTAAGGGAGAAGGCATCACCATTGCGGTCATTGATGATGGGGTAGACCAATATCACGAAGAATTCGAAGGGAAAATAGTTTCACCTTATGATACGGTGATAGATGAACAAGATGGAAACCCAAAGCGAAGAGGAGAAGACCATGGAACGGCTTGTGCAGGAGTGGCAGCAGCGGCAGGCAGAAACAAAGCCTCAGGGGTAGCCCCCGATGCGCTTATTATGCCTATTCGTTCTGGTGGGCTAGGTTCGTTAGCAGAATCGAAGGCGTTTTGGTGGGCGACGGATAATGGGGCAGATATTATTTCCTGTAGTTGGGGACCAATGGATGGCCCTTGGTGGGATAGTCAAGATCCACAGCATTTTCAAGATTTTCCGTTGCCTGATAGCACTCGATTAGCGATTGATTATGCGATAGAGCAGGGGAGAGGTGGAAAGGGGTGCATTATCGTTTGGGCGGCAGGAAATGGCAACGAAAGTTGTGATTTAGACGGCTATGCAAGTTATCCTAAAGTGATTGCAGTTGCAGCCTCTAATGATCGAGGAGTACGTAGTTATTATAGTGATTATGGACAATCTGTTTGGTGCTGTTTTCCGAGTAGTGATGTGGACTCTAGATATGTGCCTGTGCCTCGACCACAACCGTTGACGCCTGGCATTTGGACCACAGATAGACTAGGTCAAGCAGGCTATAATCAAGGGGTTTTGACGGATGGAGATGCTAACGGAAATTATACGAATAGTTTTGGTGGTACGTCCTCTTCTTGTCCAGGGGTCGCAGGTGTAGCTGCTTTGATGCTTGCCGCCAATAAGGATTTGACTTGGCAGGAGGTTCGAATGATTATTAAAAATTCTTGTGATAAAATTGATGTTGAATTTGGTGGTTACGATGCCAATGGACATAGCCCTTTTTATGGTTATGGTAAAATTAATGCGGGTAAAGCATTGGAAAACTGTTTGAAAGCACAAGATCCAGAAACTGTCAGTTACGAAGTAAATGGTGTTGCTCAATTTTCTAAAAAGGAAGATGTGCAAATTTTAGACGGTGTTGTAGGGGAAGAAGTCCCTGCAAAAAGCCGATTATTGGCGATTGAATTAGGTTTGAATCCATTTCAGCCGAATTTACAATTGGAATATAAAACGATTATTAATAGATTAGAAAGTACTGGTTGGACCAAGACTGACGAAATGAGTGGTACGGATGATGGACGTAGGAAAATGATCGGTTTTGCTTTACGCTTAAAAGGAGATTTAGCCAAGCAGTACGATATTATTTATCAGGCTAAAGTTCGTAAAAGTGACGAATGGGTAGTTGCTAAAAATGGGGCTATTTGTGGTACAGAAAAAAATGGTGGACCCGCTATTGAAAATCTAAGAATTGAGATTGCTAAAAAATGATTAGAGCGCGTGATAGATTATTAGCAACATTAAGTAGGTTATAAGGCACACTATGTTGACTTTTTATGAACCACAAAGAAACAAAAGAACACAAAAGAGTTTTCACAAAGATAAAATACACTTTGTGTATTTCCTTTGTGTATTTCCTTTGTGTCCTTTGTCTCTTTGTGGTTCGAAAATGAGTAAAATAAGCAGCTATTTTTTTAAATAAAAAAGCTCCTAACCAAATCACTGTATTATGATAAGTGATCCAGTGAAATAAAACCAAACCTCATGATTCACATCTTAAAATATCGCTCCAAAGGAAAATCAGTTGTCTTACTCCAAGAATTACTTAATGCCTATGGCAATGAATTAGCCGTAGACCAATATTTTGGTAGGATAACAGAAGGCGCAGTCATCAATTTTCAAAAGAAAAAAGGGCTCGTAGCAGATGGGATAGTTGGCATTAAAACTTGGGCTAAATTATTATTATCGCCTCCAGAGATGGTCAATCAATCGGCTATTACGTCCGAAGAAATTACTCGTTTATCCAAGACCCTATTAAAAAGAGGAAGTAGAGGTGCAGAGGTAGTGATCTTACAAGAATTGCTAAATAAATTAGGGGCGAATCTAGACACAGATGGTATTTTTGGAGGAGGATCAGATGCGGCAGTTAAAAAATTCCAACAACAGCATCAATTGGGAGCAGATGGTATAGTGGGTAAAAAAACTTGGGCAAAATTATTTGAACTAAGCCCTGCTTTAGCATTGAATCGAATGAAATTATCTGAGCAGGATATTCAAAAATTTGCCACTGATTTTAATTTAGAAGTACCAATTGTGAAAGCCGTCCGAGATGTAGAAAGCAGTGGTAGAGGATACTTAAAAGATAACCGTCCAATTATTTTATTTGAAGGACATATTTTTTGGAAACAGTTGAAAAATCGTGGGATCAACCCTGTTCCACTAGCTGTTGGCAACGAAAATATTCTTTTTCCAAAATGGGATAGAACTTCTTATGGAAGTGTGAATAGTCAGTACAATCGCTTAGAAAAAGCGCATAGTTTAGGCAATAACTATAAATTTTTGGAAGCAGCGATTGCTTCTTGCTCATGGGGATTATTCCAAATTATGGGGTTCAATCATAAAAAAGCTGGTGCTGCCAACTTAGTAGAATATGTCACTAAAGCTCGTCGCTCGGAGGCGGAACACTTGCTTGCCTTTGGCAATTTCATTACCGATAATCGGAATATGCTAAAATTCTTAAGAGCTAAAGATTGGGCAAACTTCGCCTTACGCTATAATGGTAGCGGCTATAAAGCGAATAGATATGATGAGAGACTGGAAGAGGCTTATTTGAATCATAGTGCTACGCCCTTGTTGGGCTAAGTACCGGCGACTTCAGTCGCAGCTGATATGTTGTTGGCGACTGAAGTTGCCAGTACTCGTTACATCCCAACAATTTTCTTATACAAAGCCTGCGTCTCAGGCATTGGTTTAACCCCAAATTCCTTTTCTAAAATAGTCTCACATTGGCGATAAGTTTTGATAGCCATCGGTCGATTACTGTTATTGAGATATGCTTCCATTTGAATACGATAAGCATCTTCCCAAGTATTTTCGATCAATAGAGCTTGCTGACACAATCGAATACATTCCATCGGATTTTCTTCCACTAAAAGCTCACTCACATTGATGAATGCCCCAAGTATTAAGACTTGTAGTCGCTCTCTTTCGGCACTTGACCAATCTTCGTAAAGTCGATTGGGCAGATATACTCCATGATGCAAATCAATCGCAGCCATATAGGCGGCAATCGCCATTTTTGGATCATCGCTAAGTGATTGATTACCAACAGCTATATACGATTCTATCGCATCTGAGTCAATCCAAATTTCTGCTAAATTTAATTGATAAGTTACGCCTTGTCGAATAATATATTTTGCCTCTGATCGACTGACTCGCATGGGTTCCAATGCCTTATTCATACCATGTTGAGCGACCTTGAAATTTTGTTCTCCCGACTTAGTATCAATATCTTCCCAAATACGATCAATAATCTGTTCCTTATGTAGTGCTCTTTGATGTCGTGCGGTTACTAAAAACTGAAAAAGCTGAACAGACTTGTCTCTTCCCCATACTTTAGGGGTAATTAATTCACCGTCTCGCCATACTTGAAAAGTCCCCAAAGTCTGCACTTGCAAACTGGCGGTCTCTTTTTTTGCTTGTATGTTGGCGATTTTTTCCATGTGTTGAGTTGCGAGTTGCGAGTTGCGGGTTGCGGGTTGCTGGTTTGAGCCTAGGAAGACAACCAGTAACTAGCAACCAGCAACTAGTCTCACTTCGATAGTTTATCTACTTTTTGATTGAGTGTATTAACTGCATTGGCGAGTTGTTCCACGGATTTGATGACTTGTTGTAAATCACTTTTAGTGGCAGGTTTCCATGCATCTGGATCAAGTCGAGCAGCAATGGAATCTTTGACTTCTTGGAGTTGAGAATTGACCTCGTCTTGGAGTTGTTCGACGCCTGCTTTTGGATCTTTGAGGATCATTTTTGGGTAAGTGGTGGACATGCGTTTCCACAATTCAAAGCTTTTGGAAAGGATGCCTTTTTGTTCTTCTGGAGATTTTTCGCCCATTGCCAAAATGGTTAAATCGGCTAATTTTTCTTGGATAAAATTAACGACTTCATTGAACTCGGAGAAACGTTTTTCTTCTCCTCCTTGGACATGACGAATATTGCCCCGCCATTGGACTTCCGATTCTTTCTGATCGTTTTGAAATATCTTTTGGGTAAATCTTAGAACAAAAGAGGCGGTTTCTTCTTTTTTTGCAGCCATGTTGTAGTACGGTTTACGGTACATGGTTTACGGTACACGGTTTAAAAGTGTACTGCAAACGAAATATTTATAGGAAAAATTATGTCTTTCTATTTTATTGAATTTAACTGCCAACTGCCAACTGCTAACTCAGGCTGACCGCAAATAGCCAAAACTTAAAAAGTCTTTAAGACTTGGGAAGTTTAATTCGTTGAAAACCAAGACTTACTAAGTTTTGAAAACTTTGTAAGTCAGGAAAACAGACGTTTGCGGTCAGCCTGAACTGCCAACTATTCCTCTTTTTCCAAGACCGCAGTAGGATTTGGCATTTCCATAATTTGAACAGCTTTTTTGACTACATCATCTTCAGCATTCAACACCGCATATAAACCATTATCATCATAAAGGTGTTTAGCCAACCGTGCTTTCAAGTATAACTTGGTCAATGACTCTATATTGGTCACCGATTTAGCTTCGATTAATAACTTTTCGTCATCAATACTATTTTCGAAATTAGCTAAAACTTGATCTGAAATTTCAAAATTATTCACAAAATCTTCTAAATTCCTATAATTGAAAATAGAAGGTGCATCGTCTAACTTAGGCTTGTTAGCTTGAAAATATTTATAAATGAAAGTTCTGATAAATGGTTGTAGATGAGAGAAATATGGATTTGTTTTAGAAGAATCTAAAGGGACAAAAACGTCAGGAATAATCCCTCCGCCGCCATAGACCACTCGACCATCTTTAGTATAATACCGAGTAGTATCGGCAGACGCCAATTGTTCCCCATTATATAGTTCGCCACTTTCTAAACGCTTGCTGATTTCATCGTCATAATCTTCCAAATTTTCATAATTTCTTTGGATAGAGCGACCCGAAGGTGTATAGTATCTAGCCACCGTTAAGCGGATGGCAGAATCGTCTGATAAATTATACTGTTCTTGCACTAAGCCTTTGCCAAAAGTTCTTCTACCCACTATAATCCCTCGGTCATAATCTTGGATCGCACCAGCTAAGATTTCACTAGCAGAAGCCGAACCTTCGTCTACCAAAACCGCTATATCTTCAATGTCAAAAAAAGAATTGCCCGTTGTTTCATAGTCACTTCGGTGAACATTTAACCCTTCTGTATAGACCAATAATTTATTTTTGTCTTTAAAAAATTGATTTAAGATACTCGTTGCTTCTTGTAAATAGCCACCGGGATTATCTCGAACGTCAATCACCACCTTTTTGAGACCATCTTCATCAATCATTTTTTCCAAACTTCTCAAAAATTCAGTATGCGTAGTAGAACTGAAACGGTTAATTTTTATATACCCCGTTGTATTATTCAACATATAAGCTGCATCCACGCTGAGAATCGGAATTTGATCTCTTACCACTTCAAAATATTGGATTTGAGGATTTCCTTCTCTGACAATGCCAATTTTGACACTTGTACCTTGCGCTCCTCTAAGTGAATCAATGATATTCGTTTCATTGAGTTTATCACCAACGATTAATGAATCGCCTACGGATACTATTTTGTCACCTGCAATGATACCTGCTTTGTCAGAAGGGCCATTTTCTGTAGGTTTGATGACAACAATGGTATCTTCGACTATTAAAAATTCAATACCAATTCCTTCAAAATTACCATCTAATTGCTCGTTGATTCTTTTTAATTGGTCGGAAGGAATGTAAGTAGAATGGGGGTCCAATTCTTTTAATAAATTATCAATCGCTTTTTGAATTAACTCATCTCTATCGACTTCATCGACGTATCGAGCTTCGATATACCTTAGTAATTCTTCAATTTTTCCTGGTTTGATTGCTACTTGGCTATCTCCTTCTTGTTCAGGCACAACCGGAACCTCTTTTTGTAACTTTATACCAAGTAGAATACCTAGAATAAGCACAAAGGCAAAGGCTAAAGGCAGCCAAAATTTATTTGATGTTTGCTCTGTATTTTGCGGCACTTGCTATTTTTTTGGTGATTCTAACAAAGGTACGGAATACGCCTTACTTCCTCCTTAAGTTAGGATTATTTTTTATTAAATGGAATTATTGGGCCTAAAGTTTTAAGATTTCTTTTTGTATTACTCACAAAACTACGAAATAGAAAAGATTAATAATTTCAAATTAATAGTGCTGAAAATTTTTCCCCTTCTCATTTTGAACTATTTTCGCAACTCATTTATTTAATGGTCATTGTTTTTCAATAAAAATTATCAATAACATGAATTTAAGACTTGATAATCAATTGTTTATAGTTGGTGGTGCTACAGGAGGATTTGGTGCAGCAATTGCTGAGAAATTAGTGTTAGAAGGTGCTAATGTGATTGCAGTAGCTCGAACAGCTAGTAAATTGGCAACTTTAAAAAAGAAATATAAGGGACAAGTAGAAACGATAACAGGAGATATAACTAAATCTAGAACTATTGATAAAATCCTCAAGAAAGTTGCCGATAGACACTTAGCTGGTGTACTGGTTAATGCGGGCGGTCCACCTGCAAACCCTGCTATGGCTGCTACCTTGGAAGAATGGGATGGTGCTTATAAATCAGTATTGCGCTGGAAGGTAGATTTGACTAAGCGGTTGATGCCCAAATTGATTGAGCAAAAATATGGGCGGTTTGTTTTTATAGAAAGTGTATCCGTCAAACAACCTATTGCAAATCTAGTCTTAAGTAATTCCATTAGAATGGCAGTGGTAGGATTTGTAAAGACCCTTTCGGCGGAGGTCGTACAACATGGGGTGACCATGAATATTTTAGGTCCAGGCTACCACGATACCTCAGCTGTAGATCGTATTTTTAATAAAAGAGCTGAGCAAACAGGATTGTCTCCCGCTGAAGTAAAGGCTGGTTTTATTAGTAATTTGAAAATAGGACAAATGGGACAGCCTGCTGATTTTGCAGAGTTGGCAGTTTGGTTACTTTCTGAAAGTAGCCGTTATGTTACTGGGCAGACTATTGTGGTCGATGGAGGATTTATGAATGGGGTTTACTAGTTGCTAGTTGCTGGTTTCCAGTGCAACCAGCAACCAGCATCACAACCAAAAACAAAAAATGCAAAAAAAATACTACTTTTTACTAAGTCTGACTTGTCTGCTATTGACTTGTACAAATACTAATATTGAAAAAAAAATTCCTCAAAAAAAGCCTCAGAATCCTCATTTAAAAGCATTTACAAATGCGTATATCAATCGCTTCGAAGCTATTCTTGCAGAGACAAAAACACCAGGCGCTAGTCTAGTCATTGTTAAGGATGAGGACGTCTTGCACATGTCAGGATATGGCACCAAAACTGCTTTTAATAATGACTCTGTAGATGTGCATACGGTATTTCGAATAGGGTCTTTGTCAAAAGGTTTTGCAGCGGTACTAGCAGGCATTTTGGTAGAGAAAGGAGCCTTGAAATGGACGGATAAGGTGCAGGATTTAGTTCCCGAATTTGTCTTGAAAGATAGAGAACAAGCCAAACGGGTTAACCTGATTCATCTTTTATCTCAATCTTCAGGTCTTCCTTATCATGCCTACACCAATTTGGTGGAGGCAGGTTTAGATGTTCGGAAGATTGCTACGGAACTCAAAAAAGTTAACCTGATTAGCAAAGAAGGAGAAATTTATGCTTATCAAAATGCGGCTTATAGTCTGATTGGTGCAGCAATGGAGAATGTCAAAAAGATACCTATAGAAGAAATTTTTGAGCAAGAATTATTTGAACCACTCCAAACTGTCCATTTTTCTACGAATTACGAAAGTTTGATTACTACGGAGAATTTGGCTCGACCCCACAGTGGTGGAAATGGAAATTGGCGCAACCGTAAGATTTCCAATAAATATTATAATGCCATTCCCGCTGGAGGTATTAATGCAAGTATTGCGGATATGAGCGAATGGCTACAATTGTTACTGGGCAATCGCCCTGATGTCATTAGCCAAAAAACCTTAGATGAAATTTTCGAACCTAGAATTGATACCAATAATAAAAGACGATATTTTAGAAATTGGTCGATGGTGGAAGGTACTTATTACGGCTTAGGTTGGAGAGTACTGACCAATGCCCAAGATACTTTTATCTATCATGGAGGTTTTGTGAATGGCTATAGAGGAGAGATACTCATACACCCCAAAGAAAAATTAGGTATTTGTGTATTAGCCAATGCCCCAAGTAAATTACCCAATAGATCTATCCCTACCTTCCTAGAAACTTATGCCGAAAAAAGGGACTCTATTCATGCTTGGGAGACTAGAAGTAGAAGTGAGAGAGTGAGAGAGTGAGAAACCCTGTCAACGTCAAGAATTCGTGGGAAAAAGTCAACGTCTAGTTTTGTAATAGTCGTCAACGTCTGGATCAGTGGTATTTATTTATCCGTGGGAAAAAGTCAACGTCTAGTTTTGTAATAGCAGTCAACGTCTGGATCAGTGGTATTTATTTATCCGTGGGGAAAAGTCAACGTCTAGTTTTGTAATAGCAGTCAACGTCTGGATCAGTGGTATTTATTTATCCGTGGGGAAAAGTCAACGTCTAGTTTTGTAAAAGTCATCTTTACGTATCAGACAATTTGGAATTCTATCGACACCCCATATCTTTTAATCATCAAATCCTGAAAGGATTGAAGATGAATAGCCCCCAATAAAATTGGGGGAAGTGATATTTTAAGCACTTCCTTACAAGTCTGAAAGACTTGA
>CALDTJ010000548.1 GCA_937924145.1 uncultured Saprospiraceae bacterium
CCTATGGAAGAATCGATTTTAACCACCATTATTTTACCTGCCTCTTTATTTATTATCATGCTTGGCATGGGATTATCTTTGGTGATAGCTGATTTTAAAAGAATTGCCCTTTACCCCAAGGCAACTTTAATAGGTCTGACCAATCAATTAATCTTTCTTCCAATCATCGCCTTCCTGATTGTGACTTTATTAAATCTGTCGCCAATGGTGGCAATAGGATTTATGCTATTGGCAGCCTGTCCTGGAGGAACTACGTCTAATTTAATTACCCATATCAGTAGGGGAGATACTGCATTGTCTATCACATTGACCGCAATCAGTAGTTTTCTATCGGTCATTACCATTCCATTAATCATCAATAGTTCTCTAACTTATTTCCTTGGAAGTGCGCAAACTATTGAGTTGCCAGTATTACAAACCATTGTTCAAATATTAGCCATTACGGTAGTCCCCGTTTCAATTGGGATGCTAATTAGACATTTTTTTTCAGATTTTGCTTTGAAAATGGATAAACCCGTTAGAATTTTCAGTACCGTTATTTTTGTCTTGATTGTTCTAACCATTGTTGCGACAAATACAGAAGTACTTAGATTATACTTTTTCGAATACAGCGGCATCAGTTTATTATTAAATATCATAACGATGGGTCTAGGTTTTCTAACTGCCAGAATATTCAAACTGAATCTACCACAAAGCATTTCTATATCAATCGAATCAGGTATACAAAATAGTACTTTGGCAATAGTCATCGCAACAAGCATTCTTAGTCAGAATGATATGTCTTTACCTGCGGCTATTTATGGATTGTGTATGTTTATTCCTGGAGCTTTTATGATGTGGTATTTTGGCAGAAGAAAGAAAGAAGTTGTTGATTAATAGCTGTAAAAAGTGAACAATAATGGTTTCACACAACGGACTACGACACAATGTTTTAAACATTTTAATGCTAAATCGTTGCGTTCGTTAAATCATTGTGTGAAAATTAAGCATAAATCAATGTGAGTACTTAGATGGTTTAGATTAAGGTTATTATATTTTCAATAAAGCGTTAAATAATGCAGCAAGATTTGATTGATTTTCGCAGAGAATTACACACTTATCCTGAGTTATCAGGAGCAGAAAAGGATACCGAAAAAAGGATTATTAATAAGCTAAAGGAATTTCAACCTACCCAAATAATAGCATCTTTAGGAGGGCATGGAGTAGCGGCTATTTATGATTCTGGAAAAGCAGGGAAGACGGTATTATTCCGAGCAGATACCGATGCTTTACCCATCCAAGAGGTCAATGATTTTGCTCATAAATCTGTTTACGAAGGCGTATCTCATAAATGCGGACACGATGGACATACGGCTATTTTAGTTGGTTTGGCTAAAAAACTTAATCAATATCCACTAAAAGCAGGAAAGGTAATCTTGTTGTTTCAGCCAGCTGAGGAAATTGGAATTGGGGCAAAAGCTGTATTAGAAGATGAAAAATTCAAGGAAATTCAACCAGATTATGCCTTTGCTTTACACAACGTCCCAGGGTTTCCTAAAGGGCAAATTGTCTGTCGAAAAGGAAACTTTACACCTGCTGCAATTAGTCTAGTTATAAAAATGCAAGGCAAACAGGCACATGCCGCTCAGCAAGAAAATGGGATCAATCCAGATAGAGCCATTGCCTCCATAATGCACCAAATCCAGCAACTGCATCATCCAGATTTAGGTAGTAAAGATTTTATAAAATTTACGACCATTTACACTAGAATTGGTTCTAAAGATTATGGGATTTCAGCAGGAGATGGAGAATTGCATTATACGCTCCGATGCTGGAATAAAGAAAAACTAGACCAAGCTAAACAACAATTAACCGACCTAATTAGGAAAACTTGTCATGAAAATAAGTTAGGATTTACCATCGACTGGATTTATTATTTCGCTGCAAATATTAATGATAGCTATGCGGTAGATTGTATAGAAAAGGCAGCTAAAGCCAATCAGTTTGATTATTTAGACAAGCCCTTGCCATTCCAATGGGGAGAAGATTATGGCTTGTTCACCGAAAATATTTCTGGGGCGATGTTCGGTTTGGGATCTGGGGAAGATTCGCCAGCTTTGCATCATGATAATTATGATTTTCCCGATGAGATTATTCCTTACGGGGTGGATACTTTTTATAGTATTGCTCAGATTATTCTTGGTTAATAGGACAAATTGATTCTTGTTTTTAACACGGATATATTTTAACACGGAATTGGATGTTGACATTCGTATTTTCTTAGTATTTATTATTTTACACAAAATATAAAATACTGTCTTTCAATTAGTTGCGAATCTATATTTCTATTCATCCTTGGAAAAGCCATGTTAATAGAGCAAGTATTCATAATAAATGTATGTATTTTTAAAAATATCCAAGAGAACATTTCTACAATTACCGAAATGTAATTACATTTGTCAAAACATAATCGAAAATGAATCAATTAAGCTTTTTGACAAATCTCTAAATTGTAAGAATATGCTTAATTTATCGGCTGAAGTTATAGAAAATATATTAACTCCTTCGGAGATAATCGAAGTAGTTAGAAAGGGTGTAATTAACTGTGAACTAGGACTTTACAATATTCCCACACGGATGCATTTGGAGTCCCCAAAAATTACTAATTTGGTAATGCCAGCAGTAGGAGAGCGGTACTTTTGCACAAAGTTAGTATCTGTAGTTCCTGATAATCCTAAGCGAAATTTACCGATTATTTTAGGAACAGTAGTATTGAGTAAGCTGGAAACGGGGGAAACCCTGGCATTATTAGATGCTCCGATGATTACGGCTTTGCGTACTGCAGCAATTGGCGTACTTGGACTAGATTTAATATCATCGAAGGCAGTTGAAAAAATAGGTGTGATAGGCTTAGGAGTCCAAGGTATTTGGCAAACAATTTTTGCTTGTTCCATTCGAAAAATAAAAGAAGTATACTGCTATACAAGAACCCAAGCAAAGTTTGATTTTTATAAAAAAAGGGTGCTAGAAAAATGCCCTAATTTAGAAATCACCTGGTGTCAAAGTGCAGATCAAGTTGTGGAAAAGTCCGAAGTTATTTATGCTTGTACCACTTCTCCAAATCCTGTTTTTTCGAATCAAGAAGCCTTGGTTAAAAATAAACGATTTATTAGTGTTGGTTCTTTCAAGAAGGATATGCAAGAATTACCAGATATTGTTTATCAAAATGCAGATATGTTGCTAATAGATTCACCCGCAGCAAGTCATGAAGTAGGAGACGTAATTAATGCCATTGATAAAAGTTTTATAGATAAAAATCAAGTTTTTACTTTTGGTAAGATCTATACGAAAGAGCGGATGATTGAATCTACTCAAAACATCGTTTTTAAATCAGTTGGAATGGCTGCATTTGATTTAGCATTGGCATCGGCTGTTTATGAAAAAGCCAGTAAATAGGTTTAATAAGTACCAAGTGATAATTAGGTATAAGTAAAATTTTAGAATTATTTTTTTCTTTAGCAAGGCAAAAAACTTCGGTATAGCCTTAGTTCTATCGACTTTTTTTAACGACGCTAAAGGAAAAAAGAAACTAAAATTACTTA
>CALDTJ010000549.1 GCA_937924145.1 uncultured Saprospiraceae bacterium
CACTATTGCCAAAATGTACTAAAGAACTCTGCTATTTTTGTACAGCCAATGAGTTGTCATGAGATGGCAAAGATGCCTGCGTCTTGCCCAATGCATCAAAAGATAAAGGCTTGCGAAAATCATGATGGTGATGAAGAGAAAGATAAGAACTGTTGTAATACAGAGTCAGCGTATATTGCTTTAGATCAAGACCAACAAGTTCAAAACTTTGAATTTGAGGCATTAAATTATCCTGCATTAGTATCGTCCCTGATGGTCGTTTTAAATATAGATTTACCTACATTCGATAATGTTAATTTGCATTATCTCAACTACAAACCACCTTTAATAGTCTGCGATTTTCCGCCTGTCTTGCAGACTTATTTGTTATAGTATTTTATTTTATTGGAGTGACTTAATTTACCACATAGTCACATAGCAAAAGCACATAGTAAACATAGTTTTACTCTACTTGACTTTGTGCGAGCGTTAGCATTTTGCTTAGCTAGATTTTGACACTAGCTTAGGAAAACAAGCTACTGCTCGAAATTGTCAAAGCTACTGCTTGAAAAACTATGTGCGCTATGTGTCTTAACTATGTGACTATGTGGTAAAATTACCATTTAGTAAAACGCACTTAAGAAATAAAATGCTAAGCAACTTAATCCGCTTTTTCCTAGAAAATAAACTGGTCGCATGGCTACTATTAGTAGGCTTTATTGGTTGGGGTTTAATGACCGCACCCTTTGATTTTAACATTAAAAACCTACCAAGAGACCCAGTTTCTGTAGATGCGATACCAGACATTGGCGAAAACCAGCAAATTGTTTTTACCAAATGGATGGGGCGATCTCCCCAAGATGTGGAAGATCAAATCACCTACCCGTTGACGACTTCATTACTGGGTATTCCGGGGGTGAAAAGTGTTCGGAGTAATTCGATGTTTGGCTTTTCAAGTATCTACGTTATTTTTAATGATGACGTAGAATTTTATTGGAGTCGGAGTCGAATTTTGGAGAAACTGAATTCTCTTCCAGCCAATTTATTACCTGATGATGTTCAGCCAGCACTTGGGCCAGATGCTACTGCTTTGGGACAAATTTATTGGTACACTTTAGAAGGGCAAGACGAAAATGGCAATGCCACAGGAGGATGGGATCCACACGAATTACGCTCTATCCAAGACTTTTATGTACGCTTTGGCTTATCGGCAGCGGAAGGCGTGTCAGAGGTCGCATCTATAGGTGGCTATGTCAAAGAGTACCAAGTTGATGTAGACCCCGATGCCTTAAAAACTTATCAAATTACCCTAGATGAGGTGATGTCCGCAGTCAAAAATAGCAATATTGACATTGGCGCACAGACGATTGAAATTAACTTAGCAGAGTATTTTGTGCGAGGCTTAGGTTATATTCAAAACTTAGAAGACATCGAAGAAAGCGTGGTGAAAGTACGCAATAACGTACCTGTAAGAATCAAAGATATTGCCAGAGTAAATATCGGGCCAGCGACCAGAAGAGGAGCATTGGATAAGTCTGGGGCAGAGGCAGTCGGTGGAGTAGTGGTCGCAAGATACGGTGCGAATCCATTGGAAGTAATCCAAAACGTCAAGGCAAAAATTGCGGAATTAGCCCCAGGGTTACCAACGAAAGAATTGGTAGATGGGACGGTGTCTCAAGTAAATATCGTCCCTTTCTACGATAGAACTCAGTTGATTAATGAAACGATTGGGACGCTAGAAGAGGCATTGACCTTGGAGATTTTGATTACAATTATTGTCGTCATATTAATGCTCTTGAATTTGAAGGCGTCTTTATTGGTTTCGGGTACTTTGCCAGTCGCCGTTTTGATGTGTTTTATCGCCATGCGCTATTTTGGAGTAGACGCAAATATCGTGGCATTGTCAGGTATAGCCATTGCGATTGGGACGATGGTCGATATGGGGATTGTGCTAACGGAGAGTATGGTGGAACGGGTTGCGAGTTACGAGTTACGAGATGCGGGGTCAAGCGAAACATTGTTAGATCAAATTCATAAAGCCACAACTGATGTCGCAGGTGCCGTTATTACCGCAGTAGCAACAACAGTGGTTAGTTTTTTACCCGTATTTACAATGGAGGCTGCCGAAGGAAAACTCTTTAGACCATTGGCTTTTACGAAGACTTTTGCCTTGGTAGCGTCGATTATAGTGGCGATTACGATCATTCCACCATTGGCACATTCCTTATTTTCCGTTAAGGTGAAAAAGAAAGTAGCTCGACTTATTTTCAATGGAATAGTATTGCTGTTAGGAGTTGTATTGACCATGAAATTTGAGCCTACCCTTGGTGCTATTTTATTGTTAATAGCAGGTTTAGGACTACTGCAAACAGTCATTGATGAATACACACCAGCAAAGTACAGTCGCCTTTTTGATTGGTTGAAAAATATCATTTACGCCGCAGTCGTCGCCTATTTTTTAGCTAAAATATGGATGCCTTTAGGCGTAAGCCAAAGTATTATCAAGAACTTTTTCTTTGTGGCAATAGTCGCAGGTGTCTTGATCGGATTCTTCCATTTAATGGTTTATTTCTATGAACCTATTTTACGCTTTTTGCTAAAGGTCAAATTGTTATTCCTGTTTTTAGTTGGAGGATTAATTTACTATGGTTTTACCATTTATAAAGCGACTGGGCAAGAATTTATGCCTGCCTTAGATGAAGGTTCGTTTTTATTAATGCCGACTTCGATGCCGCATTCTGGGATGGAGGAGAATATTAAAAATTTGCGTTTGTTGGACATGGCAGTGACGGCTATTCCAGAGGTAGAAACGGTGGTTGGTAAATTAGGGAGAGTCGAAAGTCCACTAGATCCTGCACCTATCAATATGTACGAGAACGTGATTCTGTACAAATCAGAGTATAAAACGGATAAAAATGGGCATCGACTTCGCTACAAAGTCAATCCACAAGGCGTGCATGAAACGGATAAGGCGGGCAATTTAATACCTGATAAGGATGGGCAATATTTCAGACAATGGCGGGAAGAAATCAAGAATCCAGATGATATTTGGGATGAAATTGTCAAAGTAACCAATTTCCCAGGTGTCACTTCTGCTCCTAAATTACAACCCATCGAAACGAGATTGGTCATGTTAGCTACGGGAATGAGAGCACCAATGGGCATCAAAGTGAAAGGATCGAATTTAAAAGAAATAGAGGCATTTGGTTTAGAGTTAGAACAGCATTTAAAAGATGTAGAAGGAGTAAAAGCCGCGGCCGTTTTTGCGGAAAGGATCGTTGGTAAACCCTACTTATTATTAGAAGTAGATCGAAAAGCAATTGGTCGATATGGTTTGACCGTTGGCGATGTCCAACGACAGATTCAAGTGGCGATTGGTGGGATGAATATGACTTCCACCGTCGAAGGTCGAGAACGCTATGCCATTCGAATTCGCTACCCGAAAGAACTCCGAAATGATACCGATATTCTAAAACGCATTTATTTGCCTACCAAAACTGGTGGTCAGATTCCATTAGGTGATTTGGTGGAAATAAAATACGAACAAGGCCCTCAAGCCATCAAAAGTGAGGATGGATTTTTAGTAGGTTATGTCCTATTCGATAGAGATAAATCTTACGCAGAAGTGGAGGTCATTAATAACGCTCAAAACTACCTTGCAGAACTCATTGAAGATGGGGATTTGGAAGTGCCAGCAGGGATCAATTATCAATTTGCTGGAAACTATGAGCAACAAGTGCGGGCGAGTAAACGACTAGCCTTAGTCATTCCGATTGCCTTAGCGATTATCTTTTTGATTCTATATTTCCAATTTAGATCAATAGCTATTTCCTTAATGGTTTTTAGTGGCGTATTTGTCGCTTTTGCAGGTGGTTTTATGATGATTGGCTTATACGATACCGATTGGTTTTTAAATTTCAATTGGTTTGGTAGCAATATGCGGGATTTATTCCAAGTCCAGTCTATTAATCTGAGTGTAGCAGTTTGGGTCGGCTTTTTGGCATTATTCGGCATTGCTACGGATGATGGTGTTTTAGTAGCGACTTTTTTAAAGGATTCTTTTGCTAAAAATAAGCCTGAGTCTATTACCGAGATTCGAGATGCGGTGGTCGAGGGTGGTAAGCGACGGGTGCGACCTGCGATGATGACTACTGCTACTACTATCTTGGCTTTATTGCCTATTTTGACGGCTACTGGACGTGGTGCTGATATTATGTTGCCGATGGCTATTCCTTCTTTTGGAGGGATGACTGTTCAGGTTATTACTATGTTTACGGTGCCTGTTTTGTTTGCTTTTTGGATGGAGTGGAAGGCGCGACTTCGTCGCTTTATTGGGTAGGATTCAACGCGGATTGGACGGATTATACGGGTTTACACGGATTTTCTTTTAGGTCGTGTTCTGCTTAGGTCTTACTTTATTAGATTTATTTCTCTTAGTTTGACTTTACTATTTTTGAATTAATTTATTAGTTTTCAATAATTACTACATTAAAATTATAAACAACTGATTATCAGTACTTAATTATTTTAAAATACTACTACAATTGATGAAATTTGAAAGCAGTTTTTTAAGGCTAAAAATCAATTATTAATAAGCCTACAAAATAACCTTGTTAATAATTAAATCATTTTTTCATTAATATACTGTAAACATTAGGTTTATAGCACAGATATGGATTTTGAAAAGTAGTAAAGTCAAACTTAGGAATAGTTCAATAATAAATTTACATTCTTCTACTTGTTCTTTTTCCCTTTTACTTCGTTGAAAAGCCTCGTCGATGCTAGGCATCGCCTACGTTTTTCGCCTTGTATAAGAAAAAAATAACTTCGCATAAAAACGC
>CALDTJ010000550.1 GCA_937924145.1 uncultured Saprospiraceae bacterium
ATTGAAAAGTAGAGAGCAGTAGTTATTTAATTGATTATCAGTTAAATATGGCCAATAACTCACTTTTAAATTTTGATTTTTAGATTTTACATTTTTAATTAAAAAAACAAAAGTGTCAACTACTTCGATAAACATGTCAAAATATTGGACATAATTTAAGCTGATTTGCCCTTTATGACCAACAATTTTGATGGAGTTGTCCAAACGGATGGGCAATAAAATTCTCGTTGATAGGTTGGGTTAGCTATCTTTTTCGAAACTTAATCCATAAGGATTAAGTGCTGAAAAATAGCTAACCTAATTTAGTTTTTGCAGAAAAATCAGATGCTTAAAATAATAACTATCCTAAATTTGTTTTTGCAGAAAAAATCGAATGCTTAAAATAATTAACCTAGCTGTTTCGTTTGGAGCATTAAGTTAGGTTAGCAGTTTTAAAGGCATAAATTTTTACAAATTTATTTCTTTAAAAGACTGCTAACCCAACCTGAGGTCAACTGACAGGTTATACGAAAATTACGGATTACGTGAAATTTGATACCAAAACCATTTTTATAAGAAAACTCTTATTTACTTAAAGATCTACCTCACAAAATCTTTTCGACTATTCTCCACCTTATAAGCATCTTTTTACTATTTAGGCATAAACCTTGCACTAGTTCATAAACAGTCCATAGAAAAAATCCTCCTACTATTTAACTACACAACATTAATTGTATTAATAATTGACGGTAAAAAGATAGTCCCTTCCAGCTTGCTCTCCCCGCCCTTCAATCATTAATAACACTATGAGGAAAATACAGCAATGGCAAAGAAATTTCCAATTTTCAAACAATTGGACCAGTCAGACTGCGGCCCTACCTCTTTACGGATGGTAGCAAAGTATTATGGTCGGTCTTATCCTATCGAATACTTACGGGAGAAGTGCTATATCACTCGTAATGGCGTATCGGTGATGGGGATAAGTGAGGCCGCTCAGGCAATTGGAATGCGGACAATGGCAGTACAAATTCCTTTTTCCAAATTATTAGAAGCGCCTTTGCCTTGTATTGTTTATTGGCGACAACGGCATTTTATTGTCGTATATAAGATAAAAAAAGGATTAGTTTATGTCGCTGACCCTGCTTATGGAAAAGTAGAGTTTTCGCAAAAGGAATTTATGGGTGGTTGGCATGGCGAGCCGCAGAATGAAGATAAAACAGGTGTTGTGCTTTTATTAGAACCCACGCCTACATTTTTTGAAAATGCGCCCGTTAGTGAACAAAATAATTTAGGACTTTCCTTTTTATTTAGTTACCTAAAGCCTTATAAAAAATATATTGTCCAGCTATTCTTGGGGATGTTGCTTGGTAGTATGTTGCAACTCATCTTTCCTTTTCTGACACAAGCTATTGTTGATAGAGGGATTGATTATCGGGATTTGAATTTTATCCATGTTATCTTATTGGCGCAGCTCATGTTGTTTTTTAGTCTGACCGCCGTTCAATTTATCCGTAGTTGGATTATGCTGCACATGAGTACTCGGATTAATATTTCTTTAGTCTCCGATTTTTTGGCAAAACTCATGCGGTTACCCATTTCGTTTTTTGATACTAGGGTCATTGGAGATATTTTACAAAGAATTAATGACCATAATCGAATCAAGTCCTTTTTGACCTCTTCGACGCTTTCGGTCGTCTTTTCTCTTCTTAATTTTATTATTTTTGGAATAGTCTTAGCCTTTTTTAATGCTCAAATATTTTTGATTTACTTAATCAGTACGGTCTTGTATCTAATTTGGGTGACTATTTTTCTAAAACGAAGAAAGGATATTGATTTTAAGCGATTTGACCAATTGTCAGATAATCAAAGTAGTTTGATTCAGTTGATTAATGGAATGCAGGACATCAAGCTAAATAATTGCGAAGAAGAAAAACGATGGGAATGGGAGCGCATTCAAGCCAAATTATTTCAGACTAGTGTGGACGGTTTAAAACTAAGTCAATATCAGCAAACTGGGGCTTTTTTTATTTCCCAATTTAAGGATATTATCATCACTTATATAGCGGCCAAAGCTGTAATTGATGGGCAAATGACTTTGGGGGCAATGCTGGCAGTTCAATATATTATAGGGCAACTAAGTGGACCACTCTCTCAACTTATCGGATTTGTACAGGTGACGCAAGATGCAAAAATTAGTCTGGAAAGATTAAGTGATATTCAGAGTAAAGCAGACGAAGACCCACCAGAGGTTAAGAAAATTTCAAATTTACCAACGGATAAAAACCTACAACTAAGCCAATTGTCCTTTGGTTACGAAGGACCAAATTCTCCTATGGTTTTAAATAATATCAATTTAACCATTCTATCTGGGAAGGTTACGGCAATAGTCGGCGCAAGCGGTAGTGGGAAAACTACCATCTTAAAACTATTGCTCAAATTTTATGCACCTACTTCTGGAAAAATAACAGTTGGTGGGCATCATTTGCAACAGGTTCATAGTGGGTGGTGGAGAAGTAAAATAGGAACAGTTATGCAGGATGGTTTTATTCATAGTGGAACCATTGCTAAAAATATAGCTATTGGGGCCGAACAGATAGATTATGACCGCTTATCTTATGCCATTCACATCGCCAATTTATACGATTTGATAGAAAAATTGCCGATGGGAGCAGAAACTAAAATTGGAGCAGAAGGTGTAGGCATTAGTCAAGGACAAAAACAACGAATTTTGATGGCTAGGGCTGTTTATAAAGACCCTGAATTCTTACTTTTTGATGAGGCGACTAGTGCGCTAGATGCCAATAATGAGAAAGTAATCATGGATAATCTGAATCAATTTTTTAAAGGAAAAACAGTAGTCGTGGTCGCACACCGCTTGAGTACAGTTAAAAATGCTGACCAAATTGTGGTATTAGATAGTGGAAAGGTCGTAGAAGTAGGTACGCATAAAGAACTTGCTCACAAAAGAGGCTATTATTATGGATTAGTAAAAAACCAATTGGAATTAGGAGCTTAAAATAATTAACAATGGTAAAAGTAAGTGAACCCATCCCCTTAGAAAAAACGACTCAGAAAAGGATTAAAATTAGCCCTCCTCATAGTCCTGAAGTACACGATATTTTAACCAAAATGCCCTCATGGATAATTCGCTGGGGAATCACCGTTTTATTTTTTTTGGTGTTGATGCTATTAGTGTTAAGTTGGTTTGTCAAATATCCTGATGTTGTCAAAACGGAGGTAGTCATCAACACCACCGAAGTGCCAACGAGTGTAGTCGTTCGGGCAAATGGTGCGTTAAATATTTTGGTCCAAGAAAACGAATATGTGACAGAAGGCGATTTGTTAGGTTATATCAAAAATCCTGCTGAGTTAGAAGATGTCCAGGCGTTACAATACACCTTAACAGAATTGCCTCAATTAAAAGACTTAAATGAATATTGGCGTTTAGGGACTTTACAGCCTTATTTTAATGAATTGGTTGTCAGTCTAAAAAAAGCTAGAAATATTCAAAAAGGATTTAGAGATGATTTAAGTAGAAAAGAATTAATCCAACAACAACTTAAGGAAGTGGTAACAGGAAAAAATAAAGCACAAAAAGAAATTCAATTAGCGCAGCAAG
>CALDTJ010000551.1 GCA_937924145.1 uncultured Saprospiraceae bacterium
TTTAGGGGAGAATCCACCAAAAAACAATTCCTATTTTACCCAATATATTTCTCAATTAAAAGCGGTTACTTTTAAGGGAACGGCTACCTTAAATACTCAAACAATTTCTGTTAGAATTGATAATGGAAATGATGACGTAGAAGAGAACATATCTAGTGGCAATATTGGATATAGTAGTAGTGATTTAGAATTGATTAGTGATAGATCAGCTCAAATCGTGGGCATGCGTTTTAATGGCGTTGATATTCCTAATGGAGCGACGATTATCAATGCTTATGTAGAATTTGAAACGGATGAGTTAAACTCAAGAACGACTAATTTAATTTTTTCAGGGGATGCTGCGGACAATGCGGCACCTTTTAGCTCAACTAATAAACTATCCACTCGCAATAAAACGACTGCTGTTAATTGGGATAATGTTCCTGCGTGGACTACGGTAAGTGAAAAACATCAAACACCTGACTTGTCCATTATTATTCAAGAAATAGTTAACCGTTCAGGCTGGGCAGCAAATAATAGCATAGCTATTTTAGTAGAAGGCTCAGGAGAAAGAACAGCTGAGTCCTATAATGGAGAAGCTGCTGCTGCACCACTTCTGGTAGTAGAATACAGTGAAAATACGACAACTTCAAGCAATTGCGACAATGTATTAACCAATATAGAATTTGATGATGGAAATACAGATTGGAATTTATCGGCACGGGCAGCCGATGGAAATACTGCTAATTTTTCCATAGATAATACGAGTCAATTATCAGGCACCAATGCTGCGAAGGTGGAGGTCAGTGCTGCATCAGGTACTAACTGGCATATACAGTTTTCTCAAGGAGGAAAAAGTATAGTAGCAGGAGAAGAATATACCGTTAGTTTTGATGCTAAGGCAGCGGTTAATAGAAATATGATAGCGAGTATCTCCTTAACGGTAGCTCCTTGGACGAGTTATTTATGGCAGCCAGTTGCCTTGACTACTGATATGCAATCATATACTTACACCTTTACGGCAAGTGAAACCATCAATGATGATATTGCCATCATTTTCCATCTGGGAGAAGAAGTGGGAGATGTTTGGATTGACAATGTAGTTTACAGTAAGGTCTGTCCTACTACATTTTCTTGCTCTAATAGCCTTCTTGCTAATGCAGATTTTGAGTTAGGCTCAAATAATTGGTACTGGCCTTCTAATATGAATATTTCTAATGATAGTCATATTGGTACAAGTGCAGCTTATGCAAATGGAGGAGCAGGAGGACCAGGTCAAAACGTGAATGCAACGGCAGGAACAGTCTATGCATTATCCGTCAATGCCAAACAAAATGCAACGGAAGAGGTAGTGATTGGAATTAAGTTTTTAGATGCTAGTAATAATGAGCTGAGTGCTACTTATCAAGCTGTCACTTCTTCTACCTATGAATCCTATACTTTAGCTCTAAAAGCACCTGAAAATACAGCAAAGATTCAAGCCTTAGGTTGGAAAAATGCTGGAACGGGTGAAGCTTGGTGGGATGGCTTTTGTTTAGAAGAATGGGAGATAACACCACCTTCTTGTGCTAATTCGTGCGATGTCATGCCTTCTTTCAACAATTATGTTTGGGCAATTGGGATGAATGAATGGGACAACTTTATGGACTATGATGATGGGGGACTGAAGTTCTGTGACAATGGAGATGGAACTATGAAGATCATAGGGAATATCATTAATGCACAGGATGCTGATTGGGGGGCAAACTTGGTTTATCCTTGTGGTTCAAAAGATGGGTGGATAGTAGATTTGACGGTATCTGATATGCAGTCTTGGTCAGAATTTCAAGGCCAGTATGTTGTAAATGAAGCTTGTCCAGATGCTTACTTAAATTTAGATTATTGGGATGTTTCAGGTACGTTGACGGGTATAGGATGTAATGCAGGTCGTACATTAGACGTTGCAGGTCCAAGTGCAGGTAATGAAGGAGGTTATCGGTTACAAATTGGTCACGGGGGTAATTCGCATAATTGTGATTTTGGAATGTCTACTTGGTTCGAAGCAACAGAAAACGGGAATCCCGTTTTTATGGATGTATATGCCAAATTAAATGAACTTTGTTACATAGCTATGCGCCCTTCTCCAACTACTGGTAATTGTGGTAATGTACTAACAAATAATGAATTTGATAATGGTACAGATAGTTGGTTTATGCACGTAAATAGCCCTGCCGTAGCTACGCTTGCGGTAGATAATTCTGGTCAACTTTCAGGCGCCAATTCAGGTAAATTTGAGGTTTCAGCTATTTCAACGGAAGACTGGCATATTCAAACTGGGCAGTCGAATAAAAGTATTGAAGCAGGAAAAATTTATACGATTAGTTTTGACGCAAAAGCAGCGGTCGCTAGGAACATTACCTTCATGCTACAAGTTGATGCCGCTCCTTGGACGACCTATTTTAGAAGAGACGTTGCTCTAACGACGACCGCTTCTACCTATACCTATACTTTTCACGCGAATCACACTTCTACAGGAAATATAAATCTAATTTATAACCTAGGGGGCGCAGTTGGAGATGTATGGCTAGATAAGGTATCCTTTGGAGAGACTTGTGACCCAACTGAAATTTGTGACAATGGAATAGACGATGATGGAGATGGCTTAGTAGACTGTGATGATCCAGATTGTTCTTTATTGAGCAACGGTGGAGTAGAGGAAGCCATAGCTTCTACTTTTGATGTGACATTAGAAGGTAATCCAGCGGAAAAACTAGTAAATGGAGAAACAGTTCCAGAGTGGGGTGCTGGCTTATCGGGGGCTTGTATGTATTATGTAAATGATACGGGAGAGGCGGTCAATAATCCAGAGGGCGATTATTTTGTATATCTACATAAATCAGGTGATTGTTTTGTGAATTATTCGCGATTTATGAACCTAGCTATGGTAGATGGAGAAGACTATACGATTTCTTTTTACGCAGCTTCTTGGGATATATCTTTAGATGCTTCTTGTAATCCTGATGGCGGCGGAGTCACACAAGGAACAGGTCAGGTGAAAATAGAAATAGAAAACCTCAATGAGATTTCTACCATTGTTTTAGCGGAATTAGCTGTGCCTCAAAGTGCTTCTTGGGCGAACTTAAATTGGCAAAAATATGCCTACACGTTCACTTATAATGCAGCCATTCACCGAAATTTTGCCTTAACCAACGGGACAGATAAAGGCTTAGCAATTGATGGAGTGATTTTATCAAAAGCTAGTTGTGTAACCGAACCTAGTTGCCCTAACTATTTAACCAATAATGAATTTGATAATGGAACTACAGACTGGAATTTATCGACACGAACAGCCGATGGAAATACTGCTAATTTTTCCATAGATAATACGAGTCAACTATCAGGTGCCAATGCTGCGAAGGTGGAGGTCAGCGCTGCATCAGGTACTAACTGGCATATACAATTTTCTCAAGGAGGAAAAAGTATAGTAGCAGGAGAAGAATATACCCTTAGTTTTGATGCAAAGGCAGCGGTTAATAGAAATATGATAGCGAGTATCTCCTTAACAGTAGCTCCTTGGACGAGTTATTTATGGCAGCCGGTTGCCTTGACTACGGATATGCAATCTTACACCTATACTTTTACCGCAAGTGAAACGATCAATGATGACATTGCCACTATTTTCCACCTTGGAGGAAGTACAGGGGATGTTTGGATTGACAATGTAGCTTTCAGAGGGACTTGCCCGCCAGAAATTTGTGCTAATAATACAGATGATGATGGCGATGGATTAGCAGATTGTGCAGATTCAGACTGTCAAACTATTGCATTGACTAAACCAACTGTAAGTGCTTGTATAGACCAACCTTTACGAGATGTAGCAACAGTATCTTTAGATGTTTACTGGACAAATGCTCCTGCTAATGATGAAATCGAAGTAAAATTGGGAGATAAGATAGAAACGATTTTTGTATCTGCTGGCGCGACTTCTCCTCATACCATTGAATTTATCACCATTGCAGATGGTTCAACGAATCATACGATTTCAGCTGCATGGAAAAACAATACGGGCTATTGCGATGCAACTACAACTTTTAATGCACCAGCAGCTTGTTCTAACGACGAGTTGTCTTGTAAAGTCCTTTATTTATGCGGATTAGACAAACCGTATGATGGGGACCCTTGGGATCACGGTTTTATGGAGTATATAGACGAAATGAATGGAGCCGCAGCCGTAGATGGGATTTTGACGAAGGCGGATGCTTCAGGGATGGGGACTTATGACATTGCCAACCAGAATACATTTGTAAATGTGAACTTGAGCGAATACGATTTAATCGTTGTGTCAGCTACCACAGAGGCACATATTGCGAATGATTTAGTAGATGTTTTGAAGAACTTTGAAGGAAGTATTTTAAATAGTAACTACCTACTTATTGATGATTTAGGCTTGTCTACCTATGGAGGTAGTTATACTTTTAAAACAAGTGCTTATACAGATAACACGACCGAAGAAGAAATTTATAATTTCGATAATATAAACCCGTCTTACAATTATGTATTTACGCATGGAGTATATACGACGGATGGAGAGGGGCATTTATGGGCAAATAATAATAATCAAGCTACTCGAAACAATAGTATCCTTTTCCATTATGAGGCAACAGATGCCTTGCCAAATATCACAGGTACGCATGGAACTAGAACTTTCTTGGGGTATCACATGAATGGTATTTATGCCAATCCAGTCAATGGTGGTGCTTTACCTGCACCTATTTCTACTTATTTTAGTCCTGAAAAACATTTAACCTTAAAAGGAAAAGAGCTATTTGATCGTGCATTATTACTGGCAGCGAGCGGATGTGGTGAAACGGAAGCTTGTAGTACAACAAGTGATATTACCCTAAGTTGTACAGGCACGACTGCACCTACAACTTATGATTTACCTAATGCATCGGGTGGTTCAGTTTGGAGTATTTTATACCAACCTTCTGGAGCATCAGCTACTGTAGATGGAGGAACAGGCGTAATATCCTACCTTTCTGTTGCAGGGGAATATGTGTTGACACTTACAGGAGGTACTTGTACAGATACGGTACAAATCGTACAGCCTGCTTGTAATTTACCTTGTGTTTGTTATCAAGCAACAGACGAAGGTTATGCAGATTTTGCGAGTTTAGGGGAAACAGCTATTGCTGGACCAAAGTCAAGAGGATTTTTTGCTCCAATTCCAGGACATACTAGACCTTATGTCTACTACACATTGAATTCAGGAGCCTCTATCAATCAAGTGACTACGGGAGATTTTCCCAATTTAAATAGTCCAGCTTACCAAGCATTAGGGTATACAGATCCAAGTACAGTTGCTAAACCAATTCAGTTGAAAGGAGCAGTAGGAACAGCACAAAAAGTACAGTTTACTTTTTCGGGAGGTGTGGCGGATATTGATTTAGTATTATACGATATTGATCAAACGGATGTGGTAGAAATTATTGCCGTAGATATTTACGGAGATACGATTCAAAACCTTTCTAATTGGGTGATTCATGGAGTAGGAGATGCTACAAATGAGCAGCTATTAGAAGGAACAATTACTCCAAGACCAGATTTTAATCCAGTAAGTCGAACGGTATCTTCTATTGATAATAATGATTACAATCAATCTTTTATCGCTTTGCGACCAAATGCACGGATCAAAACCCTTGCTGTACTTTATACGACTGCTACTACAGGCTCAGAAATTTATATCGGTATGTATGGCGCTCCATCAGCATCGACTGCGCCATGTGGTTGTGTGCCAGAAATTTGTGATAATGGCATAGATGACGATGGTGATGGTATTTCAGATTGTTCAGATGGTGATTGTGGACAACCAACAATGGGTGAGGTAACAATTATTCAACCTACCTGCCCAGATTTTGATAATGGTCAAATAATCATTAATGCAACAGGTAGTAACTTGGAGTATAGTGTGGATTTAAGTGGAAATTCGTATCAAACATCTAACACATTTAATAATTTGACAACAGGTGTCCAATACATGATTCGGGCAAGAAATAGTGTGACGGGGTGTGTAGCAGGTTATTGGGCTGGCTCAAAAGGTTGGTTCTACATGGATGCACCGACGCCATGTGTAGAAATATGTGATAATAATCTGGATGATGATGGCGATGGCGATATAGACAATTGTGATGGGGATTGTAATCCAGCAGCCAATCCATTTGACGGATGTATTACCGTAAATAGTACAGGCGACGAAGGCGATACCAATCCAGGTGATGGTAGATGTTTGACAGTCAATTGTGATTGTACCTTAAGGGCGGCAATAGAAGAGGCAAATGCATGGGCAGGAAAAGATACCATTTGTTACGATATTCCCGATAGTGATGGAAATTATGATGGTACAAAGTGGACCATTGCCCCAATGAGTTTCTATGAAAACTTGACAGAGGCAGTTTTCATAGATGGATATACACAGACGGGAAGTCTAGAAGGTACCAATAGCACTGCAGCAACCTTGAAAATTAAGATCAATGGAGAAAATTTACCAGCAAATGGAGCGATCTTCCAAACTACGGCAGATGGGAATAAATTAGCAGGAATGGTGATTAGTGGAAACGATGCAAGTGCAACTTCTTACGGGGTGAATATCCAAAGTTCAAATAATGAATTAATTGGTAATTTTATAGGAGTAGATACCGATGGTGTAACTGCGCTTACCAACGTGACAGGAGTGTTGGTCAATGGTAGTAATAATAAGATTGGTGGACCCGATGCTGCTGCTGCCAATATAATAGCCAAAAATATTGATGCAGGAATCAAAGTCGTCAATATAGGAAGCAACGGTAATACCATTCTACGAAATAGCTTTACCGAGAATGGTGGAATTGCAATCGACTTATCAAGTGGAAGTACAGGAGATAATGTAACAGAAAATGACGAAAACGATGTTGATGATGGAGCCAATAATTTACTGAACTTCCCAGAGTTAGCAGGGATTGCCATCATCAGCGGTGAAGTTTATTATGATTTTATTTTAGATGTACCAGCAGGTGATTATCGTATTGAATTTTATAGTAATGCCGTAGCCGACCCGTCAGGACATGGCGAGGGAAGCACTTTCATTGGTGTATTGAATATCAATCACACAGGAAGTGGAGCCGAGCCATTTTATGGCAATTTCACTCCTCTAGTAGCAACGCCACTCGGATCGAATATTACCTTAACGGCTACCCAATGTACAGATGGAACCTGTACTGATTTCTACCAAACATCAGAATTTAATGGCCACTACGAGGCGGAACGATGCGAGGATTTAACGGCTTCAGGAAGTATTGCCGGTGATGAAGAAGGTTGTCGTATACCGTTTAATCCGAGTACGATTACTTCTGTTGCTTCGGGATCAGGAGGAGAAGGTGGAGCGATTTATTACCAATGGCAGTATCAAGAAGAAGGGAGTTCAATCTGGCAGGATATTTTAGGTGCAACGGGCGAAACCTATACACCAACAGCTATTTCCATCACTACAAGTTATAGAAGACAAGCCATTAGAGCAAGATGTTCTACCACTTGGCAAACTTCAAACGAAGTTACTAAAACGGTTTATAATGGAGTAGTAGCAGAAATAGCAGAGGCACCGTCGGGTGCAAGTGGGTATTTATGTGGGGCAACGGCTTATCAATTTGCAGCAACGGATGCAGGAGTAGGCGCAACATACTTCTGGAATTTTGGAGAAAATGCCAATCCTTCAACAGCAGAAGGAATTGGGCCATTTACAGTAGGTTTCTTACCTCCGACGGATTCTTTACCTGTCTTTAACGAGGTTGTTTTAGCAGTTACGAAAGATGGCTGTACGGATACAGATACCGCTGCTTTTAGTGTGCATCCAGTCGTATTCGCAACGGATATCGTTCAAACAAATCCAAATACCTGTGGTGGTACTCAAGGGGCTATCGAAATCACAGCAAAAGCCCAAAAAGGTCTATGCGTGAAAGTAAGTTTAGATGGAGGAAATACTTATCAACCAGATGGACAATTGTCTTTCACCAATTTAACTGCAGGCACTTATAATGTCGTCTTAAACTATTGTAATACGGAGTGCCCAATGGACTACGGGTTTGTTACTTTAGAAGAACCGACGAATATTATTTTAGCAGACGATGTCATAGAAGAGGCTTGCCCAGGATTTAACTTAGAAGGGAATGTAGCTTATAATGATAAAAATTTAGAAAATACAATTTATACGATTGAATCCAATCCAACGAGAGGTGTGATTGCTATGGATGAAGATGGGATATTCGAATATACCCCGACCGTATATGAATGTGGAACAGATCAATTTGCTTATCGAGTTTGTAACACCGTTACGGGCTGTTGTGCAACCGCCACAGTATCTTTAAGTTTTGAAGACAATGAGGCACCAAGTTTGAGAAATGTGCCAGCTGATATGACAATTAATTGTGATGAAGAAATTCCATTGCCACCATTAGTATCAGCATTTGATAATTGTCCTGCGATTTCTATTGACAAGCGAGAGGAGAATGACCAAGGAGAAGATGGTTGCTCTTTATACGATTATACTATAACTCGATCTTGGTTAGCGACAGATGTATGTGGCAACACAGCTATGGATGAACAGACCGTAAGAGTGAGAGACATTACCGCCCCAGGTATTTTTAGAATATACACTTTGCCCAATGGTAAAAAGATGGTGGCAGGTGTAATGGAGAATGTTAGTCAGCGCTGGAAGACGATCCAGTTTCCGGTTGATTTTCCGACCGTACCTGTTATCTTTACTCAGGTATTATCTACTATTGATTCTTCTGCGGTAGCAGTGCGAATGAGGAATATCTCAGTTGCACAATTTGATTTGAAATTACAAGAAGAAGAGGCCAACGATGGGACCCACGAAGGCGAACGAGTGGCATGGATTGCGATTGAAGAAGGTGTGAATGAGGAAGGTTTTAAGTTAGAAGTTGGAAAAATAGCAACTGGACATAATTACACAGATGTCAATTTTACCAATAACTACGGTGGCAAGCCAGCAGCGTTTACAACTTTACAATCTATTAGAGAAAGTGATGCTGCCACAATTAGATGTGCTAACTTAACACCAACAGGTATAGAACTGAAAGTAGAAGAAGAAACTTCTGCGGATGCAGAGACGGACCACATTGCAGAGACCGTAGGCTATTTAGCAGTAGATAGTTTAGCTTTCATTATGAATGATAATGGGGAGATTATCGGAGAGGTAGGAACAGTGACGATGAATGGAGGTATTATGGTTATTTCTTCGAATAATTACTATTACAACCCAATAATTATTACCAAGTTCATGGATCAAAATGCGACTGATCCAACCTTAATTAATACAAGAATTCTAAGTAATAATTCCTTTGAAATAACGATAGATGGCTGGGATTATCAAACAGATGTCCAGCCAGAAGGTAAAGTGGCGATAATGATTGTCGAAGGAAGTTTACCATTAGATATTGCAGATGCTTGTATTGATGGTACAGATAGTTTGGTCTTAGGAGTAGACGTTGTAGCGATTGATAATTGTGATAATAATGTAACGCTTAATTTTGACGAAACGATTGCTTATGATGGTCCTGCAAAAGTAGTTACCAGAGTCTATTCTGCCATTGATGAATGTGGCAATGAGACTCGTTTAACTCAGACCGTTTACTGTGAAGGAGTTACTTTGAGAACCAAAGCTTTCTTACAAGGTGCTAGTATTGATAGTGAAAACAATATGATGCGAGACGACTTACGTAAGAAAAATTTGATTCCAAGGGTAGAACCTTATACGGAGTTGGAAGGTTTTAGACACTTTGGAACAGGAGGTCGAGAGGAGTTAGATCTTGCCTTATTAGAAATAGAAGGAGAGAATGCTATTGTGGATTGGGTGATGATAGAATTGAGGGATAAAAACAATCCAAGTGAGGTTGTTGCGACTCAATCAGGCTTGATTCAGAGAGATGGAGATGTGATAACGGTGAATGGAGATAGCGTAATGGTGTTTGAAAATGTAGTAGTGGATGATTACTACGTCTCTATCAAACACAGAAATCACTTGGCGATGTACAGCCTTTATACACAAACCTTTGGGCCAGCATTGGTGCCTTATGTAGACTTTACGAATGTCTTCACACCAGTGATGGGAGAAGTATCAGGGGTCGAGTTTGGCGGCAAACGAGCATTATGGTCAGGAGATATCAATGCTGATTCAAAGATTATCTTCCAAGGCCCACATAATGACATCTTCCAGATGTTTATGCATATTTTATTAGATGATGGAAATAGTAAATTATTGACGAACTTTATTAGCCAAGGCTATACGCAGCGAGATTTCAACATGGATGGAAAAGTAGTCTATCAAGGACCAGACAATGATCGTTCCCCACTACTATACCATACCGTATTACAGCACCCTGAGAATGGGACGAATATTTCCAATTTCGTCGTTCAAACAGGTGTAGAAAGTGATAGTATTATTGTCGAACCAGAATGGTTAGCAACCGATGAATGTGTAGGGAATTATACTTTAGATGGTTGTGATTTTGATGGAGATGGTTTAGTAAACGAGGCAGATTTTGATAAAGATGGAGATGGAGTGCCTGATTCATTGGATATAAAAATATTTGATAAGACCAGTGATTCAGACGGCGATGGTATCTCTGATGATATCGAAACAGGAGGAGATGGTCAATATGATGTAGGAACGACGGACTCTAATCCACTAGATGCTTGTAGTCCAGTACCTGGAGCAACCTGTATTGGCATAGATGAAGATGGGGATGGTTTCTTTGGAAACTATCCAGTAGATCATCTTTTATACGATGAACAAGACAATGAGGGTTGTTTCCCAGAAATAAACAACGAGGAATGTGGCTGTGGAGATGATGATGGAGATGGAAAAGTGGTCGTTTGTCATATACCAGGTGATAATTATGCGAATAGAAAGACCAAGAAAGTGCCAGTCGCTGCATATTTACTGCACAAAGGACATGGAGATATTTGTGGCCCATGTAATTATGATGAGGATGGAGATGGCGTATCTGAACCAAGAGATGTCGATCCAAATGATCCTTACTCTGATAGTGATGGTGATGGTATTACCGATGTAGTTGAAACAGGCAACGATGGCAAATATGATGCGGGGATAGACCTAAATCCATTAAACCCTGACACCGATGGTGACGGGATCGAAGATGGTGTGGAAGATGCCAATCAAGATGGGATAGTAGATGCAGGCGAAAGTAATCCATTAAATGGTTGTAGTCCAGTAAATAATACGCCCGACTGTGATTTTGACGAGGATGGAGTCAACAACGAATTGGATAACGATGATGATAATGATGGAGTAGCAGATGCCAAGGATAGTGATCCATTTGATCCAGCTAGTGATACCGATAACGATGGCTTGACGGATCTTGCAGAGAAAGGAGTTTCTAATCCCTTAGATGCTTGTGATCCAGTAGTTGTTACAGGTGTTTGTGTAGGAACAGACGAAGATGGTGATGGTTATTTTGCTAACTACCCAGTGACTGATCCATTACATGATCCTGCAGATGACAATGAGTGTGTACCTTCTATGGCTACTTCTAGTACTTTTTACACTTCGATTCATTCTTCTGCGGATACTTATATTGAACAAGATGAGGAGAAGAAGAATCATGGGGCATTGACTCACATGGAAATTAAAGTGGAAGATAATCGTAAGGAAGATAGTAGGAATGCTTTAATCAAATTTGATGTATCAAATGTGGATAAAGCCAATATCAACGATGTGAAATTGAAGTTGTGGGTAGAGCATAAGCAAATTGATGGAGTGACCTTGGAAGTTTATAAGATATCTAAGAATTGGAAAGAAGGGACGATGAGGTATAGAGATGGAAAGGCCAATTGGAACTTCCGAACGAACACGGCAAGTTGGTCAAAAGCAGGTGGAGACTTTTATCCGACTTTATACGGTAGCAAACAAGTAACAGATTTGGGTGTCATGGAGATTGATTTACCAAAAGCATTGATTGAGTCTTGGATAGATAATCCAGATAATAATCATGGTATTTTAATCAAAGCAAGTGATAATTCTAGCTATGGCTTAATTAAGATTTTATCGAAAGAAAACACGCAGACTACCAAGCATCCACAGCTAGTTCTAGCTATGAATGTAAATCACTGTGGAGAAAGTGGTACATCTAATAGTGGAGCAAATGGAACTGACACCGACGGAGATGGTATCTACGATCACATTGAAATGGGAGGAGACGGTGAATACAATGCAGGTACTGACACAAATCCTAATGAAGAAGATACTGACGGAGATGGTTTATCAGACGGCGAAGAAGATACGAATAAAAATGGGGTAGTCGATGGAGGAGAAAGTGATCCAAGATCAAAGTGTGATCCTTTAGGCATTGACCTCAACTGTGATTTTGATGGCGATGGTTGGATCAATCTTTTCGATTGGGATGATGACAACGATGGTGTCTCAGATTTCGATGATGCGGACAAATTTAACCCAGAAAGTGACACCGATAATGATGGTATCTCTGATGGCGTAGAAACGGATACTGGTTCCTCACCAACGGATGCTTGTAGCCCTAATGTTAACATTGCTGCTTGTATTGGAACGGATGCTGATTTTGATGGGTACTACACGAATGTTAGTCCTAGTGATCCAAAATATGATGCGGATGATAATGATGCTTGCATACCTAATACGGGTAACGGAGTATGTGATGG
>CALDTJ010000552.1 GCA_937924145.1 uncultured Saprospiraceae bacterium
GAAATTTGTATCTAAAATTATAAGATGGACGATAATAACCCGAATATTATTTTTTGGGAAGGACTTGAGATAAACGACCTTTGTGTTCGGTGGGTACTAATAGATAATTGAGAAGTGTTCAATTTGTATTACTTTTAGCATTAAATTTGAAATGAAATAATAGGTCTACTCTTAATAAAAATCAAAGCCCAATAAAATAGAATATGAGATTTTTTAGTATAATTTTTTTTGCTCTAATTTTTTCAACTTGCCAAAATACGGACTCTAAACCTAAAGAAAATGAACCAGTCACCCCTCCAAATATCCTTTTCATAATAGCGGACGATTGGTCCTATCCACATGCTAGTATACTCGGAGATAAGGTGGTTCAAACACCTACATTTGATCGCTTAGCAAAAGAGGGAGCAATATTTCAACATGCTTACTGTGCATCACCGTCTTGTGCTCCTTCGAGAGCAGCGATTTTGACGAGTCGCTATCCACATCAATTGGGTAGTGCTGGCAATTTATGGTCCGTTTTACCCAATAAGTATACTAATTGGATGGATGTCTTGGAAGGTTCAAATTATTTCACTGGACACGAACGGAAAGGGTGGGCACCAGGTGATTATGAAAAAGGTGGCTATGAAGCTAACCCAGCAGGCAAACAATTCGATGATTTTTCAACTTTTATGAAAGCAAAACCTGAAGACAAACCATTTGCCTATTGGTTTGGAAGTCAAGACCCACATCGACCTTACACGGCTAATACTGGCTTGAAATCTGGAAAAAAATTAGGCGACGTCATTGTACCTGCCTTTTTACCTGATGTGGAATGTGTGCGAAATGATCTTTTGGATTATTATTATGAAATAGAAAGATTTGATACAGAGTGTGGGCAGTTGATTCAACAATTGGAAAAGACAGGAACACTAGAAAATACCTTGGTTATCATGACGAGTGATAATGGAATGCCTTTTCCCAGAGCTAAGGCCAATTTATACGACTATGGAACTCGTATGCCTTTGGCGGTTTATTGGAAAGGAAAAATTAGAGCAGGGCTCAACATATCTGATTTTGTCAATTTTGTTGATTTTGGACCGACTATTTTAGAGGCAGCTGGTGTGACTATTCCAAAATCCTTTCATGGTCAATCACTAATGCCTTTATTAAAAGAGGAAGGATTATTACAAAATCGAAATCAGGTATATTTAGAAAGAGAACGACATGCCAATGTTCGGAAGGGGAATTTAAGTTACCCTAGTCGAGCAATTCGGACAGAGGAATACCTATATATTCAAAATTATGAGCCAACAAGATGGCCTGCGGGTGACCCAACGGTACATCAGTCTGTCGGTCAATATGGAGATGTAGATAATTCTATCAGTAAGTTTATGGTATTGAACAGCAAGGGACAAACAACGCCCGTAGATTACTTTAAGTTAAGTTTTGATAAACGACTTGCCGAAGAATTGTATGATGTGTTGGCCGATCCTTTCCAGTTGAATAATTTGGCAGATCAGGCAGAATATTTTCAGACCTTAACCAATCTTAAAGGAAATTTACACAGTTGGATGATTACAGAAGGGGATCGACGTGCTAGAGCTCCTCAGACTATTTATTGGGATACTGTTTTGTATACCCCAGATTATCAATTCGAAAATTTTGACTTGACGCAGGAGATTGCTAAATATAAAATTGTACAGCCGACAGGGGATGGTCAGGTGGAGGAGTTGCCTTGCTTGTAGTACAAATTAGACGTTGACGATTCTACACGTTTCGGGGCTTACTTTAGAACTTTACTCAACTTTGATTCTACCATTTTAGATATTTAAGGGTATTTAAGAGTAAAACTAGAATGTTCTTAAATGTCTAAAATGGTAAAGAGCTAAGTATAGTAATATGAAATGCTAATTAGTCACCACGTATATTATGCCGCCAATTTATGCGCGCCTGCTTCTACCTTTGAGAAATCGGATTGCATAATTCCAAAAACATTTTGCTCTAAATCTTTGAAGTAAGCCATCCAACCAACACCCGGAATCTCAAATTTTGGCACGATTACTTCGCCACCTTCTTTTTGAATTTGTTGTAAGGTCTTTTCTACATTTTTAACCTCAATCGCATTGGTCAAAGACTGTGCTGATTTGGCTTTTCTCATGAATGGATTTCCAAATATTTGGTGTTCGGTAGATTCTACACTAGCCGTCCATTTGGTATGGTTTGGAGATGGTTGGAAAGTCCAGCCAAATACTTGATTGTAAAATGCAATTGACTTTAAAGGGGTAGTTGCTGGTACGTCAAATTTTGTAACTCTATACATAGCTATAAGGTTTTAATTGTTTATTTTAGTTTTGTTTTATGATTATTGATAAATCTTTAATCATTTTTAGTACGACACAAATGTAAGTCAAAATGTTTTAAAAATGCAATAAATTAAAACAAAAAATTTAATAAAATTAAAGTTACATAAAAAAAGCGATTATAGTCTAATGCTATAATCGCTTTTTAAAACACTGATAATCAATTGTTTGCGTTAATATTTATTACATGAAAACGCTAATTATTTTTTAAAACAATTTTTTTCGAAAAAAATAGAAATTAATCACATCCCATTTGATTTTTAGCTAGTGGATCATTAAATGGAAAGCAATATCCAGATAATAATCTTTCTGGTAAGTACCGATTTAAGTTATTGTCATGCAATCCATTTTCAATAAATTCAGTGATCAAATCTACTTCTTCAGTTGTCAAACCTAGCGGTTTAAAGTCCGCTGATATCTTGTCATCTGGCACAGCACTATTTTCTTTTACACCTCTATTTTTATATTCTATGACTTCTTTTATACTGAACATGCTACTACCATGACCATAAAAAGGAGAGTCCTTTAGATTGTATAATTGAGGCGTTTTGAATTTAAACATATCCTCTTCTTCGCCTGTAAATCCACCTCTACCTTTTCGTTCTTTATCAGTCATGGAGACCTTAAAAGATTCGTGGCTTACTTGAACTAAATCCATCATGCCGATTGCTTCAAAATTCATCTTATTTAATGCGGGACCAGTATGGCAAGTTCCACATTCTGCTTTACCAAAAAATAGGATAGCACCTTCTTTTTGTGCTGGTGTCATAGCATTTGCTGATCCTTTTAACCATTTTTGGAAAGGTGCCTCATTCGCCAATAAGGTACGCTCGTATGCTGCAATGGCTAGTCCCATTCGCTCATTATCGTATCTATTTTCTTCGGGAATATCTGGAAATGCTGCATCAAATAGTTGCTTGTAACCATAAGTGATCAAAAAATCTTCGTCTAAGCCCATTCTGTGAACTTTTAAGCCTGCAATAGCCTGCGTTTCCGTACCTTCATACCCTAGATAATTTGTCTCAATCGGCGTTCCATAAACCCAAGCATCGCCTGTATTAGCATTCAAACCAGTTGCGCCAAATTGGCCATTCCACAACATTACTTTTTGGTAGGCTACATGTAACGTAGTAGGAGAACGAATCGGTTGGACATCTAATGAGTCCCCTTCATATAAACTTCCTCTAACTCGACCTTCGCCATTTACACCTATACCAATTCCGCCTTCGCCAATACCTTGAAATCTTCCTGCTTGGAATCCTGCTGAGGCAAAATGACAAGAAGCGCACGAGTAAGTATTCTTGCTAATTGGATTTTTTGGATGGATAGCTAAACCTGTTTCGTGGTAAAGTAATTTCCCTAATTCTACTTTCTCCTCTGTTATCGGATTATTAGGATCGTTTGGTATTGTTAAGTAATCGTTGCTCTCTGGTAAGGTGAAAAAACTTCTCCCTTCGTTATTAGAAACATCATTTAATATTTCGTCTAAGGCTAGATCAAGTTCGGCATTTTCATTGCCGCTTTCTTTTTTACAGCCTACCGTTAAGATGGCTAGTACCACCATCATCAGTAGACTTGATTTAATTTTACTCATAGGAATTAATTTAGGAACTTTGAAAGAATGCTTAGGTCAATCTAATTTTTACATTAATTGCCCGTTTTTTAAATGTCCGCATAAAGACATTTTAAATTGCAATTGTTATACCAATATAAGTGTGGGGGAATACAAGGGGGGACTTTTAACAAGATGGTGTTGTTGGGAGGAAGTGTTTAATATCTATGAAATTTTGAGTCTTTTTTTGGTGCAATATCTTGGAAATCAATTGGTTGTTTGTATTGAACGTATCCTTTTTTAATAACATATAGTCCAATTAGGCAGGCTGCAAATCCTATACCATAACCCGTTTCTTTTTTGAAATAGGTAAAAATTAATATAAAAATACCCAATAATAAGGCAACTGTACCTAGTATTATTTGCGTAGTGTACTGATATTTTATTTGATCTGCTAAGTTATATTGAACGATGAAGTCATCAATGAGCGAGCGTAATTCTTTTTGCTCTGATTTAGATAATTGAGTTAGGGAAATCTGTTGAGTAATTTCCTCATAATCTTTGCCTTCGTAGGCTAATCGCTTACATTTTTTTGCTAAATCGTCGAATTCCATAAAGGTGTTTATTGGAAAAAAAGCAAATTTAGGAAAAAATGGGGAGTTTTACTGGTTACTGGTTGCTAGTTGGACACAGCAACCAGCAACTAGTATAGACTAAAATCTTTTCACAATTCCTTTTCGCTTAATCCATTGCAAATTTTTATTCGCAGCAATAGCTTCTTCCTGAGTTTTGAATTCACCTAAATAAACCGTTTGAATGGGGCGATTATTTTTATTTTCGATTAACACTTTGATAGGATAATCATATTTATTTTGGATGATTTGAACGAGTCGCTCGGCATTTCGGACATTACTATATTTTCCTATTTGTACAATATACTGGTTACCGTTTTTGACTGGTGGACTAAGTTTTAAATGGTTGATTATCTGTTGATTCCGAATTAAAATATCTGAGTTAACATTCACTGTTCGTTGACTAGTTGTTACCTTATTGGGTTTTTTATATTCTGAAGGTCTTGCTTGCTGTGCTAATTGAATTTGTGTAGCCTTCATCTTAATTAATAATTGCTGATAATTTTCTAAAATACCAATTAGTTTATCCAAGCTTTTAGCATCTGTTAGTAAGGACTTGCAGGCTGATATTTGAGCCATCAGATTGTCGGTAGATGGACTCAAAAAGGTTTCAGAATCGTTATTGTTAAGACTGGACGACCCGTTGCTATTAACTCCGTTAAAAGAAAGATCAATATTAGTTTTTCCTGTTTTAGCAGATTGACCCAAACCTTTCAATTGATTGATTTCCATGTCTAATTCTTCGAGTAGCTCATTAAAACTAGCTATTTCTTGAGTGTTTGCACCTTCATTTTTTGCTGTTTGTCTTGCAAAATTTCCATTGGAGGATGCAGCAGACGAATAACGCGCTCTTGAATTTTTGGCACTTTTATTCGCAGAAGAAATACCAGAATTTATATAGTTGGCTTTATCATCAATCCTATTTTTACTAGCGTTGAACATGCCCTCTTGATTTGCAAATTTTCTATCCTCAGAGATATTTAAAGCAAGCGTATTAGAGTTATTTTGACTAGCTAAAGTTGAACTAGCCAAACTATTGGGATTACTAGAATTGAGACTGTTTTTATTAGCTAAGTTGCCTGAAAGACTCCTATTTTGGTTAGAGAGCTGATTGGATTTTATTCTGTTATTTGGACCATTTGCTACAGCTGAACTTTTAGCGATTTTATCGGACAAATTGGACGTTTGAGGATCGACTGATTCTCGGCTTGTATTTTCTGCTAAACCACTCAATTGGGTATTTTGAGGGTTGACATTGATGTTGGAAGCAGGATTATCTTCTGCTTTTGGGTTAGCTAAGTTCTGTGCAATAAGACTAGAACTTCTAAAACCATTATCAGTGGTCATCGCCAATAATTCTGTAGAGGTAATGGGTTTTTCCAATCGCTCTAATAATTGACTTTTGGCACTGTAGAAAATAGTCGTTGGCAAGCAGGAAACGGCATATTCGTTCATCCATTTTTTGCCTTCTTCGCTGTCAACGTTTACTTTGTAAGCGAGGTAATTTTTTTGGATCTGATCGCCAAGTTTTTCATCATTGAAGGTCGTTTCTTCCATCAATTGACAAGATGGACACCAAACGCCTGCGAAGTAGATCACATAGGGTGATTCTGCTTGGGCAATTTTGGCTTTAGCCGCTTTTAGACTGGCTTCCTTAAATTTAACT
Organism: uncultured Saprospiraceae bacterium; assembly: GCA_937924145.1. Classification (GTDB taxonomy): domain Bacteria; phylum Bacteroidota; class Bacteroidia; order Chitinophagales; family Saprospiraceae; genus JAFMDF01. The sequence goes on from CALDTJ010000552.1 coordinate 6,193, forward strand.
TGGGCGGATAATTGGTGACTTATACAACCCAAAATAAATAGGATTATCATTTTAACTCGAACTGTCTTAAAATTCATACTAAGTGTGTGAGGGAGATTAACTGCATATCGAACTTACGACTGATTTTTCACAATCATCACATAAAAATAGTAATAAACTTACAGTAATTAAAATATTAGTTAAAAAATAATACGAACTTCATTTTGAGGGTTATGAACTACGATTTTCGTCTATTCAACGTTGAAATGATATCCAATTCCTTTTAAAGTAATTATTTTTAAATTTCCATCTGCTTTCAAATAGTTTCTTATTTTTTTGATATACACATCTAAATTTCGAGAGTTAAAATAAGAGTCATCGCCCCAAAAGCTATAATCAACTAAATTTCCTATTAGATCAGAGAGTAACTTCCCTAGGCAGATACTTTATGGTGAGTTTCAGTTACAATTTATCAGCCTTCAAAGGTAATGACAATGGAGTCGAAGTTGTCAAAAGACGCTAACCGTATGAAATGCGGTGAGAAAAAACTACCTCCCAACCAACAAAACAGTCTCTGTCATTTTATATCCATAGTAATTTCCAGCATCCTCAGAAAAAGTCAAAACCTCCACCTCAAAACCCACAGATACCAACCGCTCCACCAAACCATCCACCGAATAAACCCGAACATGATCCGCCTGACCAAAATGAGCCAATCGCTCCGAAGGTGTTTTTATACTAAAGTCTTCATAAATAGCCCCACTTTTAAAAGGCGTTTGAATCAAGCCCTTTCCACCTTTTTTAGTCACTCTAAACAGCTCTTGCATTGCTTGGATATCCGCTTCAATATGCTCTAAAACATGGTAGGCAATAAACAAATCAAAGGTCGAATCATCCGTGGTGATATTGGTAAGGTCATAGGTCTTATCAGCTAGAAATTCATTTTCAAAATCAGAACTAATATATTGAATATCAGTAATTTGTTTGAGTTGTTGGTATAAACTTAAAGGAGGAGAAAAGTGTAAAACGGTACCTTGTAATAGATTTTCATTATTTAAAATCTCGAACAACCGCCTAGTCCGTGGCAAACTAGCGCATCTCGGACATAACAAGTCTTTATTAGGTAATTCGATGAAAGATTTTAGATGGGCGTCACAAATATTACAACGATACTTTTTACCTTTATAAAACTGATATATCCCATTTCTAATAGCTGGTTCAAAACGTTTGAGTAAGCGCTTTGGCAGGATGCATTGAATACGATTTTTTAGAAATTGATACATTTTTACGCTAAAATTATCAGCCAATTGAAAATGTTAATAAACCTTCAGTTTTCTGTGATAGTTCTGTGATAGTTAAATCCTAACTTTGTACTTGTAAGAAACAAGTAGGGCAATGCTCTAGATTTATCACCGAATAGACGAAGAATTTCTCTTATTAAAATCAGCAAAATTAGCACTATTTTGTTGGATTGGAATAACATCGTATATTACAAATTGACTGCAAAGTGGTTCAGGCTCGATCAAAAGCAAAGAAGATAGTCAGATTTTTAAATAAACCAAAAACTGCTTATCATTATCAAGCAACTATTAATACCAATATCAATACTATGAAGAAAGTTCTTGTTGTTGAAGACGACCCCAATATTATAGATTTACTAGAAATTCACCTAAACGATTTAGACTGTGAGGTCGATAAAGCGATGGACGGCAAAGTAGGGCTAGAGAAAGGCTTAAATAACACCTACGATTTAATCCTATTGGATGTCATGCTCCCGTACAAAGATGGAATTGAAATCTGTCGTACCCTAAGAGCCAAAGATGTCAATACGCCAATCTTAATGTTGACGGCAAGATCTGAGGAGATTGACAAAGTGTTAGGTCTCGAAATGGGGGCAGATGATTATATTACCAAACCTTTTAGTGTAAGAGAATTTGTTGCTAGAGTCAAAGCCGTTTTTCGACGAATAAACTTGATGGAAAATCAAGAGAGTAAAACCGAAAATAAAGACACTCAACTGGATTTTGGTGACCTAAAAATTGACACCGACCTTAGAAAAGTGACGATCAAATCCGAAAGGGTAGAACTATCTCCAAAAGAGTTTGAATTATTGACATTATTAGCTGGTAATCCTGGTAAAAGTTATGACCGTTCAAAATTATTAAATATCGTTTGGGGCTATGACTTTGATGGTTTTGAGCATACGGTAAATTCTCATATCAATCGACTGAGAAATAAGATAGAACCAGATATCCAAAACCCAACATATATCCTCACAACATGGGGCGTAGGGTACCGATTTAATGAAGAATTATAATCCAAAAAATGAAATATTTATATTTAAAAATATCGGCTATTTTATTAGGGCTATTTATCATTCTGGGCTCTGTTTTTGTATGTTTAATGGGCTTTTTTGCGAAAGAATATTTGCAAGAAACAAACCAGATGCTGTACGGTAATATTGCTGAACAAATGACTAAGGAGGTAAAGCCCTTAGTAGATGGAGAGGTCGATACCTTAGCCATACAGAAGATCATGAGTTCTATGATGGTCATAAATCCTGCCATCGAAGTTTATCTATTGGATACGAAAGGGGAGATCATTACTTACGTAGCACCTTATAAGCGAGTAAAGGCAGAAAATGTTGATTTACAGCCAATTAAAGAATTTATTTCAGCTGAAAAATTTACCTTTATTAAAGGAGATGATCCTCGTTTTCCGACCGAGCAAAAAGTTTTTTCTGCTGCTCCAATTATGGAAAATGATAAATTACAAGGCTACCTCTACATTATTTTAGCTAGTCAAAAACAAGCATCTGCTATTGATTACTTAGTAAATTGTTATATCCCATCGTTGGGTGTTTCCTTGTTTACAGGTGCCTTAATAGCGGCTTTAATTTTGGGACTACTGGCAATTTGGTTTTTGACCAAAAATTTGAGACGCTATGTAGACACGGTTACTAAATTTAAAGAAGGAGATTTGTCCGTTAGAGTATGCAAAAATGCCAAAGGAGATTTCCCTGTTTTAGGCGATACTTTCAATGCAATGGCAGATACGATTGTAGCCAATATCGACGAATTGAAGTCTGTAGAAAATTTGCGTAGAGAGTTGATTGCCAATGTCTCGCACGATTTACGGACGCCTTTAGCAATCATGCAAGGCTATGTAGAAACGCTATTGATAAAAGATGATAAATTGGATGCGGAAAGCCGCAAAAAATACCTAAATATTATCCTAAATAGTTCAGAAAAATTGTCTGAATTAATCGCCCAATTATTCGAATATGCGAAATTAGAGGCCAAGCAGATTGAATTAAAAAAAGAGCCATTCCAAATGACCGATTTGGTACAAGATGCCTTTGCAAAATATCAGGTTTTAGCCGAAGAGAAAGAATTAACCGTACAAGTCGAACATGAAGAGAATCTACCGATTGTCTTTGCGGATGTGTCTTTGGTAGAACGGGTCATTCAAAACTTAATGGATAATGCCCTCAAATTTACCCCCAAGGGTGGCGTAATCACGATAAGTTTAGAAGAGTTAAAAAATGGTATACAAATCAAAGTAGCGGATACTGGTCCAGGCATTCCAGCTGAGGAACAAGCTTTCATCTTTGACCGTTATCGAATGACTAAAACGACTACTACCAATAGTAGTAATAATGGTGCTGGTTTAGGCTTAGCGATTGTTCAAAAGATTCTAGAATTACACGATGCGACCATTGGTGTACAGAGTAAATTGAATGAAGGAACTGCTTTTACCTTTTCTTTGCCTACTTATGCGGGGTAGGCTGGGGTGCTGGTTGCTAGTTGCTGGTTGCTAGTTTAGCTCAACCAGTAACCAGCAACTAGCAACAACTAGCCTCACTTCACCAACCGAGTTTTAGGGTAAGCATTCAACCAAGCAAACCAAAAAATATTATGAGAAGGTAATTGTTTAAGTGATTGATTATCAGTAGAAAAGATGCCTTTATTCGTTACCTTCCAAGACTGTCCTTGTCTATCTTTAAATACCCCTTTTCTATAGCTGGACATTTCTATTTTCCCTAAATTATAGGCCCTAGCAGCCCCAGTTTTGTCAGCCACAGCAAGAAAATTAGTATTGCCGATTTTGCCTGTTAACCACTTTTTCTTTTTTAAATGATTGATTGAAATAGCCAAAGGATCTTGTTGATAATTTGGTGCTCGAATGATTAGTACTTCCGACTTATTATGCAAACGATAGTCGGTAATCGGTACAGGAAACATCAAATCATCTGTTCCAAAATAGTTGGCATAAGCAGCACCTTCTGAGTAGTCTCTATCGTGTCCAGTATCCAGCGAAAGTACTTTTGTAGCGGGGTATCTTTTCTTCCATTGTCCCCAAGTCGTAGTTTCCACAGCGAAAGTTTCTAGTTGAATATCTTTTGCAGCCAAAGGGCCCACAACTGGTGCTCCTTGAATCGTACTCCACAAAGATTGGGTCGCCTTGTCATACATCAGCTTATTCGAGCGATACAGAAAACCACTAGTCCCTAGATCATGGAAAACCCCATCAGCCACCATATTATATCCGATCACGGTGCCACACAAAGTACAATAAACGCCAGCAACTTTGGTATCCCCAAAAGTGTCCGTAAAAAACTCATGCCATGCCAATATTCGTTTGGGATAAGCCTTAGCGACTCCGTTCAAGTAGAGACCAAAAACTACATCGCTATCTGCTAAATAATCGGCATCGTTAGCCTCCAACAAAGCTGGTTGCCGTAGGGGAGGGATACCATCTTGCTTGACGCCACCCCAGACAATTTCATCTAGTCGAATCGTAGCCGTTTCCTGTCGATCTTTAAAGTACTTTCTAAATTTTGGATCAATATTTTGATAATATTCTGCTATAAAATTCCCTTGATATTTGGCATAAATTGGTGCTTGTTTCCAAAGCCATTCTAACCAACTTAAATGATCCAAACCAAAACGCTGATCTGTTTTTTTAGCTAATAAATCGGCAACCTCTTCGATAAATTGCTTGTCAGAATTCAAGCGAATATATTCCGTTAAGATAGGAACAAATTCTGGTGCCCATATTTTTTCTATTTGTGCTAAAATCTGTGTTTTTAAGGTTGGGTTATTTTCATAAATTAAAGTAGAAAATAATTTAAGTTTCTGATTGTCAGATATTTGTTT
>CALDTJ010000553.1 GCA_937924145.1 uncultured Saprospiraceae bacterium
CAAGCGAGTGGGCTTAAGGTTGGTCTATATACTTCTCCGCATTATAAAGACTTTAGAGAGCGCATAAAGATTAATGGAAAGCTGATTTCTAAAAGGCATATCGTTGATTTTGTAGAAGCTAATAATCCAGTTTTTGAGCAGATACGACCTTCTTTTTTTGAAATTACTGTGGCTTTGGCATTTGATTATTTTGCTCAACAAAAGGTCGATATTGCTATTATTGAAACAGGTTTAGGGGGGCGATTAGATTCGACGAATATTATTACACCTTTGCTTTCTGTAATCACTAATATTAGTTTTGATCATCAGCAATTTTTAGGGGATACTTTGCCGCTTATTGCAGGGGAGAAGGCGGGAATTATAAAGCCTAATGTTCCAGTAGTGATTGGTGAGACTCAGAAGGAAACGAAGGGTGTATTTGAAAAAACGGCAAAAGAAAGAAATGCTCCAATCATATTTGCTGATAAGCATATTAGTGTGGTAGAAAGAGATACGAAGGCTTACCATACTAATTATTATGTGAAGGGTAGAGTGTATAACTTTAATAATCTCGTGGTTAACCTCATGGGAAATTATCAACAAAAAAATATTACTACAGCGTTGCAAGCAATTGCTGTTTTAAATAAAATAGAGGCTATTCCTAAAGTAACTGAAAACGCGATTCAGACTGGATTGAAGGATCTAAAAAACTTGACTTATTTTCTGGGACGTTGGCAAAAACTGGGAGCCGAACCAACTATTATTTGTGATAGTGGACACAATCAAGCTGGTGTTCAACAGATCTTACAACAGTTGACTAAAATTGATTACCAGCAATTGCACTTTGTCTTAGGTATGGTCAATGATAAGGACATTGGGAAAATATTGAAAATGCTTCCTAAAGCGGCACGCTACTATTTTGTGAAAGCTGATATTCCTAGAGGTTTGGACGCTAAGATATTGAAAGAGAAAGCTAGTGCATTTGGTTTAAAAGGCAGAGTTTATAGTTCTGTTAGAAATGGGTTGAGGGCTGCCAAGCGAAGGGCTGATAAGGCTGACTTGATTTTTGTGGGAGGAAGTACTTTTGTTGTGGCGGAAGTAGTCTAACGTACAGGCGACTTCAGTCGCCTTTATTAGATTCATAGGCAACTGAAGTCGCCTGTACGCAAAAAAAAAGCGTTAGTCATTTGTAAAAATGACTAACGCTGACAAATTATAATCCCATGAACATATCCAAAATAAATCTTTATATCAAAGGGGAAATTTGGAGAAAAAGAGCAAGCCAACTTAGTGGCTTGCCGATTACAACAAATTATAATCCCATGAACATTTCAATTAGTGTGCGGCGTAATCGCCTGCTAGATAAAAACGCTTTCAAATATCTATTTAGTATTTAATTTCTAAATATCTGATTTCCAACTTCACTTTTGCTATTTTTTATCAATTCTTGAATGGTACTTTTACCAATTCTATATATTTTATAAATTCTTTTTCTAGTCTGTTTTAGAATGTCTCTGCATTTCAATGTAGAATATTAGCAAGGCATTCTAAATCCCACTAAAGAGTGCCTTGCTAAATTCAAATCCCATGAACATATCCTAAAATTATTAAGCTAATCTTTTATTAGCTTTTGCGATAAAAACTTATCACACTACAAATATGCAAACATATCAAGGTTACACAAAAAACAAAAATGGGTTATTGTGAAAATAAATTATAATAATCTTTTGGAAAAATTAAGTTTAAATACTTGATTTATAGTGAATTATGTTTGATTGTCTTGTTTAAATTTGTGAAAATAAATTACTTTTTAACATTATTTTTTTTCGATTTTTTTTAATTTTTTTTGAAAAAAAGTGATTTTTTTCTTGGATAAACACCATTTTTTATAAAAAAAGCCTTTATCCGAAGGATAAAGGCTCATTATGAAATTCAATAGAATTATTATTTTGAAAAGGCAAAAAATATAAAATTTATGCTTGTTTCATTTTTTTATACTGATTTGTTTCCAATCACTGTTCCGTCTTGTACAATCGCACCTTTTTTCAAGATGATAATACCATCTCTAATACAAAAAACATCCGTTTCTGTATCTTCTAAATTACTCCCGCCTTTTATCGTTACATTATTTCCAATCGAACAATTTTTATCAATAATGGCATCTTCAATATGACAATTTTTACCAATCCCCATGTGAGGTTTATGACCTTTCTTTTTTGTCTCAGCTATTTCCTCTAAAGTTTCATAATAATCAATCCCCATTAAGATCGAGTTTTTAACCGTTGAGCCTTCCTCAATTCTTGTTCGAATACCAATTACAGAACGCTCTATATTGGCTTCATGGATGATAGAACCACCAGTAAAGATCACTTCGTCAAAAGTTGTTTTTCTTATCTTTGATGGTGGTAGAATTCTCGCTCGGGTGTAAACCTTCTCAGTATTGCTAAATAAATTAAATTGTGGAATATTTTGGGTCAACTCCAAATTAGCCTCCATAAATGAAGCGATTGTTCCAATGTCTGTCCAATAACCTCCGAAGGCGTGAGAAGCTACTTTATAACTAGAGTTGATCGCGTTAGGGATGATTTCTTTACCAAAATCATTGGCATCTGGATATTCTGCAAACATGTCTATCAAAACTTGCTTATTGAATAAATAAATGCCCATTGAGGCTAGGTAATGCTTGTCTTGTTTTTTATATTCAGCAGCGACTGGCGAAGTCCATTTAGGTAATAAATCAGGACTAGGTTTTTCGATGAATTTCTTTATCATCCCACCTTTATTCACTTTCATAATACCAAATCCAGGCGCATCTTTTGCATTTACTGGAATAGTAGCAATTGAAATATCTGCTTCTTTCTCTATGTGATCGGCTAATAATGCTTGATAATCCATCTGGTATAATTGATCGCCAGATAAAATCAAGACATGCTCGTATTTATGATTCACTAAGTGCTTCATACACTGTCGTACAGCATCTGCTGTGCCTTGAAACCAATTCATGTTAGAACGAGTTTGCTCAGCTGCTAAGACATCTACGAAACCATTATTAAAATGATCAAAACCGTAGGTGTTTTTGATATGCTTGTTGAGAGATGCTGAATTGAACTGTGTCAATACGTACATCCTACGAACGCCAGAATTTAAACAATTGGAAATAGGAATATCTATTAGTCGATATTTTCCTGCCAAAGGAACAGCAGGTTTAGAACGATTTTCAGTTAGTGGATACAATCGGGTGCCTGCGCCGCCACCAAGAATTAGGGCAATCATAAGTAGGATGGTTTTAAGTTATCGTTAAAATATATTTTCAAAGATAAGTATTTTTTATTAAGCTTAGTGTGTCTATTACACTAAGCTACGTTTTCTTATTTCTCTCTTCAAAAACGAAGTGTTGATGAAGTTTGTTCATTTAATTTGGTTTAAAACTATAACCAAAACAAAAAATGTTTCAATTGAAAATTAGGTAAAAAATGTTTTAAAAATTGTAATTTGGCGATTTAATTTTACAGGGAAGCTATAAACTTATAAACTACCAATCATGAAACAATCAACTGCACTTACTTTACTAAAATCTGGTAGAAATGTTTTTCTCACTGGCTCCGCTGGTGCAGGAAAAACTTATGTAGTCAATCAATACATCGAATATTTGAGAGAGCGGAATGTGCCCGTTGCAGTGACTGCCTCCACGGGAATTGCAGCCACTCACATGAATGGTATGACGATTCACGCATGGTCGGGTATAGGTATCAAAGATAAGTTGACGTCGACTGATTTGAAGAATATGAAGGAAAAAAAATACCTGAAGGACAAAATGGAGACAGCGAAGGTGTTGATTATTGATGAAATCTCCATGCTCCATAAGAATCAGTTGGAATTGGTAAACACCGTATTGAAATTTTTTAAAGACCCAACTAGGGCTTTTGGTGGAGTCCAAGTCATTCTTTCAGGTGATTTTTTTCAATTACCACCTGTTGGCAATCCTAATGAACGACCGAGAGATAAGTTTGCCTTTATGTCTAAAGCATGGTTGGAAGCAAAATTGGCTATTTGTTACCTAACCGAACAACATCGACAAGAGGATAATGATTTAGATACTATTCTCAATGAAATTAGAAAAGGAAATATATCGGAAAAGTCGATTGCTTTATTAGAAAATGCGAGCGAAACAGCATTAGAAGGATTCGAAGAACCGCCAAAATTATATAGTCATAATCGGGATGTCAATATGCTTAATATCACCCGTTTGAGAGAATTGGATGGTATGAGCAAGTTATTCCAAGCTACTACAAAGGGCAATCCTAAATTATTGGAAACTTTGAAAAAATCAGTAAGAGCAGAAGAACAACTTGAATTGAAAAAAGGGGCGAAAGTAATGTTCGTAAAGAATAATTACGAAGCGGGTTATATCAATGGAACTTTAGGAGAGGTCTTAAAATATTCTGAGGAACAACTTCCTGTAGTGAAATTAGCTGATGGTAGCACAATGAAAGTGGAGCATGATGAATGGGCGATTGAAGATGATAAGGGGAATGCGTTGGCGTCTTTCACGCAGTTGCCACTGCGCCTAGCTTGGGCAATTACGGTACATAAGAGTCAAGGAATGACGCTAGAAGCAGCGGAAGTAGATTTAAGTAAAAGTTTTGAAAAAGGGCAAGGTTATGTAGCATTATCTAGATTGAAGAGTTTAAAAGGTTTAAAGTTAGTTGGATTTAATAGTACTGCTCTAGAGGTTGACAGTTTGGCGTTTAAAGCAGATAAACGTTTCCAAGAATTGTCAAGTGAGGAGGAGGGACGTTTTGATCAGTTGAATTTAGATAAAAAGGCAGTAGAATTTGTCAGGCATTGTGGTGGTTTGACCGATCCTAAGGCTATTGCTCGTTTTAAAAATAAGAAGAAAGAGAAAAAGACAAAATCGCCTAAGCAGTCCACTTTTACGATCACGAAGGATTATATCTTGAAAAATTTGACAATTGAAGAGATTGCAGATGAAAGAGGCCTTTCGGAAGGAACGATTATGGGACATTTTGAAAAGATTAAATCACTTTATCCAGAAGTAGACCTTTCTCGCTATAAGCCTGAACCCGGCCTATTTAGAAAAATACAAATCGCCCATAAACAGATTTTGGCAACAAATGACCCTGAAAAAGTTCGGGAGGATGGTTCGGTTAGTCTAAAAGCGATGTTTGAGGCTTTGAACCAAGAGGTGACTTATGCTGAGATTAAATTGGCCTTGGTGTTTGTGTAGTGTAGCTTGGAAACCCGCCTGAATGGAACGGGCAGGTTCATTTCCAAGTCAAGCCTAATTCTTTTATGGAAATAAAGCTCTGAGCAATGGAATTATAGTGCTTTGTAAATTAAATTTGAACTGTTAATTTTTTATATAAACCACGGATTGGTTGAACGTAAATAGCCCCGAATGAAATTCGGGGGACAGAAAATAATCCCTTCTCTCCATAACCACTTTGTGGTTTTTCTGGTCACATTAGCTTAAACTTTTGAAATAAAGTATTTGCTAATTCACAAAAAGACGAGTGATAGCCAAAATATAAATAAGCTAACGGCAACTACAAGCATTAATCCAACGGTTAACCATGTACGTTTTTGAGTTTGTTGACCGATTTTATTCAATCTTTGCTCTGCTAGTTTATTACTAGATTTTTTGGTAAGCTTAACTTTGTAATTGACGTTTTTGCTAAGATTTCGAAAGGAGCGTCTACCTAATAATTTTAGATTGGCTGAATAGCTAGCCCATGCATGTTCTTCCATTTGGTTTTGGTTTTTTAATCTTTCTAAAAAAGGATGAATATTGAATAATTACCTGTTAAAAGGTAACTGGCGATCAATAGAAAAAGGAAAGCGAAAAACAGTAAACCATACGCTTTGATTTTACTACTTTGGATTCGTTTCTCAGATTTTCTTATTTTAAAGGCTTGTTTAACTTTATTTGCTTGTTTCATACAGTTGATTCGACTTTTTGATGAAATTGATTATTCTAAAATAGGAAGAAAGTAGGATCTTACCACTTTTTTTAAGATAAAACCAAGTAGAATTTCGATCATTGCTTGTATTTGATATTGATACATTTTATGGAGGCGATTGAAATCGCCTGTACAACTAAAAACTATGAAAAATACGACCATCAATCCTCAACTCTTTGATTTCCTAAAAGAGTTAGCAGCGAATAATAACCGAGATTGGTTTGCGGAACACAAACCTAAATTCCAAGATTTGGATAAAGAATTAAAAGCATTTGGTAAGACCTTAGAAGAAAAAATGCTGGAACATGATATGGTCGAGAATGTCAAAATCTATCGTATTTATAGAGATGTCCGATTTTCTAAAAATAAATTACCTTACAAAACGAATAGGGGAGGAGGGTTTACCCGTGCGACCAAACTGAGAAGAGGGAGCTACTTTTTTAATATAGAGCCTAATAACTCCTTTGTGGCAGGTGGATTTTGGGGACCTAATAAAGAAGACTTAAAACGAATTCGACAAGAAATAGCGGTCGATGCTCCATCTTTGAGAGAAGTGTTGACTCAGCCTGTTTTTGTAGACACTTTTGGAAAAATGGTAGGCGCACAATTGAAAACGGCGCCAAGAGATTATCCTAAAGATCATGCGGATATTGATTTATTGCGATACAAACAGTTTTTGCTCATTAAAAACTTTTCTGATAAAGAAGTGCTGGCTAAAGATTTTTTAGACAACTTGAATCAGACTTTTATGAATATGCGCCCGTTTTTGGATTATATGTCTGATGTATTGACGACGGATGAGAATGGAGTACCGATTTTTCAGTAGGCAGTGAGCAGTAGGCAGTAGGCAGTAGGCAGTAGGCAGTAGGCAGTAGGCAGTAGGCAGTTCACACCGTATCTTAATCGTAGAGTGTAAAAAATAAAACCCTAATAGAAAGTTATTTTCCTATTAGGGTTTTGTTTTGCAGTTAAGCCAACTGCTCACTGCCAACTGCTCACTGCTACTCAGGTTCAAATCCAAGAATAATATTAAAGTTACCAGACTTCCAGAATCCTTCTGTTTGAGCGATAGGATTATCGAAACCAAATCCGTAATCAAATCCAAGCGTACCGAACATTGGTAAGAAAACCCGAACACCACCACCGACAGATCGTCTTACATCGAATGGGTTATAGTCTCTAACCGTTTCATAGGCATTACCTGCTTGCGCAAATAATAAGGCGTAAATAGTCGAGTTTGGATTGGTAGATAACGGATATCTTAATTCTAAAGTAAATTTATTGTAGACAGGTGTACCTGCGGTGTTGTTACCATTAATATCTTCTACTTCATAACCTCTCAAAGAGATGATTTCGTTTCCTGTAAAGGCAAAACTTTGATTGGATAAACCGTCACCCCCTAATTCGAATCGCTCAAATGGAGAAGTACCGATTTCGTCGTTATAAGTGCCTAAGATACCAATTTTACCTGCCATCTTTACTACTAACTTTCCGACAATCGTACTATACCATTCTGCGTCGATCTTCCACTTGTGATATTCTAACCACTTGAATCTTTCCTCTGCATCTAAACTTGAATAGTCTCTATTGTTGAACAAAGAATACGGTGGCGTAAATTGCATACTCAACTGAATCTTAGATCCTTCTGTTGGGAAGAGTGGATTACTAATCGAACTTCTAGCAATGGTTTGATTAATAGACAAGTTTTGGAAAGAACCATTATCTAAGAATCCTCCTTCTGGTAAACGAATCGTTGCTCTGTTGACCAAGTCAATCGTAGATAAACTTAAGGTTGTACTAGAAATGAAGTTATCATCAGGCCACTTTAATCTTGTTCCTAAACTAACTGCCAATCTACTGATAGACAATTGGTTATAACTTGGACTTTCTTTGTTGATTCCATTAGATAAAAGCGTATAAGAACCTGCTACCGTTAAAGCATTCGGTTTCTTACCACCTAACCACGGCTCTGTGAATGAGGCATTATAAGATTGGTAGAAATTACCATTCGTTTGTGCTCTTAAAGATAATCGCTGACCATCTCCCTGTGGCAATGGGTGCCAAGCACTTTTGTTGAAAATATTTCTAAGAGAGAAGTTATTAAAGGTTACCCCTAAAGTACCAATTACTCTCGCTTGGAAACCACCCCAACCAGCAGATAATTCTAACTGATCAGAAGGTTTTTCTTCTAGCGTATATTCAATATCTACGGTTCCTCTCTGAGGATTTACAGGCGTATTGATACCAATTGTTTCTGGATTGAAATAACCTAAGTTGATAATTTCTCTTTGAGATCGAATAATCTTAGACCGACTGAATTTTTCACCAGGAACTGTCCTTAATTCTCGACGAATAACGTGTTCGTGCGTTCTGTCGTTTCCTTTGATGGTTACTCTATCAATAGTTGCCTGTGGCCCTTCAAAAATTCTAAATTCTAAATCAATTGTGTCGCCTCTAACCGCTACTTCGACGGGTTCGATATTAAAGAATAAATAACCGTTGTCCATATATAAGGTACTGACATCTAAGCCACCTTGGTCAAATTGGAGTTTGGTTTCTAATTTCCTTTGATCGTAAATATCCCCTTTATTGATGGTCAATACTTTTGCTAAAGTCGCATCGTCATAAATGGAGTTTCCTTTCCATTTCATATTACCGAAGAAGTACTGATTGCCTTCATCTAGGGTAAGGTGAATCATTAATTCTCCATCTTCGTTTCTCCAAACACTATCGTTTGTAATTTGGGCATCTCTAAAACCTAATTCGTTATAGTAGTCGATCATCAACTTTTTATCGGCCTCGTAGTCTTTTTTGACTAACTTAGAAGAGGCAAATAATCGACTTTTAGGTTTTGTTTCTTCAAACTTTTTGATCAATTTTTTTGCCTTTACATTCTTATTGCCTTCTACTGTAATGCTTTTAATCTTGATCTTATCTTTTCTATCAATGTCGAATTCTAATTGAACGGAGTTAATTCTTCCAGTATCTAATTTTTCTGTGGAATTAACGGTCACATCAAAATATCCTTTGCCTTTGTAGTAATTTTTGATGCCTTCCTCTGCATTCTTTTTTGTTGCTTCCGTAACGATTCCACCTTTGGTCAAAAATTGATTAACTACATCATTTAATTCTGAATGACGTGATTTTTTTGCGCCTTTATAATTATAGGTGGTCAATCTAGGACGTTCTAAAACAGCAATCTCTAAGAAAATAATCTCTCCAACTGTCTTAGTTGCATAAATTCTTACGTCTGTAAATAGCTTTAACTTCCACAATGCCTTCAAGCCTGCCGCAATACCAGGACCAGGAATCCGCAATTTACCACCTACCTTCAAACCCGCAATGGATTTTAAGGCGGTCGCATCACTGTAATTGTTACCTTTTACAGTTACGCCACCAATTTCATAATCGACTGGATTACTGTAATCTATGCTGGGAATACTATCCGTAACTTGCGAAAAGGTTGGGTTAATAACCAAAAAGGAAAGTACGAAGAATAAAAAATAGCTAAATCTTTTCATGAACATTCAAGCAATATTGATGTAAAATGCAATGGATAAATACCAAGTAAGAATTGTCTATAAAAAACTAAAATTTTACATATACCTTTCTATAGAATTAATACTTACAATCTTCTGGTGCAAGTATAACAAATAAAGTTGCTTCTCTTTTGTTAATACTTGCTAGATTATTTGCAAAAGAAGTGATTGAATCCAGTTTGAAAAAAAGGAAAAGTCACTTTGAATCCGCAAAGGTCGTAAATTTTAGTAATTGAACGAATAGATTTGACAATTCGTGGTAAATTAAATAGATTCTTAACACTATTTAACACGAAATGGACAGGCGAAGACCATTGAAATTTTCAATTTTCAATTTAGATTTTTCAATTTTCAAAAAATAGTAAAAAAAAAAGTCCTGTCCGATTTCATAAATCAGACAGGACTTCCTTAAATTAACTGGCCAACTGCCAACTGCCAACTGCCATTTAAACCAATTGCTCACTAATCATTCCAAAGCGACGTTCCTTGTTTTGATAATTCAAGATACATTCATACAAATGGTTTTTAGTGAAATCGGGCCAAAGGGTTCGGATGAACTGAAATTCTGCGTAGGATAATTCCCATAATAAGAAATTACTTAAACGAGTTTCTCCACTAGTTCGGATCATTAAATCTGGATCTGGAAATTGTGCCGTACTTAATGCTGCTTTATAGGTTTCTTCCGTGATATCTTCTGCTTTAAGTTCTTGATTTTGAACCTTTTGGGCAATGGTTTTAGTTGCGTTTAAAATATCCCATCTGCCGCTATAATTCAAGGCTAGGATCAAGTCCATACGGGTATTGTCTTTAGTACTTTCAATACCGTCTAGTAGTGCTTTTCGAGTCCTGCTAGGTAACTTGGAGAGATCTCCAATGGCGTGTAAACGGATATTGTTCTTATTTAAAGTCTTGACTTCTTTGGCAATGGTGTCTACCAATAGTCGCATGAGCGTATTCACTTCGAAGGATGGACGATTCCAATTTTCGGTAGAGAAAGCATATAAGGTAAGGTACTTCACCCCTAACTCTGCTGACGCTTCCGTAATCTCTCGAACTGCTTTTACACCATTCCTATGACCGAAAACTCTAGGTTGATTTTTTTGCTTGGCCCAGCGACCATTCCCATCCATGATGACAGCAATATGTTCTGGAAGTTTGGCTATGTTGATTTGTGACTTTAGATTTTCCATATAATTCACACCGACTTTATTGTATCGACGAGGCCTATCCTATTTCTTTAATTGGGACGCTTTCGTCGTTGAATATTTTCAAAAAGGACTGCAAAGTTAAAAAAGAGTTAGCAGTCTTGTTTATCTCTTACGATATATTCTAAATAATTGTTATAAAAAGCATAAATTTTGTAAGGGACTAGGGGAATCGAAGGGGGAGATAGTCTTTGTTTTGTGTGCGCTAATTTGGGGATTACCACATAGTCATAAGGAACTGAAGTTCAAAACCATGCTAGGATTACCACATAGTCACATAGCTAATACACATAGAAAACATAGTTTTTCGAGCGTTAGCTTTGACAATTTCGAGCGTTAGCATTTTGCTAAGCTAGATTTGAAAATTAACTTAGCAAAAATGCTCCTGCTCGGTCAATATCTAGCTAAGAAAACTATTGTGAACTATGTGTTTTCTATGTGGTAAAATAGCACCTAGTTTTGAACTGAAATTCCTTATGACTATGTGGTAAAACTATAAAAGATGAGGCCGAAAGCGACTATCCGTCGAAAAATTAGATACCTTAGTCGAGGAACTCACTTTTTAACTGCCCTTAATCGTTTAACTAGTAATAAAAACCAAATTCCCGTGTTTTTATTATAAATATCATCTAGGAATAACACCTCATTAACCCTATTAACTGACTGTTTATGAATTTTACTCAACACCTATTTTTTATCCCTTTTTTTTTATTAACAAATATCGCTCTTTTTGCTGGAGGTATTAAAGGAAAGATTACTGATACTAATGGGGCGCCTATTCCATACGCGACCGTTTATGTAGAGGAATCTGGTACAGGAACGACCTCCAATGTAGAAGGGGATTATGTCTATAGAATTTCGGCTGGAACTTACAATATTGTTTTTCAATCTATTGGTTATGAGACGATTGTAAAGCGAGTGAAAATTGATAATGGTTTTTCAACAGTTAACGTTTCTTTGAAAGAACAGACTTACGAATTGGCACAAGTAGAAGTGACTTCAGGAGGACGAGACCCTGCTTATACCATCATGCGTAAAGCAATTGCCAAAGCTAAATTTCACACCAACCAATTGAATGGATATACGACAAATGTGTACATCAAAGGCTCGGGAAGACTGATAAAATCGCCATTTTTTATGAAGAAATTGATGGCAAAAGAAGGAATTGATTCGACCTTTGCCTTCACTAGTGAATCAGTCAATCAAGTAACTTATAAACGCCCAAATACTTACGAAGAGAAAGTACTGTCCGTCTACACCACAGGAAATACAGATACCGACGATATTAATCCGAATGGTTATGTCAATGCTAGTTTTTACGCAAAAGATATTGGTGGGGTAGTATCTCCACTCTCCCCAAAAGCTTTTGCTTATTACAAGTTTGTCTATGAAGGTTTTTTTATGGATAGAGGCAAAGAGATTGATAAAATCCGAGTCATTCCAAGAAGTAGAGGGAATAATGTTTTTGCTGGCACCATCAACTTAGTGGATGGTGACTGGGCAATCCATAGTTTAGACCTGACCACTTTTAATTCTGGTTTAGAAATTAATGCTAAACAGGTATATGCTCCGATTGAAGACAAGGTTTGGATGCCGCTGAACTTACAATATAAGGTCTTAGGCAGTTATTTTGGATTTAAATTTGAGGCGAATTATTTAGCATCAATTACTGATTATGATATTGAGATTAATCCAGATTTGGCGTACGAAGTTGAAGTGATTGACGAGGAAGTAGAAAAACAATTGGCTAAAGAAATCGAAGAAAGTAAAAAAAACGCTAAAATAGAAGACATTGAACAACGATTAGCAGAAGATAAAACGGTGACTCGCAAGGAATTGAAAAAAATGCTCAAAGAATACGAGAAAGAGGAACGAAAAGAACAAAAAGAACCAGAAGTCACTTCGACTTATAATTTTGAAGTGGACTCCATGGCTGCAAAACGAGACTCTTTATATTGGGAACAAATTCGACCTATTCCATTGACCAAATTAGAGTCAAAAGGATATCAAGTGATGGATAGTATGATTGTGGCAGATAAAGAAGAAGCTAGAAAAGACTCTTTAGGCGTTCGAAAAAAGAAGAAAAAAGCAGGATTTGAATTGGGCGATTTACTATTTGGAGGTTCTTATGGGAAAGAAGGGAAGGGGCGTTTTTACATCAAATCGGCGATTAATACGCTCCAATTTAATACGGTAGAAGGTTATAATTTTAGATATGGACTGGGGTATAGAAAGGATTTTGCGAATAAGAATCGCTGGTTTTTAGAGGGCACTGGTCGCTATGGGTTTTCTAGAAAAAAACTGAATTACGTCTTTGAAACTGGTATTAATTTTAATCAGAAAGTGGCTACTACAAAAACAGTATCTGCTGACTCAAGTGGAACAACTGTCACCGATAATGGACGCAAAGGGAAAGGGCAATTAAGATTGAGCGGTGGAAAAACAGTTTTTCAATACAACCCAGATAATCCAATACATCCATTAGTTAATAGTTTTACGAGCCTTTTTTCGGAAAATAATTTCATGAAATTGTATGAAAAGCAATTTGTGAAGATGACTTATAAACAGTGGTTTAATCGTAAATGGGAGCTGAATATAGGAGGAGAGTGGTCTGAGCGAAATACTTTACAGAATAATTCTACGACTACTTATTTTGATAGAGAAGACCGAGGATATACATCTAATATTCCATTTAATTTCGAAACCAATGCCGATTTTTCCACGCATCAAGCATTGATTGGTTCTGTTGGTATCGAAGGGAAACCTTGGCAGAAATACCGTATTCGTAATGGTAAAAAGTATGCGATTGCGAATTCTTCACCTACATTATCATTGAATTTACGACAAAATTTTTACAGTGATCGTTCTGAAATCAATAATAATTTCACGCATTTAGAATTAGGTTTTCAGCATGAATTTAATGTTGGCTATCGGGGCAAAATGGATGTGAAGTTGAACGTTGGTACTTTTATGAATAATGAAAATATGCAGTTTCCTGATTATAAACACTTTTTAGGAAATGAGACGGTATTTACCACTGCTGATCCTGTGGGAAG
>CALDTJ010000554.1 GCA_937924145.1 uncultured Saprospiraceae bacterium
CTCGCAGAAAGCGGTGCTTTGTAAGCACCTCTTTCTTTTGATTTAAGGAAAAACATTTATTGGTTCTTTGACAATTTTTGCACTTTGTAACGGCGGCTGCGCCGCCGAAAGAATTTTGCAAAAATTGTCAAAGAACCCATTTATTTTACAAAAAGATGCCCTTAGTTCAAAAAAAAATACCTTATCCCCGAGCGTTGATAAGGTATTTTTTTAGCTAATGGCTCTTGTTACTTGGCAACCTTAGCAGTAAAAACTGCCCCCGCCTTTGCATGAAAACCTGGCTTTAGAATAACACTATTACTAGCTTTCACTACAACTGATTCCTTGTCAGACACAACTGTATTTGTTGATATTTCTTGAGTATTCGCAGACGCTGTTTTAGCTAAAAAATCTGTTCCTGCCTTGGCATGGAATCCAGGTTTTAAAGTAATCGTCTCATTCGCTTGGTAGACAACTTTATTGGTACCTGTTATTTTTTCTGCTGAAGTGAAATTAGAAGATGTTTTATTATCCGATAGTGTGGTTGCGACAAATGATGATCCTGCCTTAGCATGAAATCCTTCCTTTAAAATAACGCCACTATCTGCCTTATAAACAACTTCCTGACCACGATCAATCACCTTAACTGACGAAATTTTCGTACCTACCGTATTATAGGCTAATGGGTTTTCGATACTCTTTTTAGCTGAAATTTCAGTTGTATTGGCAGCTAAGTTTCTAGTATTAGTTCGCTGCTTTTTCACTATTTTCACCTTTGCAGGCTCGTACTTTTTTGTTTTTTTCTTTACAACAATTGGAGCAGCGGCAACTTTATTTACTTTCTCCTCTTCAATCACAGGAATCACCTCTTTTTCTATTAGCTCAACCACGTTCTTCTCTGGTGCCGTTACTGCCACAGGCCCTTCATGTCCCAAAGTCTCCCACGATGCTTGATTTTTTTGAAAACGCAACCCAATCATACTAACAATAAACAACATGGATGCTGCGGCTAACCAAGCCATCCTATTTCTGCGAGGTTTCATTTGACGGACAATCGTCGGTTGAGCTGCCTCGACAGGTGGAGCTAAAATTTGTGCTTCAGAAAGATTATTTGCAGTAAAAGCAATGAGTTCGTTAGCCGTTACGGTTGCTGCTGTATCCACTATTTCGGTTTCTGGCAACGTCTCCGCAGTGAATCCAAATAGGCTCTCCGCCATTTCGTAAGCAGCCACTTCTGCCTGTAAAGTTTCGTTCTCTGCTAATTCTTGCTCAAAAACTAAACGCTCTAAATCATTTAGTTCATTGCTAAAATACGCGGCTATTTTCGTAAAATAATTCATTGCTCTGCTCTGTTTATTATTTCCTACTTGCTCCCATTAGCATCCGTTTGAGTTCTTTGCCCTCTTCGGGATGTTGGAGTAGGTAATTGACAATTCTTTTTTTGCCTTTCATGTAGGCATTTCGACAAGCGCCCTCACTTTGGTAACTCGTCTTTTCTACAACTTCTTTGTATCTGTATCCTTTGGCTACCAACAAGATCACTTTTACTTGTTCTTCGTTTTCGGTAATCTCTTGTAGCTTTTGTTTAATAATGTTGGCTACTTGCTGTTCTTCGAATTCGTAGACATCCGTCGAACCTTCTAACTGTTGTGTAGGGACTAGGGGTAAAGTCTTCTCTTTTTTAGTTTTGGCAAAGTGATCTAAAACGGTGTACTCTACGACTGTTGTAAAATAACTTTTCAGTTTTGTCCCTTCTTTTAAAACCAAGCCTTTTTTGACCCTAGTAATTAACTTAATAGTCGAATCCGTGAAAATATCTTCCCAACTTTCATCAGAAATATCTCGATATTTTTTTCGCCAAACACCAATCGAATACCCTTTCACATCTTCAAAAAACCACTTTAATGCCATACGATTGGTACTATCACTACTATGTATAGCAGCAAATACTTGCTCATCGGCAAATTGCTTTTCTGTTGGGTTCGAATTATTTGTATTATTAAAAGCCACGGCTGTTCTTTGATAAGTTAGCATGATTATTTCATTTTTTGTCACCTTCTATCTGATATAAAACATAAACCATCAATTTGTGCTATTTATTTGTTGATATAATTATTTTTTCAGCATTTAAGTAGTCAATTAGGAATACATCGCAGCGAATTTACCCTTTTTGATTTTATTTTTAAAATCACTAGCTTTAGGCAAATATTCAAAAATTATGAAAAAGAAATATACCTTATCTAAAACTGACTATATCCAGTACATGGATTGCCCTGAAGAATTGTGGCTAAGAAAAAATCAACCTTCGGCCTTACCTGCAATTGATTTAGATCGGCAATTCAAACTAGATCAAGGTAACTTGATTGATGATTTTGCTCAGCAGTGGTTTTCTGATGGTTGTATCATTGAAGATCAGCATATTGATCCCGAGCAAGTGATTTTTCAAATGAAAGCAGAAGCAGATGGCATGTTAGCAATCACAGATATTGCCGTCCGTCAATCCGAAGAAAACACATTGGCTCTGTTTGAAGTCAAAGCTGCAACGAGTGTAAAAAAAGAACATTATCACGATTTAGCTTTTCAGCGAATGGTGTTTGAAAATGCAGGCTATAAAATCAGCGGGACCTATTTAGTTCATGTCAATAAAAATTATTGGACGGGGCCTACGGTAGATCATTGCAATTTGTTAGTAATAGAAGATATTACTGCCGATGTGAGTGAATTAATGAAAAGTACACGTAATAATGCTCCCAAAGCATTAAAATGGTTAAACGGAAATGCGCCTAAAAAACGGATTACACTTGGCTGTAGCAAAAAAGGAAAATGCCCTTTTATTCATTTGCACTATCCTGATTTTCCCAAATACTCCATTTTTAACATCTCTCGAATTGGTGCCAAAAAAATTAAATCTTTAGTGGAAGATGGTATTTTAGACATTCAAAAAGTACCCGAAGATTTTAAATTGTCTGCCAATCAACGCCAACAAGTAGACATCGCTCAAGAAGACGAAATCATCATCAAACGAAGTAGTCTTCGCAAGATGTTAAACAAACTAGTCTATCCGCTTTATTACCTTGATTATGAAAGTTTTTCCTTTGTAGTTCCGCCGCAAGAAGGCTATAAAACCTACCAACAGATGGTTTTTCAATATTCCCTACATGTACAAGAAAAACCTGATGGCAAAGTCACTCATCACGAATTTATCTTAAAACATAAAACAGAATCTGTAGAAAATTTAGTCAAACATCTACAAAAAAACATTGGTAAAACAGGAAGTATAATCGTCTGGAATGCTAGTTTTGAAAAGAGTAGAAATAAAGAAATGGGTGTATTGTATCCAGCCTATGCCGACTTCTTAGCCGATTTAAATGATCGAATGTATGACCTTAGAGTTCCTTTCCAAAAAGGCTATTATCAACACCCTGATTTTAAAGGTAAAACTTCTCTCAAAAGTGTGTTACCCGTCTTATCTCCAGAAGTAAGTTACAATGATTTGGCAATTCAAAATGGAATGATTGCTACCATCAAATGGCATCATGCTACCGATGGGCGGTTATCCAAAAAAGAACAAAAACAAACCTTCCAAGATTTACTGAGTTACTGTGATCTAGATACGCTGGCGATGGTGAAAATATTGGAGGAGTTGCGAGCGGTGGTTGATTAGGTAGGTACTAGGTATCGGGTTTCTGGTACCAGGTTAGATGTTGACAACGTGATATTGACCATTCCGATGTCAACACCTAATCTGATCCCTGACACTTCTGTCAATCTATATCTTCCTTTAAATCTAGCTTTTCGACCCCTTCCAATAGCTGATCGGTTATTGCTAGATGCTTCAAATAATCGGTTTCTTTTTTCACAGTTTTAGTAGGTTCCGCTTTAGGAATAACTCTACTTATTACTTTAGGAGCACTACTTCTTCTCACAATGGAACTTCTTCTCTCGCCTTTATTTTTAGCAGTTTTAGCCGCTACACTTTTGGTAGTGGTAGGGACTGCCATTAATCGTTTTCTATCAATCAAATTGCCTGTCAACGAACAAATACCATAAGATTTATTATGAATCCGTAGTTGAGCATTTTTTAAATCTATCACATGCTTCCGTAAGCGATTAGCCATTGTGTCTAATAACTGTAAACTGGCACTACTCGACGAATCATCCACCCAATCACTTTCACTACTTTTGTTGTCTGCCGCCTCTTTTAATTGGGCGTCTAATGTCGCTAACTGTTTTTCGGCTTTTGCCAACTTTCGTTGAATGACCTTTTCAAAAGCAAGAAGATCACCGGTTGAATACCTTTTGGTTTTAGAATTTTGCATAGGTTGAGGTTTAGTTTATTTCATTTATATTATAATTTTAATTATTATTTTACAATAATGCAATTTTTTAATATAATATTTTAATTAAAATGAATTCATCAGATTAAAACTCAAAATTATGCTATTCTTCAGTAATTAAAAATATTATTGTTACAGGTGTGCCTTAGGCTAAGTATGCTTTTTAGAAAGGCTCGATGGTGAAAACTATGGGTGTCTTTCTGTGGAACATTATTTGAGAGTAGTAAAAGAAAGAGGTGCTTACAAAGCACTGCTTTCTGTAAGCGCCATAGAAGGCGGTGCTTTATAAGCACCTCCTTCTTTACGAATACCCTATACCTTTTACTGTAGTGCCTAAAGTTTTTTGATTTTCGTTCCTAAATTTCATTTTCATTAAAAAAGCACTACATGGCATATTTTTTGCCATTATTTCCTTACCAATTAGCGACTCCCCTTACAGCTTAAAAATTTATTTTTTCAACCTACTAGTAACCATTGCGATGCCCTATACCTCGCCAAATCAGACCATTAGTCCATTTATTTTACTCATCGAAGATGATAAATCGGACATTGCATTGGTCAAAAATAATCTGGCGCAGTCGGGTGTTTTACGCAACCATTTATCCGCTTGTCAATCTATCAATCAGGCAACTACCTTTCTAAAAGAATATCCTGAATTTTCAACGATCTTATTAGATTTATCCTTGCCTGATGGAGATGGGATGGTAGGCTTAAAGCATTTGAAAAAAGCATTTCCTAATAAAATTATCATTGTTTTAGCTGGGAGAGAATATAAGCATCTCGGCGTCGCGTGTATCAAAGCTGGAGCACAAGATTTTATTGATAAAGAACAGTTGGAGGTCACGAGTATTTATCCGACAATCTGCTTTGCTGTGGAGCGAGCTCAGATTTATCAGGATGAATTAGGGACACAACTAAGTAAGGTCAGACAAAATAGTCATCAACTATATCAAGATATTTTCAACAATTCAAAAGATGCGATTTACATCTGTAATTTGGAAGGTCGATTAGTAGATTTCAATCAAGCTACTTTTGAACTATTTGCTTTTTCGGAAGAAGAATTGTTGGAAATTGAAGTACATAATTTATTTCATACCCAAGAGCGTAAAAGAGAGTTTTTATATTCCTTGGTATCCAATCAATCGGTGGCTGATTTTGCAATTGACATTGAACAAAAGAATGGTAAGATCCGCCAATGTTTGATTTCGGCAAGTATGATTCAGACTTCCGAATTTACGGGCTACTCTGGCGTTATCAAAGATATTACGGAGCAACAGAAATCTGATGACTTAAGAAAAGCAAGAGATATAGCGAGGCAATCTGCCAAAATGAAGGAACAGTTCATTGCCAATATTAGCCACGAAATGCGTACACCAATGAACGCTATTTGGGGCATGAGTAATTTGGTCATGCAAACAGATTTATCGGGAGAACAGAAAGATTATGTGAGTTCGATTAAGCATTCTACTGAAATTTTATTAGGAGTCGTCAATGATATTCTAGCCATTTCTGAAATACAAAATAGTCAATTAAAATTTGATTATAAGTTCTTCGACTTATACGAGTTGTTGCACAACCTCATGAATGTCATTCAATTTAAAGCAGAAGAAAAAGGGCTAGAATTGTCCTTGAAAATGAAAGAGGGCATTCCTAAAATTGTGCATGGTGACAAGTTAAGATTGAATCAAATCCTTTATAATCTAGTCTTAAATGGCATTAAATTTACAGAGAAAGGTGGGGTTTCTATTGTAGTAGAAAATCAAAATGAGAGCAATGATTTTGTCCAATTGAAGTTCACCGTTTCAGATACAGGAATAGGTATTCCTTCTGATAAAATTGATGCTATTTTTGAGACTTTTACACTGATTCGAGAGCAAGGGATGACGCAAGAAGGAAAAGGATTAGGATTACCTATTGCCAAAAATTTAGTAGAGCAACAAGGTGGTAAAATAGGGGTGACGAGTGAGGTCGGTAATGGTTCTCAGTTTTACTTCGATTTATTATTTGAAATCGGAGAAGAAGTATTTCCTGAGCCTATTCAAGCCAAATCTGCGGCTACTCTGGACAAAGGCGCGCTTCGAGTTTTACTTGTAGAAGATCACAAGATGAACCAACTAGTTGCTATTAAAACTTTAGTAAAACATTGGTCTGATATCGAAATAACGGTAGCAAATGATGGGAGAGAATGTATTGATATGTTGGATAAAAATGATTTTGATATCGTCCTAATGGATATCCAAATGCCCAATATGAATGGTTATGAAGCGACGGCTCATATTCGACATAAAATGCCACCAAAGAAGGCAGAAATTCCTATCTTAGCTATGACTGCTCATGCGCACGTTGCTAAAAACGAAAAATTCAGGGAATATGGAATGGATGATTGTATTCTAAAACCATTCGAGCCAAAAGAATTGTTTAGAAAAATTACGGAATATACTTTTAAATATAAAGTTTTAGCTTAAAAGAGACCGCTTACCGATAACTATCGGTATCAGAAGAGAGACCGTCACGATGGTCTACCCTCTGACAATAAAATGATCTCACAAAAAAACTATACCCATGAGCACTACTTATCAATTTATCAATTTAGATTATTTAGATTTAATGTCTGATGGTGATGACGAAATGAAGTCAACCATGATCGAAATGTTGCTAGAGGAAGTACCTGAGGAAATGACTAAAATGCAAGATTTATACGATGCTAGTGACTGGAAAGAATTGCGAGAAGTCAGCCATAAAATGAAGTCCACGCTTTCTTTTATCGGCAATGATAGCATGACAACTGCCAATCAGCAAGTCGAAGAAATCGCTAAAGATGGAGTAGGTACGGATGCTTTGCCTGCCTTATTAGCTACCCTATTTGACATCTATCCGAAGGCTTTGGAAGAGTTAAAAATGGTTGGAGCCGAGATTTAGCCTCTAAGACCTGTTAGATTTCCAAAATCTAACAGGTCTTAAATTTTACCTAACTAACTAGATACTAAATTCTTATAAATAAAAAATTATACTATTTCATAAAACTACCGTTTCAGAGTCCACTTTACATTAAAATTTAATTTAATATATATTTCCTACCATTCTCCAGTCTTACCTTTCCTTTTTTTGTTATATCTTTGCTTTCGATAATAATACTGTAAGCTAACTACATCAACATTTTAGCTACGGACATCTTTACCAGCAAGAGGACTTAAATCCTAAAACCGATTTGCTAAATCTAATAGAAATTAGCCCTAGGTTGTTTAAAATTAGTCATCCACTTTAAATTACGATTGAATCATAGCTTTTCAATTTTAATTCTTAGATTTTTAATTTTAGATTTTTCGATTTACCTCTTTTAAAGTGAAAAGCTTTTTATGACAATTTTGATTTGCGAACACGAAGAGATTATGCTAACTGCCATTGAGTTTCGTATGAGAAAGGCAGGATTTAAAGTTAGTAGGGCCAAAAATGGAGCGGAAGCACTCGTAAGAATTGAAGAAGATAAGCCTGGGTTTATCGTGACAGATTTAGTCTTACCTAAAACTGATGTTTTAGAATTGATTGATACCATCAGAAATAAACAAAAAAGTGATGTGCCGATTATCATGATTACTGATTTAGATAATGCGGATCAAGTAATTTTGGAAGGATTTAGATTGGGTGCTAATGATTTTGTAACCAAACCGTTTAAACCTAGTGAGTTAATTATTAGGATTAAGCGTATTTTCCAAGATAGAGGAATTGTAGTGGAGCGAGAGAAAATTTCGTAAATGTACTGGCGATTTCAATCGTCGCACAGATATTAGGTGAATAAACCCGCACGACTGCGCAGCGGGCAGGTTCGCCTCTACTGAAAAAAGCCTATTCATAGATTAAACTCTATAAATAGGCTTTTTTATTAGTTCCTTTTTGAGCTATTTTTCACTCCTCATCTTTAACAATCAATTGATGGCGACGATAAAAGTTAAAAAAACTAGCAAAGCCCGATGTTAGAATAATTGCTACTAACCAAAAAATTCGTTTTAGTTGGTCTTTAAAATTATTAAGCAACAAATCTAATACAGCAGCAAAACCTACGACTGCACATATACCGAAAAGGTAAACTGACCAAAAAAGTAGAGATTCATCTGGGTTTGTTATTTGAAAGTCCATTTGGTTACTATTTTTCAATTGTGATTAAGCTTATTTTTTATAAAGATACTACTGCTTTGTTTCAAACGTTTTTATTAAAAATCCTGAAAGGATTTAACCCGAATAGCCCCGAATGCAATTCGGGGTGAATCGAATAAATGATATGCCACAACCACGAAGTGGTTGAACTTAATCCTCTCAAATTCAACCACTTCGTGGTTGTGGAAGGAGGGGGTGATTTTCTATCCCCGAATTTCATTCGGGGCTATTTACGTTCAACCACTTCGTGGTTAACATAGTAAATTAGCTACTTAAATTTTGTTTACAAAGCACCACCGCACAACATTCAATTAGTTAGTTGCAAAACGTTGTGTCGTAGCGTCGTTGTGTGAAATTTAGCTATTATTTTTTCAACTGATCCCCATACAAAGCCTTCCCCGCATCATAATACTTATCACCCTCCTTCCAAAAAACAGAAGTATCTGTATTCCCAATCAATCGACAAGAATAGACATAAGACTGGAAAAACTTCGTCAAATAAACATAATCTAAAGTCTGAGGCTCATCTCCTGGCTGGTGGTAATATTTATTAATTTCATCATCAAAAGCAGTAAATCCTAAACTAAAAGTAGGAGCTGGAACCCCTTTTTTAGCAAAATTCACATTGTCCGAGCGATCAAATAACCCCTCTTCTGGTGCTGCATCTCCCTTGGCATCCAAGCCAAAAGCCGCACAAGCTTTTTCAATCAATGGCTGTGCCCCTGTCCGTTCCAATCCGATAATACTAGCTCGACTCGTATCGTTATAGCCTCCATTATCACTATTAAAACAATAAACGACTTCATTCAAGGGAATTGCAGGATGATTGGCATAATAAGCTGAACCTAAAAGTCCTTTTTCTTCACCTGTAAAAAAGATAAAAATTGCAGAACGCTTAGTTGGGTACTTAGCGATATTTTCAGCAGCAGAAAGCACCGTTACACTACCAACGGCATTGTCTCTCGCTCCATTATAAAGCGTATCACCCGTCTCATCTGCTCTACCAATACCTACATGATCGTAATGTGCGGAGTAAATCACATATTCGTTTTTCAGTACTGGGTCGGTTCCTTCTACCATGCCCACTACATTATAGGTCTTCATTTCTTCTACTTTTATACCGTCTACTTTTAAGTTAGCTTTCAGTGGATTCCCACTAGTCAATTTTGCAATCGCAGCTGGATTACCTGCATTTAGCCAAATATGCGGAAAGTCTTCCCCTTCACTATCATCGACAACAGTCTGTGGTTGAGTAAAATACCCCGTTAAAAAATTCCAAGGTAATTGAGCAGAACTATATACTTCGATTAAAGCTTTGGCTCCTTTCGCTTTCGCCACTTCTAATTTTTCGGCTCCTGCAAAAAACCATTCTTGGGGATTTTCTTGCCCTTCATATCCTGCTTGGACGACTACAATTTTTCCCGTAACATCCATTTTATCAAAATCAGCTGCTGCCCCTCTATCCAAATAGACCACCTCTCCTTCCATATCCAAATCCCCACCTTTCATTAATAGAAAGTCCTTGGTTAATTCCATTGTTTCTCCATCGAAAGTAATCGTTCCCGATTGTGCAGGGGTGATTTTTTTCATGGGTACTGGCTGAAAATATTCGTCCAAACCTTCTACAGGTTTCGCTCCATAACGCATCAAGGAAGTCGCTAAATACCTCGCAGCAATGTTCAATTCTGGCGAAGGGGTATTTCGACCGCCCATCTCATCGGATGCTAAGTAATAAATATGCCCTTTGATGGTATTGACATTGACCGTTTTTTCGGTGAGCATTTTGTCTGTTGGTGTCGTCGGTGCTTGAATGACTTGTTTTGCCGTTTTACAAGAGAATAAAAGGACCGTCGCTAATAGAATGTAGGTTATTTTATGCATGATTTCTTTTTTCGTAAAAGTAATATTTTCGAACAACTATTTATAAATGTGTTTACCAATCCATTTCATTTTTCGCTTTTTTATAAAAAAATATCTTTTTATCCTTAGCTTTTCCTAGTTTCACCCAAAATTCACACAAAACGAAAAATTATGTTTAAAAAAATATCTTTTACGTTATTGGCACTAATCGCTTTGATCATCGCCTACTTTGTCCTTTGGCCTAGCCCAATTGATCCTGTGGCTTGGTCACCACCCAAAGCACCCGAATTAACGGGACCATATCAAAAAAATGAAAAATTAGCTGCTTTAGAAGTTCTATTTGCTGGTCAATGTGACCAATGCGAAGATGTGGCAGTTGATCCAATGGGTCGGATTTATGGTGGTCAAATTAATGGGGATATTATTGAATTTCATGAGGGAAAACGTCGAGTTTTGGCGAATACTGGTGGGCGTCCTTTAGGATTAGATTTTGATACTTTGGGTAATTTAATTGTCGCAGACGCAGGTGCTGGTTTATTATCCATTGACCGTACTAGTGGAAAAGTGACTGTTTTAGCAGATAGTTACGAAGGTAAGAAAATGATTTTTGTGGATGATGTAGAAGTCGCAGCCAATAATAAAATGTACTTTTCTGATGCCTCCGATAAATGGGGATTTCATGATAACGCATTGGATATTTTAGAAGGGCAAGGAAATGGTTATTTGTACCAATATGATCCAGCAACTAAAAAAACAACTCGTTTACTGGACGACCTCCGATTTGCCAATGGTATTGCCGTTGCACACGATCAATCGTATGTATTGGTCAATGAAACGGGCAAATATAGAACACATAGATATTGGTTAAATGGCCCTAAAGCGGGACAATCTGATTTATTTATCGAAAATTTACCTGGGTTTCCTGATGGCATTTCTCAAGGAGAAAATGGACTATTTTGGCTAGCCATTGTTTCTCCAAGAGATCAAGGTTTGGATGATATTTCAAATAGTGTATTTATGAAAAATGTGGTGGCTAAAATGCCTAAGTTTTTGCAGCCTGCGCCACAGCATTATGGCTTTGTATTAGGGCTGGATAACAATGGAAAAGTAGTACATAATCTGCAGGATCCTGCTGGTAAGTTCTCTGAAAATACGAGTGTCCAGCAAGTTGGATCGGATATTTATGTTGGTTCTTTGTTCGAGAGTGGGATTGGGAAAATGGCTATTCCGAATTAACCCGATTTGCGGGTTTCTAAGTAGAGCATAAAATACCCTTTTTAAGCATTAAAATGTAAGTTCTTCCTCGCTTTTAAGTTCAATTAGCCAACTCGCAACTTGAACTAACCAAAAAATTAAAGGCAGGCTGTTTATAATGAGTAAAATTAAAAATTCCCTGCTTTTTTCATTGCTTTCCATTCGCAAATTATGCGTTATGGGCTGACGGATTTAGCTGATTTTGCGGATTAGAACAGATTTCCCAGCATACCTTAAAGAAAATCCGTTCTATTCCGCTAAATCCTGCCTAATCCGTCAGCTAAACAAGTCTAGCTTAGCTATCAAAACTATCTACGGAACAATCCAACTTCCTTTCCAATCTCCATTCAAAAAAGAAAACTGCGCTCGCTGATGCCCTGACCGCTGTAAATGTAACCACTCTAACTCATCTATCTCGCAGCCAATTACCGCAAAATTTTCGTAAGCATATTCCGTTGCCGCTAATTCAATTTCTTCTGCTTTCCAAAGTGCAGGCAAATCGTCAGATAATGTGTTTAGCGGCGTACTTGGTGCATGAGTAGTCCCATAGGTTTTTCGTCCGTAGGAAGGTAAACTTTTCCAAAGAGTAGCAGTTAAATCATCTTGGTGATGAATGGTCGTTTTACCCTTAGCACGTATTTGAACGTTCTTCTTAGGATGGTAAAACAACCAACTCAAAGTAGAATTTTCTTTTAGTTGATGGACTTTTCTGCTACGAATATCTGTATAGAAATAAAGTGTTCTGGCAGTTGTATCTGTCTTTCTTAAAACGACTGTTCTAAGTTGAGGGGTACCTTCTTGAATAGTGCCGATGGTAGCAGTATGTAGTGGATCTTTCTTCTGGACAGCACCTCGATACAAGAGGTGCCAAATAGTTGTTAGAACTTCGTCAATTGTCGTATTGGCTTGCATAAATAAGTAACAAGAGCAATCTAGATTTGTTTTCTACTGCTTTCTAGCCTACTTCTTCCAATAAATCAATCTCTGACTTTACCAATTCGGGAATTTGTTGCTTGATTTTATGATAATTTACCTTTCCTTTTTCCGTCAAATATGGAAAATTTAACTCTAATAGCCCATAAATCCCTCGATTGATATTGGCAATTTTCTCTCCCAAAACCTCTCTTACTGTCAACCAAGAATTTAGAATTGCCCAAGCATGGGTTGCCAATGTGTGGTATTGTCCATCGTGTGCCTCTGGTAACATATATCCTTTACCGACGGACATGTAGATACCATTTTTATTGAAAGCAATAACACTTTCGATTTGCTTTTGGTATTGGATTTTGCTTTCAGGTACTAAGTTTGAAATCTCTAAAATATCTCGATAGAAAAAACGGAACTGGATTTGGAAACGAAGATAGGTTTGTACTAAACCTAACCAACTTGGCGCCTCCACGATAGACGGATAGGGAAAAAGTTCTTTTTGTAAATTTTTCATGTATTGCAGAACCGCAACCATCAAATCCTTCTTCGTCTTATAGTGATAAGTTAGATTGCCAGGGCTAATACCCGCAGCTACCGCAATGTCCTGTACTCTAACATTGGCTACACCTCCTTTATTAAATAACCTGATGGCAGTCTTTACTATCTTTAATTGCGTCTTCTTCATGCTAATCTTTTCTGAAATATTTCACCAAATATACTACCCTCCACTTAATAATGAAAGTTTTTTAGTATATCTATCCTAATATTTACAAATAGATTAGCAATGTGTCTGATTTTAAGAATAATAGGTGCTCTAATCAGAAACTATCATTCACATTTGAAGGTGGAGTTTCTTTTTTAACTTGATCGCCCAACAAGCCTAATCTTACTGCCTCCATTGCGTAGATTACTTGACTAATTTCCTGAATAATTTGGTGATCTTTTGGTGAGGATAGATTGGGTTTATACCGTTCGTGTAGTTCTTGATTTATTAACTCTATTGCGCTCCCTTTTTGAAAACTAGCGCCACGATTATGCGCAATTTCATCTGGCAATAAGGTTATTATTTCATCCGTAAACTCAATGTCATTTTGAAATAGAATATCTTCTCGCAAAGAATCTAAATCCCATCCACCTCCTTTCGGATACTTGAACCGCTCGCTAATAAATTTTTCTAATCTTGCATGTACTTCTTTATCAAATTGCCAAATAGTTGCTATTGCATCTAGTTTGAAATCATCTAAATTAGAAATACGGGTAGGTCTATTTAATTTTCTCATACAACACTTGTTTGTTTTGGTTATGAAGTTCTATTTTATAGCGTGTTGTTTGTTCAAAAA
>CALDTJ010000555.1 GCA_937924145.1 uncultured Saprospiraceae bacterium
AGAAAATGCAAACGATAAGTTAATTGGCTTAACGGACATCTAATCCATTAGCATTATATACGTTTTACTCGTATTTTCGTAGCATCATGAGCAAAACAGTCATTGGATTTATTGTCTTTTCATTGCTAGGCTTGATTGTCATTCAAGTGTGGTTGCTGCGCATTGGGCAAATGACGGAGATAGAACGTTATGATGCGGAAGTACGTGCGGTAATGTATAATGTGCGGACCGACCTATATGAAAATACACAGCTGAGTGAAAAAATTGCGTCAATTAGTCGAGAAGAGGATATAGACAAACGGACTATTTTTACAAATGACTCCTTACCTGCCCAAACCTTAAAAGAAATTGATACCCTATTAAGAGAACAGTTAGCAGCAAGAGGTATATCTGTGGATTATGCGTTTGCTTTGACAGATGAAAAGAATAATTTATTACTCGAAAGTCAAAATTTTGACCCTAAAGCATTTACCTTCAATCGCTATGCCACTCGGTTAGGTTTAGTAGAAACAATGTGTGAATGTAGTGTGCTCTTACATTTTTATCAAAAGAATTTTTACAGCTATCTTTTCCGACAATTAGCTTATCTATTAATTCCATCGCTACTTTTTTTATTGACCATTGTAGCAGGTTTTTGGTTTTTAGTTTACTCCTTAAATAAACAGAAACGCCTATTGGTCATCAAAAATGACTTCATCAATAACTTGACGCACGAACTGAAAACACCTGTATTTTCGATTTCACTAATAGCCAAAGTTTTTAAAGAGAGTTTAAAAAATAATAAAACAGATAAGCTAGAAGAATATCTAGGATTATTAGAAAAAGAAAATACCAAACTCAAAGGGCATATTGATAAAGTATTAGAATTAGCCTCTTTGGAAAATGGGAAATATAATCTACAAAAAGAAGTGTGTGATTTCCATGATATTATAAATGACGCCATTGCTGGCATTTCTATAAAATTAGAAACGCAGCAAGGAAAATTGCAAAAAACCTTCCAAGCGGTCAGCACTCAATTGGCATTAGATAAAACGCATTTCAAAAATGTTATTCAAAATCTCTTAGACAATGCTATAAAATACAGTAAAGGAAAACCCGAGATTCAAATTACAACTAAGAGTGATGACCAAAAATTGTTGATCGCTGTAAGTGATAAAGGAATGGGTATTGCTCCCGAACATCAAAAACATCTATTTGATAAGTTTTATAGAGTCTCGACTGGAAATATTCATCAAGTGAAAGGATTTGGATTAGGATTAAGCTACGTAAAGTATATAGTAGAGGCACATGGCGGTTCGATTTCCGTAAATAGCAAAAAAGACGAAGGTTCGACTTTTGTCATGGAATTCCCCCTGACAACAGGATAACAAGACAACAGGAACAAAAAACAACTTCAAAACCACTAAAAAACATAAAATGACCAATCCAAAATTATTACTAGTAGAAGACGATAGCACACTCGGTTACATGCTCAAAGAATATTTGGAGATGAAAAGCTTTTCGGTAACTTGGGCAAAAAATGGCTTGGAGGGCTTAGAGAAGTTTAGAGAGCAACAAGTAGATTTGTGTATAGTAGATGTGATGATGCCTGAAATGGATGGTTTTACGA
The DNA here is from genome assembly GCA_937924145.1 of uncultured Saprospiraceae bacterium. GTDB lineage: Bacteria > Bacteroidota > Bacteroidia > Chitinophagales > Saprospiraceae > JAFMDF01. Next base: position 1,610 of record CALDTJ010000555.1, read on the forward strand.
TGGCAGATCGCATTCGACAACAAGGCAGTGATGTACCTTTACTTTTTTTGACGGCGAAATCAATGAAAGTAGATGTCCTAAAAGGGTTTAGTCTTGGAGCTGATGATTATATTATCAAACCCGTAGAAGAGGAAGAATTAGTAGCTCGGATTCATGCTATTTTAAGAAGAAAAGAGCATCCAGACGCTCGACAAGAAATCTTTGAAATAGGCGATTATGCTTTTGATAGTAAAAATCAGAAATTAACTTTTGGTGGGGTGGATAAATATTTAACAGAAAGAGAGGCGCAACTACTTCGGTTGCTTTGTTTGAATAAAGGCAATTTATTATCTCGCCAATACGTACTAAAAAATATCTGGGGAAAGAGCGACTATTTTAATCGAAGGAGTATGGATGTGTTTATTTCTAAGTTGCGGAAGTATTTATCAAAGGATGAGCGGATTCAGATTACGAATGTACATGGAAGTGGTTTTATTCTATCCGATTCTTAAATGTTGACCTATTTTTTATAGGTACTAAAAATGCATGATTTCGATACCTTTGACCGTTTCTTCAAACCATCTAACGGGCGTTTGAATTTTATCACCAGTTTGAGTATCACATTTAAAGAATAAATAGAACAACTGTAATTCTGCCCCGACCTTTTCTATTAGGTAATCCAATCGTTCTTGTCCTTTTTCTGGGCGATTGTATAAAGCAAATAGTCGCCAAGCGTAATATGCCTCATCGTGCATTTCAGTGACGGTCAATAAAAGAGGCTCATTAACATATTTTTCCAAAAATTTTCGAGCATAAACACCATGATGCTTACTCCAATCTCTAGGACTTCCCTTATCTTCAATATGTTTAAAGGTATCGTGAACGTAGGTAATAAGGCGCAATTTTCGGCGCATTTCAGCAGAAATCGTTAATTTATCAACGTTGGCAAGGACTTCTGGAATATGATTAATGACTTGTCCTTCAGGATGCCCATAACGAGGTTTGCCCCAAAAAAGGCCAGCTTGAAAGTCAGGATCAGCGATAATCTGAGCCTCCAAATCGGTCTCGGGTTTTAGCCTTGCCTCAATTTCACTTTCAATAATTGCTTTACTCATGTTCCTGTATTCCAAAGGTCAAATTTCGTCATTAATACATAAAAGGTAACAAACAAATATGTTTGTCAAAACTAAAGGTCATTCTCAAATACGTTTGCAAAGTTAATTAGTTCAAAGTAGCTTGACCAATTATTCGCTTTGTATTTATCTAGACTTATTGAAAAAAACACGCCAACCTTCTTGACGTGCGTTAATTTCCTGTTAAAGTAACAAAAGCTAGAACGAAAGAATTCCCATAATCGTTATTTTCACATACAAGACTTGATGATTTTTTTAGTAATAAATCAACTTTAAATATGAAAAATTTACTATCTCTAGTTTTTGCAGGAATGATCGGTGGTTTATTCACACTTGGTGGATTTAGCTATATGCAAAAAGATGCAGCGAATAATTTACCCGTCGCTAAACAGGTAAATACTGTTACACCAACTTTTAATTCGGCAAAACCAGTTCCATTAAATTTTACAGAGGCAGCATCAATTGCTATGCCCACAGTTGTACACATCAAAGCATCAGAGAGTAGAGGACAAGCACAGTATCGAAGAGACGAACAGCAGCAACAGCAACAGGGAGGAGAAAATATGTTTGACTTTTTCTTCAACTCACCTTTCGATTCTCCTTTTGGAGGTGGACAGAAGAAGGGAACAGGATCAGGCGTAATTATCTCTGAAGATGGATATATCGTCACGAATAAGCATGTGGTAGACTTTGCGGATGAATTGGAAGTAACCTTATATGATGATCGTACTTTTAAAGCAACTAAAATCGGTATTGACCCAAGAACAGATTTAGCAGTTATAAAAATTGATTCAAGAGATTTACCTACGATAGAGTTTATGAACTCAGATCAAGCACAAGTTGGAGAGTGGGTTTTAGCAGTTGGTAATCCTTTTGATTTAACTTCTACAGTGACCGCAGGAATAATTAGTGCCAAAGGAAGAAGTATCGGAGTTATTAAAGATCGACAAGCCATCGAAAACTTTATTCAAACGGATGCAGTAGTTAATCCAGGAAATAGTGGCGGCGCATTAGTCGATTTAGACGGGCGATTGGTAGGAATTAATACCGCTATAGCTACACCAACAGGTACTTTTGCAGGGTATTCATTTGCTATCCCTTCCAATATGGTGTTGGATATTACGAATAACATCATTGATTATGGAGGGCCAAGAGCGATGCTAGGAGTACAAGTAATAGATGTGGACATAGATTTTGCAGAAGAAAGGAACCTTTCGGTGGAAGAAGGTGTTTTTATTCAAGTAGTCTCTGATGGAGGTGCTGCGCAGTATGCAGGAGTGCTACCAAATGATGTGATTACGAGCGTAGATGGTACTAAGGTGGAAGATGCCACTAGCTTAATTGAAATTGTAAATAAAGCAAAAGTGGGAGAAACTTTAGAGTTGACCGTAATCCGAGATGGGCAGACAAGGAATATCCCAGTAACCTTGAAAGCGGGTTAAAAAACCCGTACCTTTGCATTGTTAGAAAATCGTAGTTTTTTAGAAAATTTACTTTTTTTTAACATTTCAACAAAAACAAAAATACCGTTTGTGCGGTTATTATATAAACACCAGATGAACACATAAAGAAACTTGTTTAAAGTTGGTTTTTCGTTTTGTTTTGATGCGCCTGTCTCTCATTAGAGACAGGCTTTTTTTTGCCTTGTTCCATCCTACAAATTAGCGAACCTTTTATAGGAATAAAAAATATTGAAATCGGCAAAGTTTTTTTCCTACCTTTCTTCTATGAAAGCCAATTGGTTCAAAGATTTATTCGATTTATTTTTTCCCAATTTATGTCTTGCTTGTGGAGCGAATCAGCTCCAAGGAACGGCAATAATCTGTCATACTTGTCAGCGAAAATTGCCAGTGACAGATATGCACAAAATGCACGAAAATCGTTTTACTGATCGTTTTTTTGGCCGAATTTACTTACAGTCAGCCGCTGCCCTGTATCATTATAAAGATGGAGGTGCTGTTCAAGAATTAGTTCATAAACTAAAATATTATGGTAAATCTAGAATTGGTATAAAATTGGGCGAAATGTATGGTAAGCAATTGATTCAATCAGCTTATTTTAAAAATATAGACCTCATCGTACCAGTCCCTTTACACCCAAGAAAAGAAAGGAAAAGAGGATATAATCAAAGTGACCAATTTGCTATAGGACTATCAGAAACGATGGGTAAACCGTGGCTCAAAAAAGGCTTGAAAAGAATCAAATATGGTAAGAGCCAAACTAAAAAAAGCCAGTTAGAGAGATATGAGAATGTTATGTCTTCTTTTGCGGTCGATCAGGCCGAAAAATTAGTTGGAAAACATATCTTATTGGTAGATGACGTACTGACGACAGGCGCAACTTTAGAGGCATGCGCTACCAAAATCTTAGAAGTACCAAACACCAAAATTAGCATGGCAACTATAGCCATCGCTGGAACACTCTAGAATATTATATTTTTTTTCTAAGAATAATCCGATATTCCTCAATCGTCTCTTTAGGTTGAATTTCAATAATATCAAACCCCCTACTCAATGCAAATATCAACATTGGTTTTAATCGATTTCTAGTTTTAAAAGTAACGTGTGGATAACCTTTTGCTTTAGCCCAAGCCTCTTGTTGCTCTGCTAATTTTCGAGCAAGTCCCAATCTACGGTATTGCGGTAAAATAGCCCCCATCCAAGAATAAAAATAACCATCTCTTTCATACCCTACTTTAAAACCTGCAGGCTGTCCGTCCACATAAGCAACTAGCGTAATGGAAGGTGCATTTTTAAGTCGATTTTGATAAACTTCCAAACCATGCGGCTCGTGAAATTCAGGTACTTTTTTAGATATTTCCACAACTGTTTCTAGGTCGCCTTCTTTTATTTCGATCATTGGAGACATATTCAAATTAGATTAGGGTGTTATTAATTGGGGATAGTACGTATTTTTGCACTCGCTAAGAACATAAGGTGCATCTCAAAATGTCGCACAACTCTCTGAGTTGTGCCATACTTTTCGGTAATACAAATTAGATAAACGACATTTTGAGATGTAATCAGAAAATATACTTAGCTATTAACTTCTGAGAATTTCAATCCTTTGTATGAGTAGAAGAAATAAGTTACAAAAGTTTGCGGAAATACTGACCTTTCCAAATGTATATGAAAATTTCGATAGTTTTCCACCGAAAATAACGGGAATGGATGGGCAGGAAATTAAGATGAAAGGAAATTGGAAAAAAGATCACTTTAAAAATGATAACCCAATTACGCTAGAATTGGCATGTGGTAGAGGGGAATACACTGTAGCTTTAGCAGAGAAGTACCCTGAAAGAAATTTTATCGGAGTTGATATAAAAGGGGCAAGAATCTGGAAGGGCGCAAGAATTGCCTTAGAAAAAGAGTTGACCAATGCCGCTTTTCTAAGAACACGAATTGAATTGATTGCTGCTTTTTTTGAGCAAGGAGAAATAGATGAGATTTGGATTACCTTCCCTGATCCGTTTTTACGAAAAGGCAAAAGTAATCGTCGATTAACAGCGCCTAAATTTCTAGATCATTATCGAAAAATATTAAAGCAAGATGGATTGATGCATCTCAAAACAGATGAAGGGGTATTATCAGAATTTACGCTAGAAGTTTTAGCCGAAGATAAAATCGCTAAGATTCAATATCAAGATACAGACATCTATTCCAAACCATTACCGATGGAAGAGTTAGAAGTCAAAACGTATTACGAAAACATGCACCTAGCAAAAGGGAAGACGATAAAATATATCCGATTTACGATTAATTAAAACGAGTTGCGGGTTACGGGTTGCGAGTTTTGCATGCAACCCGCAACCCGCAACTCGCAACTCGCAACCATGAGAATCCTTCATCTCTCTTCTGCAAAAACTTGGCGAGGAGGAGAACAACAAATTGCTT
>CALDTJ010000556.1 GCA_937924145.1 uncultured Saprospiraceae bacterium
CCTACCAAAGCACATCGAGCAGCTATCAAAAAATATGGCGCTACCGAGCATCATCGAATGAGTTTTCGCTTGTTACCAGAATAAGAAGTGGTAAGTCGTAACTTTTACCGTTTCTTTGCACAAAATATAAAAATGAGTTTACAACAAGATTTAGCTACTCGCGCAGAGCATAAGTGTGAATTATGTTCAGCTACCGATCATTTAAATACTTTTTTAGTACCCAATGCACCGACAGAAGGTGTCGATGGTCATGCTTTAATTTGCACAACTTGTCAACAACAGTACGAAAATGCAGACAAGGTGGATGCCAATCACTGGCGTTGCTTGAACGATAGCATGTGGAACCCAAATCCACCTGTACAAGTATTGGCATGGCGAATGTTACACCGCTTAAAAAACGAAGGTTGGCCTGTCGATTTATTAGAGATGATGTATATGGAGGCTGATACTAAAAAATGGGCAGCATCTACAGAAGTAATGGACGACGAAGAGGTTATTATTCATAAAGATGCCAACGGCAATATTTTACAAGCAGGCGATACCGTTACCTTAATTAAAGATTTAAATGTCAAAGGCAGTAGTCTTACAGCAAAACGAGGAACCGCTGTTAGGCGAATTTCTTTAGTTCGAGACAATGCTGGTCAAATAGAAGGAAAAGTAGAAGGGCAACATATCGTGATTTTGACGCAGTATGTGAAAAAACAAGGGTAACAGTTATTCTACCCTTAAAATAATTTAGACCTATTATACTGCTCAATTAGCCTAGGCACTTCGTGATACGAATAATTGGATAACTGAGTGACTAAACTAGGATATTCTTTAAAAAAAGCACCTAAAATACGTTGATAAGTGGAGGAAGAAAAGATGATTAACTCATTATCAGGAATATCCATCATATACACATATCTTAAAACCCTGCCTTCTTTTAGTACATTTTCCTCAGTGAATTTGTATAAGTTTATCTTGCCTTGGAGTAGTACCTCGACGAAAAAAGTTCGCCCACCGTCGCTCTTGATAGACTTATATTTCTGATAACGGTCATTTCTATAAATACCAAATGATTGAATCGTCGAAGGGTGGTAGTTGACTTTTGAATTACCGTGAGTAAAAGTGATTGGTTCCCTCCCCTCTCGCTCGATTATTTTACCAAAAAGAGTATCTTTTTGTAGCGTTAGTATATAATCTTTGTCTTTTTGTGCATTACATAAAAAAACAAAGCAACAAAACAGAAAAGAGAGAAATATATTTTTTTTCATTGAAATTAAATAAGCTATATAGAAGGATTAGTTACAAGGTAGCCTTTTTTCTCCTATTTTCTAAATTGAAATAATAGTAAAACTCCGTATCTTTACAATAATTTTCTAGCATAATTAACCAATTCAATGGCAACGCCAAAAACTGTCGCATTTCATACATTAGGTTGTAAACTGAATTACTCAGAAACCTCTGCTATTGCTCGACAATTCGAGGATGCGGGCTATGGTGCAGTAAAATTTCAAGAGGGGGCAAATATTTATGTTATCAATACCTGTTCGGTAACAGATTTTGCGGATAGAAAATGTCGAAAAGTAGTGCGCCAAGCGTTGCGCCATTCTCCAGAGGCGTTTATCATCGTCACAGGCTGTTATGCACAATTAAAACCAACTGAAATATCAGAAATTCCTGGAGTCGATTTGGTACTAGGCGCAGCGGAGAAATTCAATATTTTGAATTATGTAGATGATATTTCAAAAGCACCAGGTAAAGGCATGGTCAATGCAGGTGAGATCAAACAGGCCAATAGTTTTACCAATGCTTTTTCTTTTGGAGATAGAACTCGTTCTTTTTTGAAAGTACAGGATGGCTGTGATTATAAATGTACTTTTTGTACGATTCCACTAGCAAGAGGGAAAAGTCGTAGTGATGAAGTGGCAAATGTGGTCGAAAATGCTAAGAAAATAGCGGACTTAGGCGTAAAAGAGATCGTATTAACGGGTGTAAACATTGGTGATTTTGGCAATGGTACTTCCGTGATTGAAGGCACTCGCCCGAAGAAGGAAGCGATGTTCATTGACTTAATCAAAGAACTAGATAAAATAGAAGGCATTGATCGCTTTAGAATCTCTTCCATTGAGCCAAATCTTTTGACCAATGAGATCATAGAATTTGTAGCACAATCTAAGCGATTCGTTCCTCATTTTCACATTCCTTTACAATCAGGTAATAATAAACAGTTACGAGAAATGCGCCGCCGATATAAGCGAGAATTATACGCGGATAGAGTGGCAAAAATCAAAGCATTGATGCCGCATTGTTGTATTGGAGTTGATGCGATTGTTGGTTTCCCCGGAGAGACGAATGAAGATTTCCTAGAAACTTATAATTTTATCAATGAATTAGATATTTCCTACCTACACGTCTTCACCTATTCTGAACGTCCTAATACTCCTGCCAATGAAATGGAAGGTGTTGTGCCTGTTCACATTCGTAGAGAGCGTAATGAGATGCTTAGAATTCTTTCCGAAAAGAAAAAACGTCATTTCTATAGTCAATTTATCCATCAAGAAAGAACTGCCTTATTTGAAGTTTCTAAGAATAAAGATTTAATGAATGGTTTTACGGATAATTACCTAAAAATCGAACTACCTTATAACCCTGAAATGATTAATGAGTTAGGCACCGTTCGATTGGGAGCTATTAACGAAAATGGAAACTTTGAGGCTACTTTGGTGGAAGAAATTACTGCTTAATCTAGAGCAGAGATTAAAGACCATTTCGCAAGCGAAATTGAGAGATTAGAGATTGCCAACTAGACTTGCTATTTTAAAATAAATTGCACCACTCCAATAAAATAATAGAAAAAATAGAATTCTTTTAAACAAACCTTTCCTTTAACAACTTAGTTAAGTTGTGTACTCTATTTAACGAAAAGCCAACTTTACCGATGCTTAGATCCTTTTTATCTTTTATTATAATTCTGTTTCTCAACTTTAACCTGATTGCTCAATCTGACGAGCAGCCCAAATTAGTCATCAAACCAACCTTAGCTATACAACTCTGGACGACTTATACTGATGGGCAACAACTATACAATAATGACCTTCAACGATTTGAATCAGTCGATAATCGCTTAAATTTCACTTTACACCGTTCTAGGATGGGCATTAAGGGGAGTTATGGCGATCGTTTAGTCTATGATTTTACAGGCTCATTAGATTTCGTAGGGCAAGACGCTTTAGCAGGCTATGTGGGAGCACCAAATAATACCGCTTCTCCTAGGTTTCGTATTTGGAATTTTCTAACTCAATATAAAATTAGTCAAAACTCAGAAGGGCTTTACTGGACGATGGGTTATTTCACACCACTAATGAGTCGAGAAAGTATCACAAGTCCATTTGCCGTAGGAAGTTTTGAAAAAGCATGGTCTCAGAACTATATTCGTCGGCACGTAACGGGTACAGGTCCTGGTCGAATTGTGGGATCTAACTTTGGTGGCTTTTTTCAGAATGATACCAAGAAGTTATCCTTTGATTATAACCTTGGTATTTGGAATCCTCGGATGATTGCCTTGAATGGTAATTCAGCAGGGCAAAAATTTAGTCCATTATTAACTTATCGTTTATCCGTTCATATTGGTGATGCAGAATCGAATAAATATTCCAGAGGGCTTAAGTTTAACTTCAAAGGACAACGAAAAGGAATCACCTTAGGTGTTTCTGGTAGCCGTCAAGGGGAAGCTGATTTATGGGATAGCAATACCGCTTTTGGTGTCGATCTATTAGCCAACTTCGGTGCGCTTAATTTAAGTGGCGAATGGATGCAATTAAAACGAGATTGGAATGGTGTCTCTAGTTCCTCTAATACAGGTTTTATAAAAGCAGGCTCCTATATAAAATTAGCGAATGGCAAAGAATTAGAACCCGTTCTAAAATATGTATTTTTTGATGGACCTACAGATTTAAGGGCACAAGAAGATGCATTTTCTATTGGAGCATTTTCAGGGCAGGACAATTATTTTGAAATGACGTTAAATTATTACATGGCAGCTAAAATCAGATTAAGTCTTGCTTATACTATCCGTAATGGAGATAGTGGCGCAATCGGCCCTGTCCCTGTGAATAATAATTTTTATAAACAAGGCGGTGTTGGTACTATTCAAAAAGGAAATTACTTGGGGTTTGGGTTATTGTTTTCGATCTAATTTTAAAAAAGAAAATTAATCTAAGTAGTCAGACAAATAAAAAAAGGCGAACACCTAAGCATCCACCTTTTTATATAAAAGTCGAAAATATTATTTATTCTTATCGAATAGTCGCCACAGGCATATTCGTATCATAATTGCCCGTCAAAACGGGTGTTTGCACTTTTGCAGTATACTGCCTAACCTCTTTTGATACAAAAGCCGATAATTCTTTAATCGTCACGATTTTATTTTTATTGGTATCTGCCTCCCCATTCAATCCTCTAATTAAAAAGTGGGTAAAAATACCTTGGCGTAAACCACCATCTTCCAAAGAAATTTCTTCTCCTTGCGAAGAAGTAAAAAAGGCCAATCCTCCTTTAGTATTTTCAAAGGATTCATAATATTTTTTCATCATACTATTCACCACACTTTTCATAGCCAATAAGCTACCCGAATAGCAAGCATCGGCAAAAATAATTTTATGCTTAGCCTTACTCCGCTCAAAAATCGCCTTGATTTCATCATGCAACAAACGATTATTAAAACCATCATAGTCAACAGGAATAAAAGATCCAGCTAAACCATGTCCCGAATAATAAAATACAATCACATCATTTTCATCAGCCTTCAATAAAGTCTCTTCTAATGCTGTTAAAATATTCCTTCTAGTCGCATCTTCGTCAATCAATACTTTGATTTGGTCATTCGATAAAGCACCACCTTCTGGGCTTTTTAGAAAAGCATAAAATCGGTAGGCATCATCATCTGTAAATCGTAAAGCAGGCATGTGCTCGTAAGTAGAAACGCCAACGACAACAGACCAAATCTTCACCTCATCATTTCGATCCACTTCGACATACTCTCCACCAGTGCTAGGTCTAAAGGTATCTAAAGGTTTAATTGGTTGACCATCTTGCCAAATAGCAGCCACCTTTTTTCCTGTATTTTGATAAGTATAAACACCTTCTCCATTTGGTCCATGATTACTCCAATAACCTACATACTTATCTCCATTATAGTAATAGCAAGTACCATGTCCTCTGCCTTGACCATCTACAAAATCGCCAATATATTTTGAACCGTCGGGGTATTCATAAAATCCTTTTCCATTTTCACAATATTGTTCCCCGCAGTTTCTTAGGTTTTTATCAGTTAAAATTGCAGTATCATCCACAATAATTTCTTCTTCTTCATAACGGTCATTTTGCCATTCGCCTTCGTTCACATTACCATTCGCTAAAATCAATTTACCTACTCCATGTCGTTTATTATTTTTCCACTCACCGATATATTGATCTCCATTGGCATAAATCATAATGCCTTTTCCAAAAAACTGACCATCTTGAAAATTACCATCATACTCATTGCCATTAGTAAATTCTAGCACACCATGTCCATTGAACTCATTCCGCACAAAATTACCTTGATAAATATCACCATTGGCAAAGGTTAATTTGCCTTTACCCTCTCGGTAGCTATTTTTCCATTGACCGATATATTGGTCACCATTCGTAAAATAAAGTACACCAGACCCATTAATTCGACCATCTTTAAAAGTCCCTTTGTATCGGGAGCCACTTTTGTAAGTAAAAGTTCCATACCCATTTTGGCAATCGCCTTTACATTGAGCAGAAAGTTGGGTGGTAAAAAGGAAGGCTAAAATTCCCACTACTAGCATTTGCTTTCTCATAACATCCATTTTTGCGTCTATTCCTACAATTTCTTTTATACAATAACAGCGCAAGGCGTTATTGAATAGTCATTTGTAAATAGAATGATTAGATTAATTCAAGGCAGATAGTGAGGGTAATAAGATTGTTTAAGATTGCATCACTAAAGCTGACCTCTTATGAAAAGTAAATGTGAAGTATAAGCGGAATATTTTTAGGTGTTATAGTTGGTACGCTATTAAAGCGGTTCGTGCCAATCAAAACGCAATCTTCTCTAAGCTTATTTTATGGAAGGCTAAATCTTAACAATTGGAGTGTGTCAGCCAAGTGACAGAA
>CALDTJ010000557.1 GCA_937924145.1 uncultured Saprospiraceae bacterium
ATCATGGATGCTGAAAAAGATGCAGTCGATACGGTAAAGTATGTGCCTGTTTCTATCGTTTATGATTTGATTCCAGATGTAAAAGATATGACCGCAGAAATGCGTGGCAAAGAAAAGAAAGCGGAGTCTCTGAAATGGGCGATGGATTATATCAGAAAATTGGGTGACAGTTTTGGTAAAATCTCCATTCGCTTTGGTGAGGCAATCGAGGCAGAAGATAAGCATACTGCCCGAATTCCTTTGATCAAAAGTTATCAACAAGATGACCAAAAAGGCATCTCTTTGTTTGCATTTGAGTTGGTCCATAGAATCAATCAGGTAACGCCCGTCACGACCACTTCTTTTATTTGTATTTCTCTATTGAGTAAGTTTGCTTTGTCCAAAAGAGCGATTGAAAGTGATATTGCTGCCTTGATGCAATTCATTGAAAGTAACAAACCCGAATCTATGGTAGATCGGGGTAAACCCATTGGAGAATCTGTACAGAAAGCCTTGAATTTATTGATGCAAGGAGGATTGGTACAAAAGCAGGGTGAAGGACCACAGGCTAAGTATGCCATTGTTAGTGAAAATTATCTACAGGCCACTTATTATGCCAACATGGCGGTACACCATCTGTATCATCAGGCATTTATTGAGTTGGCTTTTGTAAAAATAAATAGCTTAAAAAAAGAACGAGCAGAGACTTTTTGGTCAGATATTATGTTTCTCCGTGACTTGTTCAAATTTGAATTTTTCTATTCTAGAAAAGCGGCTTTTACCGATGAAATTGAAGAAAATTTAGCCTTTCTAGACAAAAATTGGGAAAATAAGATAAGTAGTTCTCGGGCTCAGCTTTTCAAATTATTAGAAAAGCAAAAAGTATTGATCGCTCCCGTTGTTTTGTACAATTACATTGAAGCTTATAGAGTCGTCGTATTTGCTTTACAAAAATGGGATGTTAGCCAAAAATTCAATGAGAAAATTTTCTTAGAAAAGGCTATTTTCTTAGGCGAAGAAATGCACTGGCAAGGTAATGTTCAGCGATTAGATGCAGTGTCTAAACCGTTTATTTTAAATGGTATTCGACTAGTCAAAAACCTTGATCTGATCCCTTCGGAAGAAGATCCTAAACAAGAAAAAATTGCCGCCTTTTTAGATCAACTGGATGATGTTGGTCGTCGAGTTCGAATCATTCAAGAAATCACTTTATCTAAACCACAAGAGAAATTATTACCTGTTCCGATTGAGCGAGAAATTGTTCCAGGATCTAAAACGGATGCCCTGACTAAGGAAATTATGGAAAGCGAATCTGGTGCTCATATCGGTGCATTGTTCGACTTAGATAGAACGCTTATAAAGGACTTTTCTGCTAAAGAATTTTTTAAAAATAGAGTCCTAAGTGGAAAAATGACTCGCCGAGAGATTATCGCTCAATTTTCTGGCGTTTTGGTCTATGCTACCAAAGATCGGAACTTTGCAGCTATGGCTGCTATGGGTGCCAAAGGGGTGAAAGGTGTTCCAGAACAAGTATTCATCGAAGTAGGGGAAGAAGTTTATTTAAAGCATTTGGCAGACTCAATTTATCCAGAGGCAAGGGCAATGGTAGCAGCGCACATGGCGAAGGGACATACGGTGGCAATTGTTTCCGCAGCGACCCCTTACCAAGTTGATCCGATTGCCAGAGACTTGAATATTAAGCATGTAATGTGTACCAGAATGGAAGTGAAGAAAGGGAAATTTACAGGCAATATTATTGAACCTGCTTGTTGGGGCGAAGGAAAAGCACATGCCGCTAGAGAACTAGTCGCCCAATTTGATTTAGACTTAACCAAGAGTTATTTTTATACAGATAGTGCAGAAGATTTACCGCTTTTAGAAATAGTTGGGCACCCTCGTCCTATGAATCCAGATACAAAATTATCTGCTCTATCTTTTGAGAGAGATTGGCCCGTTTATCGGTTTGATGATGAACAAAGAACTAGTCCTATCAATATTGCTCGTACGGTCTTGGCTGCGGGTAGTTTGATCCCTGCCATCTTATCTGGTTTGACTACTGGCACCATGAATATGAATTGGAATGAAGGGGTCAATTCTATGATGGCTGCTGCTGGTGATTTTGTTACCAAAATAGCTGGTACTGAGCTAGTTGTGAAAGGCGAAGAAAATCTGTGGTCGCACCGTCCAGCTGTTTTCATCTTGAATCATCAGAGTTCAATGGATATGTTTATTGCGGCAAAATTGATTCGAAAAGACGCACGGGGTGTTGCTAAAAAGAGTTTAAAAAACATTCCAATAATTGGTCAAATGCTGCAAGCAGGAGGTGCCATTTTTATTGACAGAAGTAATAAGGAAAAGGCTATTGAGGCAATGAAACCTGCAGTAGATGCCCTGAAAGGAGGAACATCGATTATTATTTTTCCAGAAGGTACACGAAGTAAAAGCTATACTTTAGGTAAATTCAAAAAAGGCCCTTTTCATTTAGCCATGCAAGCAGGTGTACCGATTGTACCGATTATTATTACCAATGCAATTGATTCTATTCCAGAAGATGGGGGTATTTTCAAACCTGCTGCGGTGGAGGTCAAGGTCTTAAAACCTATCCCAACTATTGATTGGACCAAAGAAGAATTAGACCAAAATATTACTTGGATTCGAGGGTTGTTTTTACAAGAACTAGGACAGAGTTAGGAATTAGGTGAGTACGAAGTTTTTTTGACGCTGAAAGACGCTGTTTGAAGTTATGAATTGTTATGTTTTCTTACGAAAAATTATGTTTTTGCTTATGTTTAGATTGAAAAGAAAAACATAAAAAAGCCCGCCCGCATGACGAAGTCGGGCAGGTCATAATAGTCTGCGTCTCTCAGCGTCAAAAATAAACATTATCATACCTATCATTATCGAACAGTTATTATTGAAAATTACTCAGTTATGAAACTAAAAGTCGGCCTACTAGGAGGTGGTTCTTGGGGTACTACAGTTGCCTCCCTTACTGCTCGCAATGCTCCTACCATCATGTGGGCAAGGAATCAAGCAACCGTTGATGACATCAATAATAATCATCGAAATGAGAAGTATTTGCCCGGAGCAAAATTAACTACTTCATTGAAAGCGACTAATTCGATTCAAACTGCAGTAGAAGGCGCAGACTTACTCGTTATGGGTGTTCCTGCTCAAAGTTTTCGACATGTTTTAGAAACGGCTAAACCCTTTATTCGCCCTTGGATTCCGATTGTCAGTCTATCTAAAGGCTTAGAAAAAGGAACGAAGATGCGGATGACAGAGATTATTGAATCTGTCATGCCTGGTCATCCTGCGGGTGTGTTAACTGGTCCAAACTTGGCTAGAGAAATCATGGCTGGACAAGCGGCGGCCTCTGTTATTGCTATGGTAGATGATACCATTGCTATAGCCTTACAAAAAGTTTTTAGCACAGGTCTTTTTCGGGTTTACACCAATGAAGATGTAGTGGGTTGTGAACTAGGTGGTGCTTTGAAAAACGTCATTGCTATTGCGGCTGGAATGGGTGACGGTGCGGGTGCAGGTGATAATACTCGCTCTGCCGTTATAACTCGTGGATTAGCAGAATTGACTCGATTAGGGGTTGCTATGGGGGGCAAACCTGCTACTTTTTCTGGATTAGCGGGTATGGGTGATTTAGTTGCTACCTGTATTAGTCCATTGAGTAGAAATCGACATGTAGGTATGCAACTCGGAAAAGGTCGTACTTTGGAAGAAATAATCGAAGAAATGTCGATGGTCGCAGAAGGCGTTAAAACCTGTGGAGTCGTCATGGAATTAGCTGAACAATATGGGATTGAAATGCCTATTACAAAGGAAGTCTTCAATGTGGTTAATTCTGGAAATACGGTAGGTGATGCTTTTAGAGGGTTGTTGCGACGGCAGACTGGGTCGGAGGCTGAGCCAGGGTA
>CALDTJ010000558.1 GCA_937924145.1 uncultured Saprospiraceae bacterium
GCTTACCAGTTAATTACAATTGTTGACGATACGAAGCCATCTGCGGCTTGTGTTGATCAATTAAATGTATCTGTACCAAACGAATGGGGTGCAAGAGTATCTGTGGAAGACATAGATGCAGGATCTTACGATGCATGTGGAATCGCTTCAAGATTAATCAGAATCAAAGGATCTGGTGATGCTTGGGCAGAGTTTGTGAATATCGGATGTGAATACGTTCACCCTGATTTACAGATTGAAATGCAAGTATTGGATAAGAAAGGAAATGAGAATATCTGCTGGATCGATGTCCTAGTTGAAGATAAGATCAATCCTATCTGTACTCCATTAGCGGATATAACAGAAGACTGTACAAAGTATCACGATGGTGAGCTTGGTGCATCTACTGATGCTGATGAAGATTTAGAAATGGAATCTAGCGAGTGGGCTGCTTTAGAAGGTGACTTATTAGCATTCTATAACGCTGAATTCGGAAACCCTACTTGTGAGGATAACTTAGCTGCTGAAGAGTGTGGTGAGTTAACATACGAGCAACAATATCAGTTAGTAAAATGGCCATGTGGCGAAGCAAAAGTATCAAGAAGATACCGAGCTAAGGACTGGTCAGGAAACGTTTCTGGTTGGATAACACAAACAATTACAATTGAATCTTCTCAAGATTGGAAGATTACATTCCCAGAAGACTGGGAAGGAGCATGCGGAGACTTAGCACCTGCTGAATCTATCGTAATTGAAAATGGAGCATGTGATTTATTAGGATACGAAGTAACTGAAAAGCAATTCGATATTCCTGGTGATGCTTGTTTCAAGATTGAAAGAACTTACCACGTAATCAACTGGTGTAAGTATGTAGCTGGAGATGATCCAGTACAGATTGCAAGAGTTGAAGGTGATCACGGATACTCTGAAGGGTTGATGGTTACTAACGAAGGTAATGAAGATAAAGGATACTGGACTTATATCCAAGTATTGAAAGTACACGACGACGTTGCTCCTGTAGTAACGGTTGTAGATCCTGAACCATGTATCAATGGTATCGAGTATGATGCTATTCCTTATGGTGAAGAAGACGTTACACCAGGTGCAAGCCCATTCGAATGTGATGAGCCTAAGACTTGGACTGCAATTGCTACTGATTGTTCTTCGAACATCAGTTGGGTAGGTAAATTATTCAATGCTGAAACAGGTGCATTAGTACAAGAAGTGACTACTAACGAAATTACTCAAATCGTTTCTAACAAAGAATCTTACTTTGCTGAATTCTGGGCATACGACAACTGTGGTAACTCAGGAGGAGGAAAAGGAGAGCCAGTGAAGTTCTGGGATTGTAAGAAGCCAACTCCATATGTATTGAATGGCATCGCTATTGAATTAATGGAAACTGGAATGATTCAAACTTGGGCAACTGACTTGAACCAAAATTCTTTCGATAACTGTACGGATCAGTCTAAGTTAGACTTCAGAATTTGGGCGGATTTCTTAGGAGATGCTCCATCTGATTTAGAAGGTGTTCAAGCTTTAGGAAAAGTAATCACTTTTGATTGCGCTAGAGTAGGAACGAACGTTGTATACATCTATGTAATTGACGAAGAAGGTAACTGGGATTTTGCTCAGACCTATGTAATTGTACAGGATAACATGAATGCTTGTGAAAACGTTGAGCCAGGTGATGGCGGAATGGTAGCAGGTACAATTGTTAATCCACAAGGTGAAAATGTAGAATCTGTTGAAGTATCTATTGCAGGTGCTGCTACAGAAACAGCTACAACTGGTGCTGACGGTTCATTCATATTCATGATGGCTGCT
This sequence comes from uncultured Saprospiraceae bacterium, assembly GCA_937924145.1. GTDB lineage: Bacteria > Bacteroidota > Bacteroidia > Chitinophagales > Saprospiraceae > JAFMDF01. The sequence goes on from CALDTJ010000558.1 coordinate 1,807, forward strand.
GGCGAAAATTACACTGTAACTCCAACGAAGGATATCAATCCATTAAACGGAGTATCTACATTTGACTTAGTATTGATCAGTAAGCATATCTTAGGAATCACTCAGTTTGATTCTCCATACAAGTATATCGCGGCTGACGTTAATAAGTCTGGATCTATTACAGCATTTGACATGGTTCAATTGCGTCAATTGATCTTGAATATTACTACTGAATTCCCAGGAAACGATAGCTGGAGATTTGTTGACGCAAGTCACCAATTCACTTCTGCTAACGCTGCTGCTGAAGACTTTAGCGAATTCTACACTATCAACACATTAGCTGGCGACATGGAAAATGTTGACTTCGTAGGTGTGAAGATTGGTGATGTAAACGGAAACGCAAAAGCTAACAGCTTATTGGGTGCAGAAACTCGTAGCACGAATGGTGCTTTAACTTTGACAGCGACTGATCGTTTTGTTGAAGCTGGCGAAACAGTAACTGTAGCATTTACTGCTGCTGATATTGCTAACGCTCAAGGTTACCAATTCACATTGAACTTTGCTGGACAAGATGCTAAGATTGGAGAAGGAGTAGCTAAGGCTGCTAACTTCAACACTCAATTAGCTGAAAGAGGAGTTATCGCAACTTCTTGGAACGGTGAGGCGACAGCTAACGATGTATTATTCTCTATGACATTCAATGCAACAGCATCTGGATTGTTAAGTGAATTAGTATCTGTAAGCTCTGACATTACTACTGCTGAAGCATACAACACTGACGGTGAATTATTAGATGTAAATCTAGAATTCTCTGCTGTTGAAACTGCTGGCTTTGAGTTAGGTCAGAACTCTCCAAACCCATTCAATGGTGCAACTGTAATTGGCTTTAACTTGCCAATGGCTGGATCTGCAACATTGACGGTAATGGATGCACAGGGTAAAGTATTAAAGGCAATCACTGCTGATTATGCAAAAGGTGCTAACCAAGTATCTGTAAATGCAAATGAGTTGGGTGCGACTGGCGTACTATACTATCAATTAGAGTCTGCGGATAACGTAGCAACTAAGAAGATGATTATCATCGAATAATATACTTCACAATTGGAAGGAGGCCTCGGTCTCCTTCCTCTTTTTAAACTCTAAAAATCAAAGGAACACAAAGTTAATAAGACCAGATTTTAAAAGACCATAGAATATAAAAATACTTAAAAGAGATAGTAGAAAAGTAAGTAAATAAATTAAGAAACTCAGTCCTCAAAGCTTGGATTTAAGTACATGCAAATTTAAAGTCCAAATGAAAATAGGTAGAATAGGAATCCCCTATAATCCTGTCAAAATATATACTTAAATCGGTTTTTGGGATGGCCTCTCCGCACTACAAGTGTTGGGGGGGCTTTTTTGTTGTTAAAGCTCTCTAAACAAATCATCTAAAGTCAAAACCTGCCCAAAAATTTCCTGACTGTGTGCATTGGCAATAACGCCCTGTGCAGCAATTAGCACATAGAAAATCTGCTTTTTAGTTTTGGTAATTGATTTAAAAATACTTCGCTTTTGGCGCAATTCTTCCGCATATTGTTTGCTGACTGTAAAAGGGTCTGTATAAAACTTAATTTCAAATAAATTGATAGCACCATCATTCCGATCAATCAATAAATCTATTTGAGTACCTTTTTGTTCAGTAGTTCCTTTCTGATAAAAAGAAGAAGAAAGGGAATAAATACCCGCTATATCTAAAGACTTTTTGATTTGTGGAATATGTTTTAAACAAATACTCTCGAAAGCATAGCCACTCCATGATTTGTAAGTTTGAGTTTGGCTCAGATGATTCCAAATATCCGTACCTTCATAAACCTTTCCTTCTATAAATTTTAAATAAAATAGAGAATATTCGTCTGTTAAACGGTAGAGTTTGTTTTTTTTCTTTTTATTAAAAGGGCGATAGGTGGAAATGAACCCTGAGTATTCTAACTCTTCTAACGTTCTAGTTACACCACTGCCATTAGGAATTTTTGAAAGGGTTATTATTTCACTACGAGTTAATCCTTTTTGTTTAGTTGCTAAAGCACGAATGATAGCTATGTGATTTTCTGCATGCGCAAATAGGGCAGGGTAGAGTCTGGAAAATTCATCTCGGAGCAAGCCATTTTTAGAAAAACAAATACGATTAATATTCTGAATAGCTGTCTTACCTTTCTGAACTTCTTTCAAGTGATGAGGGATACCACCTAACGCCAAATATAGTTGAGTGATCTGATACCTAGTAAAATCGAACCCTTGGGCCTTAAAGTAGGTTTCGGTTTCGGATAATGAAAAAGGAGCTAAAAAGATTCTTTTAGTCAACCTGTTATAAAGTCCTCCCTTATTGTTGATTACTTTTTGGATCATCCAAGAGGCCGCAGATCCACAAACAACTAAAACAATATTTTTTTTGACCGCCCAACTATTCCAGAAATAACTCAACCCTGTTAAAAAGCCTGATTTGTGAGTTGCTAACCAAGGTAACTCATCTAAAAATACTACTTGTTTTTCGTTACCAATCTGATCTTCTAAATAGGTGGTAAGCATAGCAAAAGCCCGTAACCAACTTTTAGGCTTTTCCAAAGGTATTTTTGATTGTACTTTCTTATTTAATTGAATAATAAAATTATCCAATTGATCTGCTTTGCTGGTATGTTGTAGTCCTGTTAATTGAAATATAATTTTTTCTTGATAAACAGATTCTACTAAATAGGTTTTTCCTACTCTTCTTCGACCAATTACCGCAATCATTTCTGCCTCTCTTGACGACAAAGCGCTTTCTAGAATTGAGATTTCTTCGGTTCTTCCAATAAAAAATGGGTTCATGCTATCTATATTTTTATCAAATATACTTACTTTTGGTAACTAATAAAAATGGATTGGTGGTCAAAAGTACCTTAAGTGAACTACTTTTGGTAACTAATAAATTTAGAGCAGCATTAAAAGATAGCTAAATAGAGCTACTGTAAAAATATTTCTATAAAATTTTAAAAAAATATTACGATTATAAAATACCAATAAACACTAGGTTTTAATTCTAATTAGAAAATTATAAGTAATTAATAATCAATAATTTAAGTCCAAACTGCCAATAACTTACATATTATCATTTTTTATACCTATTTTGAAATAAAATGAAAAAAAGATTTGCATGAATGGTTTTTATGATATAGATTTGCATCAACAAATTATCCCAGAGGTGTGAACAGCCTCGTCAGAAAAACAACACAACACAAATTTTTTTAAGGAACTTTTAGAAATTAATCTCTTTTGAAAGTTTTCCAAAAACTGACATCCATGAACATTAACACTTTACAAAAACAGCCATACCTATTTTCTGATTCCTCAGAAAAAATTAAATTCAATATAACAAGGCAGCATTCTCTCAATCGGCTAAATTTTAGCTAGGTTTTCCTATTTGCGAAACTGTAGAAAATTCGTTTTTTGATTCATCAGTTATTAGTCTAATCAACAAATAATTAATCATCAATTAACTAATAATCAACAACTCGTATGCCTTCGGAAAACGCAGAAATTAGTACGGAATTGATTGAAAAAAACTATATTGGCCTAGCCAATATCCTACGAAGAAAAACATCTTTTTTCACTTTCCCTTATTAATTTCGGAAGAAACTAATCTACCAAAACTCAGAATTTACCCCCTAGTGCTTGTCACTTTTCCCGATAGCTATCGGAATTAAATTTTGAATTTTTAATTTTAGATTAACCTTCTTTCCCTTGGGTTTTCCACCCGTTATAAATTTCCAAATACATTGTTTTAGGACACAACAAAGTAGTCAAATTATCTTAGCAGAGTCTTTACAATCATTTAACCAAAACTCAAGTCTCGCCAAGAAAAATTTTCCTACACTGGTTATTACTATCCACAAAAAAAATTAGTGATGTCCTGAACTGAAAATGAGCATCGATTACCGCAAAATTAGCGATTCATCGTTCATCATTTATCGTTCATCATTCACTATAAACCAATTTGTTATTTTAAATGGACATTCCGCTTGTTTGTTAGTCTAAACGACTGATATTCAATTGGAAAAGAAATGTTTTTTAGTGACTAATCACCACTAAGAGACGGGGAAGAACAATGCCTCAACCTACGATTTGATGGTACTTTTCTCCCAAAACCGATCGCTCAGTTTAACAAACACAAACACATTAAAATCAAACTGAGTTTTATTAAATCATCAAATCCATTTGGTAAATTTTTTTAACAATGAACAAACCTTTTACACCTTTAAAAAACGGTCAGAAAAGTAAAGTAACGGCAAGGCAAATTCCTCAAGCTGTAGTTGGTTCTAATGAGGTTATTTGGAAAACGATTTTCTTAACAATTTTAATGTTAAGTTTATTACTTAGCTACAATACGGCACACGCTCAATATGAGAATGCGTATTGTACCATGGTCTGTAATGACAACTTGAATGTTTCAGTAGGAAACGGATGTAGCGTAACAATTCGATACGATCAAATCTTAGAAGACGGCGACAATTCTTACACTTGTTCTCCGAATGGACCACAAGCTTTTGTAATCGACGTAATGGACGAAAACTTAAATGTTATTCCAACCAGTCCAACCATTCCTTATGAATATGTAGGTAGAACGCTTACGGTAAAAGTAAAGCATTGGGCAACCGGAAATAACTGTTGGGCAACGATCAATTTACAAGATAAGATTGCACCAAGGTTAGTTTGTCCTAGCGATATTTCAATTCCATGTACCGAATCAACCGACCCATCTGTCACAGGTCAAGCATCTGTAACCGATTGTGGATCAGGAACTGCGGTCACTTATGAAGATGTTTACACAGATTTAGACTGTGGTAACCCAATAGGAAAAATCACTAGAATTTGGACAGCTACAGATCTACACGGTAATAAGAGTCAGTGTTCTCAAACAATCAGTATTACTCGCCCAAGCACTAATTCCGTATTATTTCCAGCGAACAGAGATGGCATTTCAGATGCAGCAATTTCTTGTGTAGCTGTAAGTGCAGATGCTAATAAGACCAACCCAGAATTTACAGGTTATCCAACAATCAACGGAAAACCAATTACGGGTGTTAGCGGTGATATTTGCAAATTAAATGCAGATTTCGAAGATCAAATTATTGATGCTTGTAGCGGATCTTATAAGATTTTGAGAAAGTGGACCGTATTAAACTGGTGTACTAGTGAAGTTCAAAATGCCATTCAAATTATAAAAGTAGAAGATGAAACGCCACCAACCATTACTGTACCAGCAGATTTAACAGTAGGTACTCAAACGGTGGATTGTTTTGCGAATGTACCATTATTACCAGCAACTATTACAGATGCTTGTTCTAATGATATTTCAGTAAGCATCACTTCTCGCTTTAATACCATAAATAATAACGGCGGTGTTTTATTAAATGTGCCAGTTGGTGTTCATACAATTGTATATGAGGCAACGGATGCATGTGGAAATAAAGCAGAAAAGCCAGTAAAATTAACAGTCATTGATGATGACGCACCAACAGTTGTTTGTAATGACGAAACAGTGGTGTCTTTGACAGCAGATGGAACAGCAACCGTTTTTGCGACAAGTTTTGACGGTGGTACTTATGATAACTGTTGTTTAGACAAATTATTAGTCAGAAGAGTAGGAGATGCTGATTTTGGATTGAGTGTGAAATTCGCCTGTACAGATACCGAAGTAATGGTAGAATTACAAGCAACGGATTGTCACGGCAATGCGAATAGTTGTATGGTAAATGTCTCTATCCAAGACAAAGTAGCACCAAGTATCGTATGTCCAGCCGATCAGACAATCGACTGTGAATCAGACTATAGCGACTTAAGTCAATTCGGTCAACCTCAAGTTTATGATAACTGTGGATTTGACATTGTAGAATCTTCTACCTCAGATTTAGACAACTGTGGACAAGGAACAATCACCAGAACTTGGACAGCAATGGGCAGCAACGGTGGAGTAGAGGCATGTTCTCAAACCATCACCGTCATCAATGCGACGCCTTGGAATGCCAATAATAACCAAATTATTTGGCCAAAAGATTACGAATCTATGCAGTGTATTGCATCTGCATCCTTAGATCCAGATGATTTACCAGCCGAATTTGGCGAGCCTACTTTCACAGGCGATAATGGTTGTGCATTAGTGGCAACAAACTACGAAGATTTAGTTTTAGACATCGAAGCACCAGCATGTTTTAAGATTTTAAGAACATGGACCGTGATCGACTGGTGTCAATATGATGTGAACTCTGGTAGTAACCAAGGTCGCTACGAGTACGAGCAAGTTATTAAAGTAAATGATAATACTGATCCAACATTCGCGAATGAACCTACTGATTTTACAGTAGATATGTTAGACGAAGGGTGTGGAGGTACAGTAAATATTCCAAATGTAGGTGTTTCGGATTGCAGTCCGAATGCGACAGTTACAGCACAAGGCGCACTAGGTAGTGGTTTCGGACCATTTACCAATGTGATGCCTGGTGTATATGACATGAAATACATTGCAACGGATGGATGTGGAAACAACGTCACTAGAGATGTGAAGATTACCGTGAGAGATGCTAAAAAGCCAACACCAATCTGTATTGATGGCTTAGCTGTAACCATGAAAGCGGGTACAAATGGTAATCCAGCAAGCGTAGAATTGTGGGCAATAGACTTGAATGCTAAAAGTTTTGATAATTGTACTCCTGAGTCGGATTTACAATACAGAATCAGAAAGTATGATCCAAATATGAATACGGCACCAGGAACTTCTAATATCACTTTCACTTGTGATGATTTAGGAACGCAGCAGGTAGAAGTATGGGTATTGGATGCCAACGGGAATGGAGATTTTTGTATCACGACGGTTGATGTCCAAGACAATTCAAATGCTTGTGGTGGTAATGTAAATCCTGATGGGCAAGTTGCTTTAGCAGGAAAGATTACAACTGAAATGGGAGATGCGGTAAGTGACGTTAGCGTACAGATTACAGCTGATCGTGATCCATATATGACCCAAAACGATGGACAGTTCAACTACGAGCAATTAGATGGAAACTTAGATTATGCTTTGATCCCATCAAAAAATATCGAGCCTAAAAATGGAGTATCTACCTTAGATATTATCAAAATCAGAAAGCATTTATTGAATTCAGAAAGATTTGATTCTCCTTATAAATATATCGCAGCAGATGTAGACCAATCTGGTTCTGTTTCGACTTTGGATTTAATTCATACTAGAAAATTAATTCTAGGATTAAAAGAAGATTTTCCAAATAACGAATCTTGGAGATTTGTACCAGCAGATCATCAATTTGAAGAAGGAAAAAATCCTTTAAATGAAGACTTCCCAGAGATTGCAGTAGTATCGGCTGATTTAGAAGATAAGTTACAAATTGATTTCATGGCGATCAAAGTAGGAGACGTTGATTACTCTGCACAGTCAAATGGTTTCACAAGTGGTGAAAGCAGAAATGCAAACAGTGATTTATTCTTCGACTTAGAAAATCAAGAATTCACTGCTGGTGAAGTAGTAACAGTAGCTTTCAAAGCCAACAATTTTGCCGCAGTCTTAGGGTACCAATTTGAATTACTATTTGACGCTAAAGTAGTTGATTATCAATCAATTGAAAAGGGTGTAATTGAAAGTTTGACAGATAATAACTTTGGATTAGCACAATTGAATAGAGGTCAGATAAAAGCAAGTTGGGATGAGGTAGAGGGAGTTGATGTAGCAGATGGCGCAGCTTTATTTACGGTAAAGTTCAAAGCTAAAAAAGCTGGAAAATTAAGTGAGGTTTTAACTTTAAGTAATGGAGGTTTAACACCACAAGCTTATAATACCGACGAAGAAATCTTTGATTTAAAATTAAACTTCAATAATCAAACACCAATTGTTAAAGGATTAGAATTGGCGCAAAACCAACCAAATCCTTTTAGTACACAAACGACGATTCAATTCACTTTACCAAGTCAACAGCAAGCGACTTTAACCATCTTTGATGTACGAGGAAAGGTCCTACAACAATTTGCAGGAAACTACGCTCAAGGTACACATAGTATCACCGTTGAAAGAGCAGATTTGCCAACACTAGGTTTAATGTATTACTCACTAGAAACTGCGAATGAAAAGATTGTTCGCAAGATGATTTTAATAAACAAGTAAGACCGTCGATAATCAGGGTGATTGAAAACGAATCACCCTGATTTTACTAAGATAATTTTAAGGTACTCAATATTCAAAAGACCAAAACAAGGAAACGTGACTGAAAAGCAAAGGCGATTCAGTTATCAAGAACAATAGGTTGTAAAATAGGTGATGGTAATAGGCACTGGAAAGCTGCAAAAAAGGCAGTTTTCCAGACCTCTTTTTCTTCATTTATCAGACCACAAGAAAAATAGGTTGTAAAATAGGTGATGGGAATAGGCACTGGAAAGCTACAAAAAGGGCAGTTTTCCAGACCTCTTTTCCTCAACTACCAGACCATAAGAACAATAGGTTGTAAAATAGGTGATGGTAATAGGCGCTGGAAAGCTGTTGAAAAAGGCAGTTTTCCAGACCTCTTTTTCTTCATTTATCAGACCGTAAGAACAATAGGTTGTAAAATAGGTGATGGTAATAGGCGCTGGAA
>CALDTJ010000559.1 GCA_937924145.1 uncultured Saprospiraceae bacterium
CAATCCCACCAATTCTAAAAGAACAACTACCTTTGTTCCAAAATAAAGAATTATGACAACGTTTGCTAAATTAGGAATAGGCGAGGCTTATATCAAAGCATTAAAAGAACTGAATATTATAGATCCAACGGAGATTCAAGAAGTGGTGATCCCTAAACTTTTGGGGGTAAAGACAGATTTAATCGGTTTAGCACAAACAGGAACGGGGAAAACGGCTGCTTTTGGCTTACCTATTTTGGCAACAATTGACCCTAGTAAACCAGAGGTTCAAGGGCTAATTATTGCGCCAACAAGGGAATTAGTACAACAAATAAAAAAGCAATTATTTAAATATACCAAATATATAGAGGTGCCGATTTACGTAGAAGGGGTCTATGGTGGAGAGCGGATAGAACGACAAATGAGGGCATTGAGAAGACCGACGCATATTGTGGTCGCTACACCAGGTCGATTACTAGATTTAATCAAGCGCAGATCTGTGGATATTGGTACTGTAAAAACTTTAATCTTAGACGAAGCGGATGAAATGTTGAGCATGGGGTTCAAAGAAGATTTGAATAATATTTTAAAATACAATACGTCAACTGAGCGAAATACATGGTTGTTTTCTGCTACGATGAGATCAGAAATTAAACAGATTGTCAAGACTTATATGTCACCAGATGTCATCCGAGTGGAGGTCAACAAACATTCGAAGGTCAATGAGAACATCTCGCATTATTTTATCAATACAAGAATTAAGGATAAATCAAATCTAATAAAGCGCATTCTCAACAAGAGAAAAAAGGAGCGAGGGGTGATTTTTTGTAGAACTAAAGCAGGCACTCAAAAATTAACAGAAGAATTACAAGCCGCAGGTTTTACAGTTGGAGCCTTAGAAGGAGATATGAAACAGAAAGAACGAGATAAGGTCATGCGAGCTTTCAAAAAGGAAAGGATTCAGTTTTTGGTATCTACGGACGTTTTTGCGAGAGGGATAGATGTCAATAATCTAACTTTTGTGCTGCATCATCAAATGCCAGATCAATTGGATTATTATACGCATAGAAGTGGTAGGACGGCTCGAGGTGGTAAATCAGGGGACTCCATAGCTTTGATTATTCCTGGTGAAATGCAAAAAGTGTTGGATGCTCAAAAAATGCTTGGGATAACCTTTCGACAAATGACAATGTGATAATTATTCTAAAAATCAGCATAACTATTCATTCGCCTAAAACACCAAATTTTCTTCTACTATATAGGTATTTAAGTTCATTTTAGTCGCACTCTAAATGCTCTTAAATGTCTAAATGCTAATAAGTATGACTGGTTAAGTATTGTACTGAAAACTCATCATCTGCCAACCTCCTTGGAAAATCTATAAATTACAAGTACTTATCGAATAAAGTCGAATTTAACCGATTAAAACACTAATATTGTGGTGTAAGAAAAAAGATACCTTCTATTCAAATGAATGATTTTATTATAATTTTTTAAAGCCCATTCTAAACAGTAGGAATTATTTTTATCTGATTACAAATAGCTAAATATCAATAAGTTATAATAAGTGTGTTTGTTAGCTTTCACCCTCTGAAAGCCTATGACACTATTATACTTATGACCAAATAAAACAATTTTAAACCAAAAGCTACCACAGTCAAAAGACTAGTATAGCTTTAAAAAATGCAAAACAAATGAAAGCAGCAAAATTGAATTCAGAAAGTCCACCAAGACTAATTTCAGAACTAGTTAGCAATGCAAAAAAGAATTATTTATCAGTTCATGCCCATTTAGAAAAAGAAGCGATCACTTTAGGAGAAAAGGACGGTTTTTTGAATATTCCCGCTCATGATGATTCGCAGGTAAGTCCCAATGAAGGACTACTCAGAAATGAATACCGAAAGCTATTGGCAGAATGTCGTAAAAATGGAAAACCTTATCTAGATGGACCACATTTAGCGGCAAAGGTATATGCTCAAAAATTAGCAGATTTAGAGCAAGATGGAGATGCTGCCTATACGAAAGAATTGGAAGCATTAAACCAAAAACGTACTGCCGAAATCAACGAAATCGACCGAGCGTATAGAGATAGAGAACATGATTTGGCAGAAAAAGTACACACCGCAGAAAGAGAATACCGAGAAGTTCGGCAAGATTTGCAGCATATTCAAAGTAAAACAGGTAGAAATCATCCACTTATTCATTTTAAAAGTGGATTTCTTTACTTTTTGTTATTACTAGGAATAGGATTGGCGGAAGTGCCACTGAACTTGCAGATATTCCAAAAATTTGGAGAGGCTTTCTTTATCACGATGATTATGGCAAGTAGTTTAGCCATTGCTATTCCAGTATTGGCGCACTTTACGGGCGTATTTGTGAAGCAGCGAAAAGAGAAGAAAGAGTACACCTATTTTGCGATATTGTGTATCGCAATTTTTGGGATTTTCAATTTTGGAATTTCTATTTTCCGTACTTCTGTTTTAGCAGAAGCAATGGGACAAGCACCGAATGATTTGAACATAATTATTTTTACTTGTTTGAATTTGATCCTCTTTATTATTGGTGTTTTAGCTGCTTATTTTCGACATGATGAAAGCTATGAATTGGAGCATATTTATGATGATTATCAAAAAGCTAAAACCGTTTTTAATAAAGAAAACGATGCATTGAATAAAGAAAAAACAGCTTTGGCTGCTCAAAAGAATGAGGCTTTAAAGGTTGTTCATGATACTTTTGAAAAAGGAAAAGCTGGATTGAATAACAAAAAAAATACATTGATTGCTCAGCATAGCGAATATGTACAGCGTTACGACGAATTGTTGAATTCCTTTGCAGCACTAGAGGAGATTATTGAATCCTGCTACCATATAGCTATCGGCAAATACCGATCAGCCAATATTAGTCAGCGAAAGGATCGACGATCTCCAAATAGCTGGAAAGATGCAGTGCCTAATTTAAATCTACATTTTGCTACAGTAGCAGAATTAGATCCTAATTAATTCGAGTTGCGGGTTATTCCGCTCAACAAGCGGAACGAGATAGCGAGTTGGCTAATTAAACTTAAAAGCAAGGTGAAATTTACGTTTTTATGCTTTTAAAGAGTGCTTTCTGTCCTAATTGGAAAGTCCCAACCCGCAACTCAACGCTATATTGATGAACAATTTTAAACTTAAAAACCAATAAAACATGAAAAACTTAATGCTTTTAATGAGCTTATTTTTATTCACCTTAGGGTGCAATACTTCACCACCTAAAGAAACTGAACTATATATTTATTTAGATTTTACAGAAGGACAGGATTATACTCAACAAATAGAAGCGGACCTTGATAATTACGCAGAATTGCTAAATGTAGGAGAGAATGGAAGTTCAAATTTTGGGAAAGTGAAAATTTTTCCACTTTACGATTTGACATCAGCACGTAGCAAAACGGTTAAACTGAAAGAAGGGAAATCTGAGTTTGAGTCCAATAAATTTTTGCGACAAAAGGATATTGATAAATTCAAAACTCAGTTATTGAATTCCTTAACGGAAATTAATGAAAAATATACTGGTAAAGAATTGAAAAGTTCACACTTGATTGAGCCTATTTGCAAAGGGATGAAAAAATTGAATAAAAGTGATGCCAATCAAAAAATCGTGTTGATCTATTCAGACATGCTAGAGAATAGCTCTATTGCGAACTTTCATGGTAAAAGCAGTAGCAAAGATTGGCCTAGCCGAATTGATGCAACTTGCGACCCTGAGGATGTGTCCGATTTAGACATCTTTGTAGTTTATCCAGTTGATAAGCAAAATGATGGAAAAATCACTAAAGCTGCTGAGTTTTGGACGGATTATTTCGCTTCTAAAGGAGCAGATGAGGAGACCTTCCGATTTGATACGGAGATTGATTTGTAGTGATTATAGGCAACTTTAACGAACTAGACTTACCACTCATTTTTGTTACCATATAGTTATTGAAGTTCATTTAGAACCCAACTTAAATGCACTCAAATGCCTGAATGGTGAAAAAATAAGTCTAATTAGTTACGATTATATATTGTCTAGATATGCTTGTAGACCTTCCAGAACTTTAAGTTTTGGAAGGTCTTTTATTTGGAGAAAGGGTTCACTTATATACCTGTACGAAGTCTTCAAATTTGAGGAGACTTCTCTATAAATGAGAAAGAATTGAACATTTTTAGAGGAGTTTTCTCAAATAAAAGAAAAAATATAATCTCATGAATTCCTTTTGTGTCCTTTTGTATCTTTTGTGGTTCAAAAAACAGCTTAATTCAAGCCTTTATTTGGAAACCATACAAATAAAGTTCATTTCTAAAAATTGTACTTTTGCTGCTATTAAGTCAATTCCTTTAATTTCTTAAATTTTTAAGTTGTCAAATAATTGTTTCATACCTTTTAAATCTGACATTGCCGATTACTGGATTCCAGAAAAATTCCCTTCTCCCTTCCTTGAAAAACCGCATAGTTTATGCAAGGTGGCGGTTTATGAACTACAAGAGTATCTAAAAAATCCAATTGATTGGGACTATGATTTTGGCTTAAACCAACCAGCAGGTAGTTTGAGAATTGGTAAAATGTTTGGTGTATTAGTCGTTCGAAATCAAGACAATGAATTAGGATATTTAGCAGCCTTTTCAGGCAAATTAGCCAATAAAAACCATCACCAGAAATTCGTCCCACCTGTTTTTGATTCGCTTGCTGATAACAGTTTTCTTAATGTGGGCATGGCAGAGTTGAACGAAATTAATCAACAAATAAAATTACTTGAAAAATCTCCTAATTGGTTGACTGCCAAGTTATTATTGCAAGATAAAAAACTGAAAGCCAAACAGGAAATAGCCGCTTTAAAACAAGAAATGAAGCAAAGGAAAACACTCCGAGATCAACAACGGACAGTAGCAAAAAAGGAACAGTCTCCTGAGCAGTTCAACTTACTAAATATCGAATTGAATAGAGCAAGTACGAGAGATAGACAAGCCTTAAAAAAAGTGAGCAAGCAATGGAAGTTGGAATTAGATCAATATATTGCCAATTTAGAAGAATGTAGTCAAGCAATTAATTTATTAAAAGAACAACGAAAAAAGAAATCTCATGGACTACAACAGCAACTCTTTGAATCCTACCAATTCTTAAATCATACAGGTAACTACAAAAGCCTAAGAGCCATTTTTCAAAATGCCAAACCCGTAAGTGGTGCAGGAGAATGTGCCGCACCAAAACTATTGCAATATGCTTTTTCACATCAATTTAAACCTATTGCCTTGGCTGAATTTTGGTGGGGAAAATCTCCGAAATCAGCCATTCGAAAGCATGGACATTTTTATCCACCTTGTGAGGAGAAGTGCCGACCAATTCTGGGGTATATGTTAGAGCATTTACTGTGAGTATTTCCGAAGATATTTTAATAGGAAATACATCCAAATGATTTAGTTTTATTAAAAATTCGAAAAAAATATAAAAAATATACTACCTTTCGCCAAAATAATTAAACAAAACGAAATGCAAAGTTTAGAAACCTTAGATTGGATTGTGATTGGACTTTATTTTTTGGTCTTATTGGGCATTGCTTGGTGGGTCATTTTACAAAAAAATAGAGATACAGAAGACTATTTTTTAGCAGGTAGAGATGTAGGTTGGTTTGTGGTCGGAGCCTCTATTTTTGCTTCCAATATTGGATCGGAGCACGTCGTAGGTTTAGCAGGATCGGGAGCAGGAGACAAGTTTCCCCTCTTGATCTATGAATTGCACGCTTGGATTGTCTTGATGTTGGGTTGGGTATTCTTGCCATTTTATGCTCGATCAGGTGTGTTTACCATGCCCGAGTTCCTAGAAAAACGCTACGATTCCAAATCTCGTTGGTTCTTATCTATTTTTTCCTTAGCCGCTTATGTATTGACGAAAGTATCCGTAACTATCTATGCTGGAGGGATTGTCATCTCTACATTATTGGGGATTCCTTTCATGGTTGGAGCGATAGCAACGGTCGTTTTAACAGGTATTTATACCGTTTTAGGTGGGATGAGAGCAGTCGTTTACACCGAGGCTTTGCAGGCGATGGTTTTGATTGCAGGAGCAGGAACTTTGACCATGATGGGCTTAGATGCAGTAGGTGGATGGAATGAATTGAAAGCGATAGTTGGCCCAGAATATATGAATATGTGGCGACCTCAAACAGACCCCGATTTCCCATGGATAAGTCTCTTGATTTCAAGTACGATTGTTGGTATTTGGTATTGGTGTACGGACCAATATATTGTCCAAAGAGTACTGACCGCAAGAAATATTCAAGAGGGTAGAAGAGGATCTATTTTTGGTGGTTTTCTAAAGTTGTTACCCGTATTTCTTTTCTTGATTCCAGGGGTAGTGGCTTTAGCTTTAAAGCAACAAGGAAAGTTAGAATGGGATACACCCGATCAAGCATTTCCTGCCTTAATGACGAACTTATTGCCAGCAGGCTTACGAGGTTTGGTAGCAGCAGGCTTAATGGCAGCATTGATGAGTTCTTTAGCTTCCGTTTTCAATTCATGTTCGACTTTATTTACATTAGATATCTATAAAAAACTAAAGCCAAACGCCCCAGAGCAACAATTATTAAATGTCGGTCGGATAGCTACTTTGGTAGTCGTCATTTTAGGACTAATTTGGGTGCCTGTTATTCAAATGATTGCTGATGGTGTTTTGTATGAATATTTACAATCCGTTCAATCTTATATTGCGCCTCCCATTACCGCCGTTTTCTTACTAGGTATTTTCTTTTCAAGGATCAATGCAAAAGGCTCATTGGCAACGTTATATGTAGGTTTTATAATTGCTGTCATTAGATTAGCGACTGAATTAAATCTTGGTTCTTTAACCCCTGGAAGTTTTTTCCATTCATTTGGAGCGATGAACTTTCTAAATTTCAGCATTATCCTTTTTGCTATTTGTATAGCCACCGCAGTACTTGTCAGTCTGGCAACAGAGCGACCATCTATGGCACAATTGGAGGGCTTAACTTTCGCTACCGTGTCCGATGAGGATAAGGCAGCCAATAAAGCGAGTTACAATCAATGGGATGTGATTGCTTCGTTGATAGTATTGGCGATTGTGATTGGTGTGATGTTTTCTTTTAGTGGATAAAACGCCTTTGCAGTTAAAAAGCCCTTCCAGAACTTTGAGTACTGGAAGGGCTTTCTAAATTAACGCCCAAGGAACCGAACTTCTAGTCTATCAAAACCCACTTTTCGCTCAAACTGTCCCCATTCTTCTATATTTTCTTTAGCGTCTTGGATTTCAATTGCTCGTACCTTATTGGCTAAAGCCAACAATAAAACTTTCATAATCTGACGAGCATGATGAGCACCTAAGCATTTGTGATGACCAAATCCGAAAGCCACATGAGGATTTCTTTTACGATCAAGGTCAATTTTATTGGGTTCTTTAAAAACAGAAGCATCTCTATTGGCAGATGCCCAACAAAGGGAAACTCGACTATCGGCTTTTATAGCGTGCTCACATACATGGGTATCTTCGGTGACTACTCTTCCTATATGCGTCAAAGGAGAAAAATAGCGGACCAGTTCTTCGACAACTCTTCCAGCAATTTTAGGTTCGTTTTTCAATCGCTCTAATGCTGCTGGATGCTCAGCTAAGTAGGCTAAGGTATTCGTAACATAATTGATGATGGTATCTCGTCCGCCAGCAAAGGTCAGAATCATGACTCCTTTTATTTCTTCCTTTGTTAATTTTTTTCCGTCAACTTCTGCATTCAATAATAAGGTATATAAATCATCACTAGGAGTAGCAATAGCTTGCTCAATTTGTTCATCGATGTAATCATATAAAATGGCTGCTTTATCCCCATCTAACGCAGTTTCTTCACTTCGAAAAACGTGTACGCCCCATTTTATCCAAGTGTCTGCCGCAGCTTGTGGGATATTCAACAATAAGGTGAGTGCCTTTGATTGTAATGGTAGGGCAAAATCTTCTACGACTTCAAAACGCTCTTTAGTCAATGCTTGCTCAATAATGGTATTAACTATGGCAACTAATTGGGCTTCATATTCTGGATGTTGGGGGCGTTTGAACCACTCTTCTACCAAATCTCGATATTTGGTATGCAACGGAGGGTCCAACTCAAAAGGAATTTGGCGAACCTCCCGAATATTGACTTCCGATGGTACTACAATCCTACCAGGTTGAGCAGCAGAGGTAAATGTCTGCCAGTTCTTTGCGCATTTTCTAACATCGGCTAAACGAAGCAGCATCGTAACAGGATCATTTTGGTCATTGACTTGGCTATGTCCTTGGTCTAGACGGACTTTTTGAAAGGGGTCTGAAAATTCACTTTTTTTCATCATATTAAATGAACATCTTTTAAAGGAAATTGAATATTTTACAATGTACCAAAATAAAAGAAAACCAGGTAATCTTTAAAATATAAAAAAAGCTACCTTTGCTGGCATCAATAGATTTTTGTAATAAGAACCATTATCAATATTTAATTTAAAAGGAAAAGTTGCCATCATTACAGGTGGAGCAGAAGTTTTAGGTGGTGCGATGGCGGAAGGTTTAGCTAAAGCAGGCGCAAAAGTTGGTATCTTGAGCCGCACTAAATCTAAAGTAGAACAAAAGATTAAAGACGTAAAAAAACGAAGGTAAAGCAATTGAAAGCAGCAAAAATGAAAGTTATAAAAATGGGGACGAATTGATATTGATTTTTTAATGGCAGTGAAATTTGAAATAGATTGATAGTCAATTAATTAGAAGGATAAGTTATCCCATCAAAGCAGCCAT
>CALDTJ010000560.1 GCA_937924145.1 uncultured Saprospiraceae bacterium
AATTAAGCGTTTTCAGGCGATAAAAGTTCCCGCCTTGCTAACAATTCTTGGTAAAAGTAATGGAATTATCCAGTTTACCAAAAATAAAAAGGCTGAACCAATAAAATACTTATTGATTCAGCCAATTTTTTATTTAACTAAGTCGCTCGCAAGCTCCTAGCAAGAGCGATTTACTTTCTAAATTATTAAGTAACAATGCATTGAAATGTGTCATCCGTTGAGATGATTTACTTTTTCTGTGCATTCTTCACTTTTTTAGCTAACGTAATTTTAATACCATCCTCTTCTTTCGTCATCTCTGCTTTTAAAGCACTGCCTTCTGCAGGGTTATTATTTAAAATGAACTCAGCAAGTGGATCTTCCAAATATTTTTGAATCGCTCTATGCAATGGCCTTGCTCCAAATTGAGGATCAAATCCTTTTTCTGCCACAAACTTTTTAGCATCATCAGACAATTCTAAAGAATACTCCATCCCTTTCAAACGTTTAGTAACGTCTTTCAAGGCAATTTCGATAATCTTGAAAATATCTTCTTGCGTCAAGCTGTTGAAAACAACAACGTCATCAATTCTATTCAAAAATTCTGGCGAGAAAGTACGCTTTAAAGCACTTTCGATCACGCCTTTTGCATGCTCGTCTGCTTGATTGTTTCTAGCATTCGTTTGGAAACCAACCCCTTGACCAAAGTCCTTCAATTGACGTGCGCCAATATTTGAAGTCATAATAATCATGGTATTTTTGAAATCTACTTTTCTACCCAAACCATCCGTCAACTGACCATCATCCAATACTTGTAATAAGATATTGAACACATCAGGGTGTGCCTTTTCGATTTCATCCAATAAGATAACAGAATAAGGCTTTCTTCTAACTTTTTCCGTTAGTTGACCACCTTCTTCATAACCTACGTATCCAGGAGGCGCTCCAACCAATCTACTGATGGAGAATTTTTCCATGTATTCACTCATGTCGATTCTAATCAAAGCATCTTCTGAGTCGAATATATATTTTGCTAAAGCTTTAGCTAATTCTGTTTTACCGACACCAGTTGGTCCTAAGAAAATGAAAGAACCAATTGGCTTAGATGGATCTTTTAATCCAACACGGTTTCGCTGAATTGCTTTACTAATCTTCACAATTGCATCATCCTGTCCGATGACCATCTGCTTGATGTCGTCGCCCATCTTAACAAGTTTCTTACTCTCGTTTTGTGCAACTTTCTTCACAGGAATTCCTGTCATCATAGATACCACTTCTGCAATATCTTCTTCTGTTACAGGATATTTTTTAGATTTAGAATCTTCTTCCCAATCTATTTTTGCAATTTCTAATTGTCGAATCAATTTTGACTCATCATCTCGTAAATCTGCAGCTCTTTCGTACTGTTGATCTTTAACGGCTTGATTTTTATCTTCCTTGATTTTTTCAATCTCTTTTTCAAACTCTTCGATGTGCTTTGGTACATGAATATTCTTCAAGTGTACTCTTGCACCTACTTCATCTAATACATCAATCGCCTTATCTGGTAAGAAACGATCACTGATGTATCGATTACTTAAGCTTACACAATTTTCAATCGCCTTGTCAGAGTAAATCACATTGTGAAACTCTTCGTACTTCGGCTTGATATTTTGCAAAATATGTACAGCCTCTTCTGGACTTGGCGGTTCTACCAATACTTTTTGGAAACGTCTATCCAAAGCACCATCTTTTTCGATGTGCTGACGATATTCGTCTAGGGTAGAGGCACCAATACATTGTAACTCACCTCTTGCCAAGGCTGGTTTGAAAATATTGGATGCATCCAAAGAACCTGTTGCGCCACCCGCACCTACAATGGTGTGGATTTCATCAATGAAAAGGATTACATCTCTCGATTTTTCCAATTCATTCATGATCGCCTTCATTCGCTCTTCGAATTGACCGCGATATTTAGTTCCAGCTACTAAAGCAGCTAAATCCAACATCACAATTCGCTTGTCAAATAAAGTCCGAGAAACTTTCCTTTGAATAATTCTTCTTGCTAAACCTTCAACAATGGCAGTTTTACCAACCCCCGGTTCACCAATTAGAATTGGATTGTTTTTCTTTCTTCTACTTAAAATTTGAGACACCCGCTCAATCTCGGTTTCTCTACCGATGATTGGGTCCAACTTGCCTTCTTCAGCTAATTTGGTAATGTCTCTACCAAAGTTGTCTAGGACAGGGGTACGAGATTTCGTTCCGCCTTTTCTTTGGTAGTTGCCACCTCGGCCACCCATTTCTCCACCTTCTCCTTCTTCAAAGCTATCGTCTGAGTCTTGTGGGCCTTGGCTCATAAAGTCTGTATCTACTAAATCTTCTTCGTGTCGCACGTATTCTAATTCTGATTTAAAAGTGTCGTAATCTACCTCAAATTGTTCTAAAACTTGAGAGGCTGGATTGTCACTATGTTTTAAAATGGAAAGGACCAAATGCTCTGTACTGATCTCCTCAGTCTTCAATCTTTTTGCTTCTAAAAAGGTCACTTTCAATACTCTTTCTGCATCTTTATTTAACGGTACATTATCAATCGTCAATGATGCATTTAAGGAAGGTCTCTTTTCTATGGAGTCTTCAATTACTTGGATCAACTCATCTGAGTTTACCTCAAGAGAATCAAATACTTTCACTGCTAAACTCTTTCCCTCTCTTACTATCCCAAGCAATAAATGCTCGGTGCCGATATAGTCATGTCCCAATCGTAAGGCTTCCTTCCGACTGTTGGCTATAACTTTCTTAACTTTTGGACTAAACTTTCTGTTCATGATAAGGTAGTGTATATCTGTTTACAAAAATTGAGGGTCATTGATTAATGAACAAAAAGCAGCTCATTTTCAATTCAAAATATCAAGAATCCGAAACAATATTAAACAATCTTTTTGTACAAAACAACGGACAATAAAATTAGTTTAACATAAATTATAGATAACTGCTTATCCCTTAGGTGTTTTGCTAATTAATCCCTTAAAAATTGAACGCTCTCCTGCCTCATATTATTCAAAAAAAATTATATTTTTCTGAAATTATGTGACTTATTCGCATTTATAGAATCTTAATGATTGAAAGGCTCATTTATTCTAACTATTATATTTGGAAATTAGATGCTTTCTGTAGGGAAAAAAATTGATGACTTGCTATTTTGTATAGGAAAAATAGTGCCATTTGTGATTTAACCCAATTTTCGGTACATTTTGGCAGGTTTAGCTTTCTTTTACTGACAAATAGGCGGTATAATCTTATTCACTAAAAATTTTTTATCTACTACACATTAACTACATTTGTGCGGGTACATTATAATTTTTAAATTTTATTCCTTATTTTGTGCAAGTAAATTGTTTGAAAAAGGAATAGATTATTTTAGGATAAATGTATCCTATCTAAAAATAGCACTAGTGGTTCAAGTCATAAGTAATTGATAGTTAAATTGAGTGTATTTTTTCGTTAGGCAAGGCATTTTTTTTGAGAATAGCTTTCGCTCTTTAAGAAAAAAATAACGCAGCATAACGGAAAAAGACGCCGATTTAACTGTCAAGAATTTATGACTTGAACCACTAGACACCTAATTACAATAAAGTTATTATTTTCAACAAGTCTATACAACAAACATTTATTAACCAATTCATTACGATTACACTGAAACACTTCCTTTGCAAAACTAATTATTATGAAATTTAGTATAGAAAAAAAAGAACAATATACCATTTTCACCCTCAATGAAGAAAACTTAAATTCTATCATGGCACCAGTCTTGAAGTCAGAATTTATTATTTATAGAAATGAAGGCGTGAATAACTTGATTTTAGATTTATCCAATGTCAAATTCGTTGATTCTTCTGGCTTAAGTTCTATCCTTACTGCAAATCGTTTGTGGAAAGGTTTTGGTTCTTTTGTCATCACTGGAATTGACCATCCATCTGTAAAGAAGTTGATTGAGATTTCTCGATTAGATACTGTCCTTGAAATTATTCCTACTATTCAAGAATCTATTGATTTTGTAATGATGGAAGAATTGGAAAGAGAATTGAAAGGAGAGGCGGAGACAGATGATACCATGCAATAAAAATCATTAACCTACATCCAAATTTCTTTATGTTACATTTGGTTTGTAAACACGTATTTCACTGTCAGTTGATGTTCTTTCATACTGACAAACATTTTTAGAACACAGTTTTATACAAAAAAGATAAGGAGTGTAATGTTTATTACGCTCCTTTTTTGGTTGTACAGGCGATTTCAATCGCTTAAGATTATGATTTTTAAAAGGCGACTGAAGTCGCCTGTACTTAAACCATTCCTGTCACCCCATTCTTAGAAGGCTTTTTGCCTTTAGTTGAGTCCAACTCAATTACATTCAACATCTTTATTGTAGCTTTAATCGCCGCAATAGCTTGGTCACTATCCAACCCATTGGTCTTAAACTGCTTATCACCCAATTTCCAAGTAATCGTAGTATGACACAATGCATCAGTCCGTCCACCTGGAGGAATAATCACATTATAATCCGTCAAAGTAGGGTAGGGTTTGCCTAATTTATCATAGATACGGTGCAAAGCATTCATGAATGCATCATATTGTCCATCACCAGATGCTGTTTCTTCGTAAGTCTTTTTGGCTATTTCAATGCTCAAGGTGGCAACCGATTGTAAACCTGCGGCTACTGATAAAGCATAATTTTTAATTTTGATTTTCTGTTCAATCTGCTTACTTTTTAAGACATCAGATATAATATAAGGTAAGTCTTCTTTAGTAACTACCTGTTTTCTATCACCTAATTCATTGATTCGCTTGGTGACCATTTTCATGGAATCAATATCCAACTCAATACCTAATTCCTCTAAATTCTTTTTGATACTCGCTTTTCCTGCCAACTTTCCCAAGGCGTATTCATGCTTTCGATTAAACCTCGAAGGCATCAATTCGTTATGGTACAAATTGTCCTTATTGTCGCCGTCGGCATGGATACCACTCGTTTGAGTAAAGACAAAACCACCAATAATCGGCTTATTTCCAGGGATGCGAATACCTGAAAAGGATTCTACTATTTTGCTTACCGCAAATAATTTGCTTTCGTCAATATTGATCGAATGTTCTTTCAAATGATCGTTTACGACCCCCACTACACTAGAAAGCGGTACATTTCCAGCACGTTCTCCCAAACCATTCATCGTACAGTGAATACAATCCATACCTGCTTGGATGGCAGAATATACATTAGCCGTAGCTAAATCATAATCGTTGTGTGAATGGAAATCAAAATGTAAGCGAGGAAACCGCTGAATCATTTCTCTAGAGAATAAATAACTCTGTTCTGGATTTAGAATCCCTAAGGTATCAGGCAGCATAAACCGATTGATTCCCGAATCTTTCAAACTTTCGACAATTTGAAACACGTATTCTGGAGAGGTTCGCATACCATTCGACCAATCTTCTAGATATACATTGACCGTAATCTCTTTTTCTTTGGCATGTCCAATAACTGCTTTAATATCAGCGACGTGTTCTTCTGGCGTTTTTCGCAATTGCTTTTCACAGTGTCGAGCCGAACCTTTACACAGTAAATTAATCACTTTACCTCCCACTTCTTCAATCCAATCTAAAGATCTAGTTTTATCTACGAAGCCCAAAATTTCTACCTGATTCAGATAACCATTTTGCGCTGCCCAACTCATGATCTTTTTAGCACCTTCTTTCTCTCCTTCAGAAACTCCCGCCGAGGCAACTTCTATTCGATCTACCCTTAATTCCTCTAATAATAACTTCGCCAAGTGCAATTTTTCACTAGCTGTGAAAGAAACACCTGAAGTCTGCTCGCCATCCCGAAGGGTCGTATCTAAAATTGTGATATTCATTGGAAAAGGTATAAAGGTTGAAAGGTTAAGAGGTGTAAAGGTGTAGAGGTATAAAGGTATAGAGACGGAGCATATTGCCTGCCTTTGTACCTGTAAACCTCTATACCTTTGTACCTTTTACCCTTTATCTTGCTAATTCAAAAGCCTGAATCTTATCTTTGATATTTAATAAATAGTCGATGTCATCATAACCATTTAATAAACATTCTTTTTTATAACCATTGATGTCAAAAGAAGCATTTTCACCGCTAGTCACATTCGTTAATTTTTGATTGACTAAGTCAACTTTAAACTGCGCTTTTGGATCTGCTTCAATTGTCTCAAAAATACTTTGTAAATACTCATCGCTCACAGTGATTGGTAAAATTCCGTTGTTCAAAGCATTTCCTTTGAAAATATCAGCAAAGAAACTAGAAATAACTACTTTGAATCCTGCGCCTCCTACTGCCCAAGCAGCATGCTCTCTACTTGATCCACATCCAAAGTTTTTGCCACCTACTAGAATTGCTCCACTATAAATTGGATTATTCAAGACAAAATCAGCGATTGGTTGGTCGTTTTTGTCGTATCTCCAATCTCTAAATAAATTATCACCAAACCCTTCTCTGGTCGTCGCCTTCAAAAATCTTGCAGGGATGATTTGGTCTGTATCTACATTTTCAATCGGTAAAGGTACCGCTGTGGAGGTTAATTGTTCGAATTTTTCTACTGCCATGATTATTATATTTAATCAAAAATGTAAAATTCAAAAGTCAAAATCGAAAAGTGATACAACCCTAATGACTGTATGAACTTTGTGTGGTTACTTTTAAATTTTAAATTTAAGACCTGCCCGACTAGCCGTCAGGCTGGCTGGTTTTGAATTTTAGATTAATATTAAGCCGTCGCCATCACGTCCCGTGGATCAACAACCTTACCTGCAACTGCTACTGCTGCTGCCGTTAATGGACTTGCCAACATCGTTCTAGCTCCAGGCCCTTGACGACCTTCGAAGTTTCTATTAGATGTAGAAACGGCATATTTGCCCGCAGGGATTTTGTCATCGTTCATTGCTAGACAAGCAGAACAACCAGGTTGACGCATTTTGAAACCTGCTGCTTCCAACACTTCTACGATGCCTTCTGCTTTAGCTTGTCGCTCAACTTCTTTTGAGCCGGGAACGATCCATGCCGTTACATTTTCTGCTTTTTGTTTGCCTTTTACATAATCAGCAACAACTCTTAAATCCTCAATTCGACCATTGGTACAACTACCGATAAATACATAATCGACTTGCTTGCCAATCATCGTATCTCCCGCTTGGAAACCCATGTAGTTCATAGATTTTTGGAAAGAAGGTTGCTCAGAACCGTCGATGCTACTCAATTCAGGAATCTTACCTGTGATTTTTACACCCATTCCTGGATTTGTACCGAAAGTAATCATCGGCTCAATATCTGCTGCATCAAAATCAACTTCTCTATCGAAAACAGCGTCTGAATCAGTGTATAATTCAGCCCATTTTGCAATTGCCTTATCGTAGTCTGCTCCTTTAGGAGAATATTTTTTCCCTTCTACAAACTCAAATGTTTTGATGTCTGGAGAAATTAAACCACCTCTAGCACCCATCTCAATACTCATGTTACAAACCGTCATTCGACCTTCCATAGACATCTCACGGAAAACATTTCCAGAGTATTCTACGAAATAACCTGTACCACCAGCAGCAGTCATTTTAGAAATGATGTATAAGATGACGTCTTTTGGCGAAACGTTTGGTTTCAACTGACCATTGACGTTGATTCTCATTTTCTTTGGTTTTGGCTGCATAATACATTGTGTTGCCAATACCATTTCTACCTCACTGGTTCCGATACCGAAAGCAATACAACCAAAAGCACCATGTGTAGAGGTATGACTATCTCCACAAACAATGGTCATACCCGGTTGAGTAACGCCCAGTTGTGGGCCCATTACGTGTACCACACCTTGATATTCTGTATTTAAACCATAAAGGTCAATCCCGTATTTATTACAATTCTCGGTAAGTGTATCTACCTGAAACCGAGATAACTCGTCTTCAATAGGCTTATCTTGATTGATAGTTGGTACATTGTGGTCAGGTGTTGCTACTGTCTGTTTAGGACGCATCACCTTCAAATTTCTTCTGCCTAGACCATTAAAAGCCTGTGGACTAGTTACCTCATGAATTAAATGTCGGTCAATGTATAAAACCGATGGGCCATCAGGGATTTCTTGTACCACATGGGCATCCCAAATCTTGTCGAATAACGTTTTTCCTGCCACTTTAAGTAGATTTTAATTATGTATATAATATATGTAATATGCGAGTTTCTGGTTGCAAGTTGTGCAAAGGAAACACGCAACACGTAACACGCAACTCGTTTAATTTGGTAAGATTTAAATTAGGAGTGGCAAATTTACTACCTTATTTGATTAAAAACCTAATAAAAGAGTAGGTATTTACGACTTCCAACGAAATATATATTATAAAGAATTGATACGAACTACTCGACCCGACGGTTTTGAAAATTGTTCAAAAGCTATCTTTGGCAGCAGGATAATGGGGGTTGGGGGAGAAAATTGATAATCTTTTAGTAGAATAAGCATGTTGTGCGGGTGTTCCCTGTACCAAGCTGAAAGAAAGAGGTGCTTTCTGCAAGCACCATAGAAGGCGGTGCTTTGTAAGCACCTCCTTCTTTACGCCAGAAAAAACAATAACCCATACTTTTACAGTAGTGCCTTATTTTTTAACACCAAAAAAATATTCGTTAATCTATATATTCCTGCAATTCGTCCGTTTTTTTCAAATGAAGGAACTAAAACATTGTTTTGTGGCGTTATAATAGAGAATAACAAAAACAAAAAACTCAAAACCAAATTTTAAATGAATACAAAAATAGAGAAGCGCACTAGCTCTTAGTGCATAAACCAAATGAGAACTATAGTTAATCCTTTCCGATTTCCTTCCAGTTTTCATTCACAACAACATTTTTAGACACGCTTTGTGCTTTCGTAGGTATAGCCATTTTTCTGTCATTTTCAGAATAATGCTTTATTTTCGAAATACCTAGCCATTTGCTTGCTTTGGATAAAATTCCAAATGGAGAACAGCAATTGCTATGCTAAATTAGCACGCCATTAATTTAAAATATAACAATATAATTCAGACCATAATGGTACTGGATATAAGAATCTTTTTACGTCTTAAAGGTAGGTTTTGACCTATGTTTGAGGAAGGATTTCTATGCTTAAAATAACCAAATGAATCAGATTTCTTCATGGCTTTAGTGTATTTGATTAATGTGTTAAGGTGTTGATTGTCAACACTTGACATGATTTTGTGCACTTTAGACTGTGAATTTTAAACCTATTTTTTAAACTAAAGGCCTTATTGAAAACAAGCCTTTCAAACCATTTGAATTATGATTGACTTAATGAAAACTGTAAGCTGTATCTCTTATCAAAAAGTTATTATTGATGACGTAATTGATATGTAAATTTATTGTCCCGATCGATTAATTATCGGTCGGGGCTACTTTGTTCAATTACTTCCATTAACCACGGGCTCAAAGCAACATCTTTCCTATTTTCAATTTCTTCCATTAAATTTTCTGCTCTTATTTTGTTCCATTTTTTTCTCTCAGTAAGGTAGATGATTTTCCTCAAGTACTTTGTAAAATTTTTATTTTTTAATTTTCTTTTTGCTATTAAGCTTTTATCTCTTTTTAGAAGTCTGTCGAAGGAGTTAAGTTGTGATAATAAAGGCTTATGATTAAATTTATTTTGTTGATAGAGTTTGAAAAATGACCTTAATAAAATGGTTCGTATGTTGATAGAAGTTTGAATTTCCGGTAACTTGATGTTTGAAGTTAGTTCTATAACTTTTTCATAAGACTCCTCTGCAAAATATAAAAACACTTTAGATACATTTTTTGTAAATAACCTTTCTTCTAGTTTAATCTTATCTTCATGATCTCGAATAAAATTCCTAGTCCACTCTAAATCTTTATTTCCAATTCCCATTTTTACGATATTGAGGTATTTGTTTCCTCTTATTTTTCCATTTTCAAATATTAACTGATCCTTAATTCCCATTTTATATAGATTAAATATGAAAGGATAATAAGTAGCAGGATCTTTCGTCATTTCCTGAATTGAAAAATTAAGTAGTACGGAGAAGGTGTTTTTTTTGTCAGAGATACTTAAAGTAGGTGAATTTTCTACAAAAAGATTTCGTAACTTTTTTAACTTTTGTTCATTCCCACCCAATAATAATTCATTCGCTAAATTCATTATTTCAAGTGTTTCATTTTCCTTAGTTAGTTCTTTAGAATATGTTAGAGAAGGATAATTAATGTTTACATCAAAAATTCTCTTTACATTATTGATATCCATAAGAATATTTGTGTATTCCATGGCTATATAATTGTGAAAACTCTTTATTGATTTATCAAAATAGGCCACCTCTTTTTTTCTTTCCGTTTGTGGGTGAAAGATATAATTTGACTCTAAAATATACTTATAGTAATAATGTTTAGTGTCCTTTATTGAGCGATCTTCTAGACTTTTCAGTATGCGTTTAGTATTTTTAGTGAATTCTCCATAGATATTTCTTTCATTGTAAATTTTTGTAACCTGAATATCTCTTTCTATTTTATTTTTTTCATTATAGAGATACAACAAATAATTATCTATTAAGCGAACTGATTTATTTAGTAAATGTCGCATTTTTAAATCTTCAAAAGGAACGTCTTTATAGACTAAAGTGTAAAAGAATAACTTCGAGGGAGTATTTTGAAAGAAATCTGTTCTATGTTTTTTTATTGCTAAGTATAGTTTTAAAACATCCTCATTGTTACTTAAGAAAAATGGACTGCTTAAGTAGGATTCCAGTTGATCAAATTCTTTTTTACTTAAAGACTGTAATAATTTGTATAATTTAGTTTTTTTCAATTTTTGACGTTTTGACAATTTTGTATTGTGTAATATTTTAAAGTATTGATTATTAGTTATTTATAAAAAATTTATTTTAATTTTTATTTGAAATTTTTCGACAAAGTACTATTTTGTCACGAAAAATGAGGTATTAAATCCTTATTTTTGCAATATATTTTTAAATTATACCAAATAGACAAATTTAAAAGGGGTGCTTTTCGAAAGTTAAGTCTCTTCATCCACGAATTAAATATAAAACAAAAAAAGTTTCTCTGCCATTGGCAGAGAAACACCTTTTAATTCCCCAACATATCCAAAAAAAATACCCGTATGTTCTCTTTCTGGGTACTTTCTCATTCGATTGAAGGTACCCATTATTTTTTAGTATTGACTTATTTTACCAAATTAACCAATACCTTTTAGTATTCTTTCACAATTCTTTAAATATAGCCAACCTTATTTATTTCCCGTCTTTTTGTTAAATTTGCCATTCAATATTACTACACAAATTTTTAAACTTTTCGACGTCTGAGCTGATGCGATTTTGCAAGGAACCTTTCGTCTAAAAAAGTCAAGAGTACTATGAAAAAGCAAATTCAATTACTACTACTTAATCTACTGTTTTTCAGCAGTATAGCTATTGGACAAAATGTTATATTAGAAGGCTATATTTTTGAAGACAACAATCGAGGATTTCTTAATGAGGTAGAAGTCAATATCTTCGATGCCGCAGATGAATCTTTTGTCACCAAAACCATGACTGATTTAACGGGCTTATTTACGGCTAACTTACCTGCTAATAAAGATTTTATTCTAAAAGTAAGTAAAGATTTATTTTTTCCTAAGGAAGAAATGGCCTCTACTAAGGGTAAAACTGCTGGAGAAAAAGCCTATGCTAAGATCAAAATGGAACGTAAGCCGGGGTATATATTTGATGTGACCTTGGCGGAAAGTGGAGCCCCAACTGCTACGGTAGATGCCATTTCTGGTGCCAGAATAGAAGTGTTCAACAACACAAAAGTGGAAGAGACCTTAGTCATTGATTCTTTAGCAGGAATCAATTTTGATGTCACTTTTGAAAGAGGCAACCATTATACGGTTTTAATCCGAAAAGACGGATATTTTAATAAGCGATTAGAGGCGTATGTAGATGTAGAAGGTTGTATTTTATGCTTTGAAGGGGTTGGAACAGTTACACCTGGTGTGTCTGATGTAATGTCTGAAGGCTTTCAGATGGGTTCTGTTTTAGCTAACATTGAACTAGAACCTGCACGATTAAACAGAACGATTGAGGTAGAGAATATTTATTATGATTTAGACAAGTACTATATTCGAGAGGACGCCGCTGTTGAATTAAATAAAGTAGTGACCCTTTTGAAAGACAATCCTTCGATCATTTTAGAATTGGGATCTCATACAGATTCAAGAGGAGGAACTAGATACAATAAGCAATTATCGACTAAAAGAGCGCAAGCCGCAGTAGAATATATTATCGAAAAAGGTGGCATTAGTCCTACTCGCATCTCTTCGAAGGGATATGGGGAATCTGAGTTAGTTAATGATTGTACAGATGGTAAAAAATGTTCCGAAGAAGAACACCAAAAAAACCGACGGACAGAATTGAAAGTGGTCGGTTTTGAAAAGGATGAATCCTTACAATTTAGAACTTTGTCTGAAATTTTGATCGAAGAAAAATTACTTCGAGAAGTATTAAATTCTGAACAAATTCAAGTAAAGCCAGGAGAGGAACCTGATTTTGATAAATTGAATAAGCAAAAGACAGGCAAAAAAACTACAAAGTCTCAGTCAACTACAAAATCTACGACGGTTCAAACAAAGACTTCTGCACCAACGCCAACAGCAACCCCTCAAACGGCTACTTCTACCAAAATGAAAGAAGTAGCAAAGGAAAAAATGACGAATAAGCCCGTTATTACTTCAGCGAATACTTCTCCAGTTGCTACGAGTAATGCAGGGGAGACCTTAGTGAAAAGTAAGGATCAGGTAGATATGGCAGCCGAGCATGCTAATACGTCAATATCTGCTACTCCACGAACTAATATGCTCAATTTTGGAGCAGATCAAGTAATGGTTGTAAGAGATGGACAGGTACAATTGGTAACTAAATTGATGGGTAACCAGTTAAATCCTAAAATTACAGACTTACTAATTGGTAAAATCGTTCATTTACAAAAACCAACAGGTCTAAAATCCTTTAAGTTTGATTCATTAGGAGAGATGCCAATAGATGTGGTGCAAGCGTTTTCAAACAAGTTAGCGATTTTGAAGAAAAAAGATAGCTGGCAATTATATCCAATAGAAAAAGGAGCTGCATTGCCGAAAGCGATCCAAGATGCTTTGAGATAATTGTATTTTAGACAATATTCTTATAAGAAATTAGTAATAGATGGACTCCTATTCTTGTATTTTTATTCAAGATAGGAGTCTATTTAACTCTATAACCCCCAGATAGGAATCCAATCGGACTATCTATTTGGGTAAGAATTATATACATTGAAAGTAAACATCCCTGAGTCGGAAAAGAAAAGAGTCGTTATTATTGGTGGTGGATTTGCAGGTATGAACCTCGCAAAAAAGCTAGCTAAATCTAATTATCAAGTGGTTTTGGTAGATAAAAATAACTATCACCAATTTCAACCACTGTTCTACCAAGTCGCTATGGCTGGATTAGAACCCAGTTCGATTGCTTTTCCGCTTCGAAAAATATTTCAAAAACAGAAGAATGTTTACATTAGAGTAACCGAGGTTTTAGAGGTAGAAATTGAAAACAAACGACTTCGGACCACGCTTGGTATCATGAATTATGATTATCTAGTGTTAGGGATTGGTGCAGATACCAACTTTTTTGGAAATGAAAGTTTGGCTAAGCATTGTATCCCAATGAAGTCGGTCGGAGAGGCGCTTTATCTTCGGAATGCAATGTTCAACGATTATGAGATTGCTCTTTCTACGGATGATTATGAACAACGTCAAGGCTTCATTGATATGGTAATTGTCGGGGGAGGACCAACAGGGGTAGAGGTAGCTGGTGCATTGGCAGAAATGAAGCAATACATCTTACCAAAAGATTACCCTGAATTGGACAATAAAGAAGTTGATATTTACCTCATACAGAGTGGCAATCAGTTACTAAAAGGAATGTCAACCGAGGCATCTGATAAGGCAGCAAAGTATTTGACAGAACTTGGCGTAAAAATTATTTTTAATAATAGGGTAGTCAATGTAGATAAAAACTTTGTCTACATGAAAGACGGTTCAACTATACGCTCTCGGAAGGTCATCTGGGCGGCAGGTATCACAGGAAATAAACTAAAAGGAATCCCCGAAGAATCCATCGTTTGGGGTAATCGACTAAAAGTCAATAGACTCAATCAAATTGAAGGTTTAGAAAATATCTATGCCATTGGAGATATTGCCTATATGGAAACGGAAGCATTTCCCAAAGGTCATCCACAAGTTGCGCAAGTAGCTATCCAACAAGGCCAGCACTTGGCAAAAAACTTCAAAAACTTAATAAAGGATAAACCCCTCAAAGACTTTGTGTACAATGATTTAGGTGCTATGGCGACGATTGGGCGACATCGAGCAGTAGTAGATTTACCTTGGTTCAAAACGCAAGGTTTCTTTGCCTGGTTCGTTTGGCTATTCGTCCATTTATTCGCCCTAATCGGTATGAGAAACAAAGTCATCGTTTTTATCAACTGGGTATGGAATTATTTCACGTACGATCAGTCCTTGAGACTAATTATTAAGGTGAAAGAACGGTATGGGAAGAGGCAGTAAGCAGTGGGCAGTCTGCAGTGGGCAGTCTGCAGTGAGCAGTGAGAATCATTCAGGAACACGACCTACTTTGAATGCTAAAAAAGTAAGACCTATTAGAAATCCTGTCATCCTGTCTATGACCACGACCTACAAAAATCCGTCAAATCCGCGTTTCAATCCTGTCTAATAAGCAACTCTAAGACCACGACCTACTTTGAATGCCAAAAAAGTAAGACCTACTAGAAATCCTGTCATCCTGTCTAAGACCACGACCTACTTTGAATGCTAAAAAAGCAAGACCTACTAGAAATCCTGTTATCCTGTCTAAGACCACGACCTACTTTGAATGCTAAAAAAGCAAGACCTACTAGAAATCCTGTCATCCTGTCTAAGAACACGACCTACAAAAATCCGTTAAATCCGTCCAATCCGTGTTTCAATCCTGTCTAATAAGTAACTCTAAGACCACGACCTACTTTTTTGCTAAAAGAGTAAGACCTACTAGAAATCCTGTCATCCTGTCTAAGAACACGACCTACTTTGAATGTCTAATAAGTAAGACTTACTAGAAATCCAGCACTCCCACCCGCTAAAGCGGTTCACAATAATTAAAAGTCGCTCTGGGACTTTTAATTATTGCTCATCCTGTAGAAAAAAAAAGTAGCGATAGCCCAGAAGGACTACCGCTAACTTACATACTCACATTGAAACCTGTTTTAGTTGTAAACCTAAAATTGAACACAAGTCTCAACTTCTTTAGCGTCCAAAAAAGATGCCAATATTTTAAATATATAATTTTATTAAATTATTAATCCTTGTTTTGCCGTCAATTAGCATTCCGCTATTGACGTAATCTCATAACAGTATTAATACAATTTTATCGAAGTGCTCAATAAAACGAATGTGTTCTGAGGTGTAAAGGGTGGTGGTCTTTAAGTGTAAAACCCGTAGGATGGTAATTTAAGTAAAACCTAATTTACTTGAATAAAATGGGTGTTTTATACAGGTAATTTAAAATTGATTTTTGTGGGGAAGGGAAGTGACAGAATAAACTTTCTGTGCCCTATTTTTATTGTTTATCTGCTGCAAATATATAGACTTATAGGAAATATTTTAAATTATTGAAGTGAAAAAAATGCAAGAATTTAGCAAAACTAATTGACTATCATGTATTTACGAAAATGTAAGGTGAGTGTTTCATGAATAATTAACTAGATGATTAAATGGGTATAAGCAAATCCAGTTCCATCAATTTTTACTGAAATATCCAGAAAAGAGCGCTTTATTTACTCATTTAATCATCCATTTATTTAGCTGTTACAATATGTTTTGAACGACTAACCTAATGCAGTATATAACAAAGCTGCTAATGCCCCACCAAGAAGAGGGCCTACTACTGGGATCCAAGCATAGCCCCAATCACTATCTCCTTTTCGAGGAATTGGTAGAATAGCGTGCATAATTCTTGGTGCTAAATCTCTTGCTGGATTAATGGCATAACCTGTATTTCCACCTAAACTTAAACCAATTGCTAATACTAAAAGTGCTACGGGCAAACCATTTAAGGCACCTAAAGATGCAGATTGAGTGCCAACAGTCGCAGAGGAGATATAAAAACAGCCTGTCATGAAAATGAAAGTAGCAATGGTTTCTCCCATTAAATTAGTCAATGGATTTCGAATAGCAGGTGCAGTGGCAAATGTCCCTAATTTTGTTGGTCCGTCCATCGTCTCTGCATAATGGTCTTTATATTGTAGCCAAACTAGCAACGCCCCCAAGGCTGCTCCTAGAAATTGGGCGGCTAAATACTGCATGATTAAAGCTGCACCTTTTATTTTCCCTGTTAAGGCAAAAGCAATAGTTACAGCTGGGTTGAGGTGAGATCCACTTCCATGTGAAGAAACAAAGACACCAGCAAAGACCGCCATTGCCCAACCGAAGGCAATCACAATCCATCCAGAATCCTTTCCGTAGGTTTTTTCTAAACTTACATTGGCGCACACGCCACCTCCTAATACAATTAGCACCATCGTGCCTAATAACTCTGCTACAAAAGGCGTCATAATTTATTCGTTTTGTTTGATATTTAGAACAGCCAGTAACATGAAACCAGTGTTCTCGTAAAAATTGGTGGAAAAATAGCTTTTAATACACGAAATTCATAAGAATTATAATTTTTTTATGAAATTCTTCATTGTGTCATCTGGATGACTAAAGCGTGCCCATTGGTGCGTGTAAATGCTGTTTTGAATTTAATTTGAAAGCCTTCTGTGATACTTCTGTGATACTATAAATCATTGAGCTACAGATTTGTGAGCCTTGTGACGGTTTTAATATCAATAAAGAAATGGAGAAAATTGTGGAATTTGCATCAAGGTCTTTTTTCCTTTAGCTTTGTTCTCGTCAAGTGTTTTGAATTATTATTTTTCAATCATTTTGATATACTTTTCAAGCATTGATGATCTTTTATAAAATTCGATTTTAGAATTTTAAACCTTACTCAAAAAAGATTACTACCCTTACAAATTGTACTGCTGTCATTTACAGCTGCTAAAACACTTTTATTTAAAAAATATTTACTAACCGAAAATCTACATTTATTATGACACCTAGTTACTATCCCGTAACAAGGAAGAATGGATTACCTATGCCTTCTTCGTGGTTACAAAAATTTACTTCCTTTAGCCTACTGGCTTTCCTATTACTCAGTTTTAATTTCGTTCAAGCCCAAGTGGTTATTAGCGAAGTTTTCGATGATGGTTCGTTTGAACTAAGAAATACAGGTAATTCTACAGTTGATATTTCAGGTTACTGGATTTGTGACTTCCCTAGATACAGAGCATTAAGCAACTTAGAAATAGCATGTGGTAACCTTAATCTTGCAGCTAACGAAGAAGTAGTTATTAAAGACGCTACTTTATTTCAAACAGATGATAGTGAATTAGGCTTATATACTAGAAATACTTTTAGTGATGCAACTGCACTGGTTTCCTATTTAGAATGGGGTTCCACTGGTCATCAAAGATCAGGTTTAGCTATTAGCAATGGATTTTGGGATGGAAACGCAGTAGCAGCTTTTACAAGCGGTCAGTCCTTAGAATTAAGTGGAACTGGAACAACAGCAGCAAGTTGGACGGTAAATGCAAACCCACAGGCATGTGCAACTTCTGCACCCCCAGCCGCTACCTCTTCGGCAAGATATAGAGTTACTTTTGATGCAGCATGGAGTGCAGCTACGCATCCAACTGATTATCCTTCTAATGCTCACTTTTCTGGCTTAATTGGATTAACACATACCTCAAATGTTGCCTTGTTTCCTGTAGGGACTGTTGCGTCTCCAGGTATTGTAAGTATGGCAGAAACAGGTGCCAAAGGAACTTTAACTACTGAAATTCAATCAATTATTTCGGGTGGACAAGGGCAAACGTTAGTTTCTGGAGGAGGTGTCAATCCTACTCCCGGTACAGTGTCTGTCGAATTTGATGTTTCTAATTCTCACCCATTAGTGAGTATTACAACTATGATTGCACCTAGCCCAGATTGGTTCGTTGGTGTTAAAGATTTGGATTTATTTGCCAATGGAGATTGGGTTAGTTCTACTACTGTGGAAGTTGGCAATTATGACGCAGGTTCTGATAGTGGACCAACATTTACTTCTGCAAATCAGCCGACTAGTCCAGCTGGCACGATTACGATGATAACTGATGGCCCACTAGTTGTAAATGGAGCTATTCCAAGTATGGGTACCATGACTTTTACTAGAATTGATGCAGGTGCTTGTGATGCTGATGGTGGAACTTTAGCAGGCGGCCCATTCACCTTTTGTGTAGATGGCGAAGCAGATAATATTCCAGCAGGAAGCATCACTTTAAATGGAAATACAGGAACAAATAATCAATGGGTTGTAACAGATCCTGATGGTAATATCTTAGGTTTACCGCCAATGCCTTCAGCAGTCAACTTCGATGATGCAGGTGCGGGTGTATGTTTAGTATGGAATTTAGCTTACGAAGATGGTTTAGAAGGATTGGCAGCAGGTAACAATGTGAGTGGATTAGTGGGTTGTTATAGCCTATCAAACAGTGTTACGGTCACAAGAAATCAACCAGTAGGCGGAACTTTAGCAGGCGGCCCATTCACATTTTGTGTAGATGGAGTGGCTGATAATATTCCAGCAAATGGTATCACATTAAGTGGTAATACAGGTACAAATTCACAATGGGTGATTACAGATGACCAAGGAAATATTCTAGGTTTACCACCAAGTTTCACCGGTCCTAATTTTGATGATGCAGGCGTAGGCGTATGTCAAGTATGGCACTTATCTTACGAGGATGGTTTAACAGGTTTAGCAGCAGGAAATAACGTGAGTCAATTGGAAGGATGTTACAACTTGTCTAATAGTATCACTGTAACGAGACAAGACTGTGGTGATATGTGTCCAGCAGCAGGTGGAACATTAGCAGGTGGTCCATTCACTTTCTGTGTAGATGGTGAAGCCGATAATATTCCAGCAGGAAGCATTACATTAGATGGAAATACAGGCGCAAATAACCAATGGGTGGTAACAGATCCTGAAGGTAATATTTTAGGTTTGCCACCAATGCCATCAGCGGTCAACTTCGATGATGCAGGTGCAGGTGTTTGCTTAATCTGGAATTTAGCTTACGAAGATGGTTTAACTGGCTTAGCAGCAGGAAATAATGTAAGTGGATTAGCTGGTTGTTTTAGCTTGTCAAATAGTGTTACAGTAACTAGAAATCAGCCAATAGGTGGAATTTTAGCAGGTGGACCATTCACATTCTGTGTAGATGGAGTAGCAGATAATATTCCAGCAGACGGTATTACCTTAAGTGGAAATACAGGTACGAATTCACAATGGGTGATTACAGATGACCAAGGAAATATTTTAGGATTACCACCAAGTTTCACAGGTCCTAATTTTGATGATGCAGGGGTAGGC
>CALDTJ010000561.1 GCA_937924145.1 uncultured Saprospiraceae bacterium
CAAGTCTTTAACTTCAAAAGTCCTATTTGCATCCATCCCTTTTGGGTAATAAGGCGTCATACCAAATTCAGGTACGGTATTCCCCCAAATAGAAACAATTGGCTTGCGGAAAGCCGCAGCAATGTGCATCAAACCCGTATCTCCCGTAAGTACTACTTTAGCATTTTTCACAATAGCAGCAGATTCTAATAAACTACATTTCCCAACAAGGTTGGTTAAAGCAGGAGGTATTTTGAAAGTACCTCCTGCTTTTTTTGCCAGACCTTTTTCAATCAAAATCCCTTTCTCTATTTCCTGTTTTCCACCTAATAGAATTACTGGATAATTGATTGATTGACAGATATTTATGATTTTTTCTGCAGTAAGTGCCTTGGTGTTTAAACCTGCCCCTATCGGAAAGGCTATATATCCTTTTCCTAAATTATCTTCGGCTACAAAATCATTTCCATTAGAAGAGCCTATATTATCATTTTCTCCTATGCTATCAATGGAAAGCTCTCCCCCTCTGGAGGGGGTAAGGGGGAGGAATCTAGCTCTTATATCTGTCAGATTTTGAAAACCTGCCCGCAAGCATTCAGGCGGGTCTGACAAATCTTCTGCGTCATCTCCACCAAAAAAGAAATCCAATCC
This sequence comes from uncultured Saprospiraceae bacterium, assembly GCA_937924145.1. GTDB lineage: Bacteria > Bacteroidota > Bacteroidia > Chitinophagales > Saprospiraceae > JAFMDF01. Next base: position 631 of record CALDTJ010000561.1, read on the forward strand.
AGCCCCATCATTCATCACTCCAAGTGGTCGAATCGTCTCCAAATATCGATCAACAATGTGCGTCTCAGGCAGTCGATTTATTTTAAAATTGACCAACAGCCATTTCTCAAAATTCAACTTTTTAAAGCTGTAACTTTTCACAAAAGGCATTCGCCATTTAATTAAAAAAGTACGCAGGTTATGATGTAAGTCAATAATATAATCATACCGCTCTTGGCGTAAATCGGCCATCACCTCCCCTACTCTTTTTTCAATAGTATAAACCTTAGAAATGTGCGGATTAGTGGCTACGATTGACCGAAATCCATGTTTAGTCAAATAGTGTAGCTCTGCCCCCGTTTGCAACTTCAAACAACGGACAACGGGAGACGTCAAGACAATGTCTCCGATGGAACTAAAGCGGATAATGAGTACTTTCTTAGGCAGTTGGTAAATTTTAATGTACAAAAGAATAAAAGTAACACAACTTTCTAAGTTGTGCCTTTTTTATTGAAATATATTGCATAACCAAGGTTTCACAACTTAGAAAGTTGTGTTACTTCCCAAACGAAAAAGAGGCAAACAACCCGAAAGCTGTTCACCTCTTTTTTATACAAGAATTAGTTGTTTAGCCCTATATCAAACTAATAACTATCGACTAACTCCTAATGTCTATTTAGAAAGAATAACGTACAGATAAGTTCCAAGTACGTGTCTTACCGAATTGTACGAAGTTAGATCTGTTTACACCATTCCAGTTTTCAGCATCGTTTGCACTTGCCTCAATCGCTGATGTAGCTCTTGAAATGTACTCCTTACCTAAAGCATTGAATAAGTTAGCTCTGAAAGTCAATAATTGACCGTTATCAAGGTTTACATTATAAGATGCTCCGATGTCTAATAAACCAAAAGAAGGTAATTCTAAAGAAGAGTTTCCTGCTCCAATTCTAGAGTGTAACTTACTGTAATGGTTGTAATCTAGATCTAATTTCAACCCATCAGTTACTCTAATATCTGCACCTAAACCGAAAGTTGTTTGAGCAGCACCACCTACTTTTACACCATCAACATCAGTACCATTCTCTTCGAATAATAAATTTCTATCTTCATCAAAATATTGACTATTCAAGGTACCATCAAATGCCCAGTCACCGATAGAAGTGTATCCTTTCACTCTGAATTTACGAGTAATATCATAAGAGAAATCTACTTCTATACCCGTGTGTAATTGATCTTGTAAAGTATTTCTGTAACCTAAGGTAGAGATAATAGAACCATTAGGCAATTCATCACCTTCGTTTAAAGTTCTAGTGGTTGCTCTATCTTTCCAAGAAGTTCGGTAAACGTTTACGTTTGCAGCAAAATTATTGGTAGAATACTTATAACCAGCCTCTAAACCGAAAACCTTTTCAGGAACAGTAACTGGATTTACCGTATTACTAAAGTTTAAGTAAATGTTATCGTGAAAAGGTTGTCTTTGATAAAAACCAGTATTAAAGAAAATGTTACTATTCGCACCAGTTTCAATACTGAATCCACCTTTAAGGTTATATCCTAAATTGCTTACCTTTTCAGACTCTTCATTTCTTTCTTCAACGTTGAACAACTCAAATCTTACGTGACTTTGATTAGATAAAGCACCTTGAACATATCCAGAGAACTTATCTTTTACCAATTCCAATTGAGAGAAAACACCAGCATAAGCAATTGTTTCATCATTTGAGTAATTCAATTGATCGCCACCTTCCGCAGAGTTAAATAATGCAGACCAAGGATTTGGCTTAAAAGTATTTGTAATTTCTCTTTGAGGGTATCTTGCTCTTTCTCTAGCTGTATAAGAAGGCGCTCCTAATAAATCCGCAAGTTGTCTGAAGTGAGAACCATGGTATCTTCTTAAATCTGCTCCAATGCTAAAGTTTAGTTCGTCTGATAAATTTGACTCAAACTTCGTAACTGCACCGACCCAATTGTGATTGTTCACAGATGCTCTAATAATCCATTCTTCTGAACCTGCATCCGCTCTATTTTCTGCCTCAATTCTAGTAAAATCTAAGTAGCCATCCTCAGTAAAGAATCTGTTGTTTCTGCTACCTCTATCACCAGTTCCACCTCCACGTCCCCAAGACGCATACAATACAGTAGATAAAGAAGAACGATCATTCATTTGGAATTCCCAGTTTAAGTTAGCAACTGGCTTGTGGTAGAAGTTTCTTCTAAGCGTTTGGTATTCACCGTTTCTATCACCAAAGTTAGAGTTAAACTTGATATTAAACTCTCCACTTCTAAAGTGGTCAGAAATTCGCTTGTTAAAGTTTTGATCGTGCCATTGTGGTGCACCAGTCAACAAGAAGTTGAAAGAGTGACGCTTATCATCAGGTTGGAAACCAGCAGAGATGAAGTAGTTTTGACCTTGACCTCTAGTACCTTCAGCCCAACCATTTCCTTGCCAGTGCGTCAATAATACAGACATACCGAATTTGTTATTGATTAATCCAGTATTATAAGATGCAGTTACTTTATTATATTGGTCGTTACCTAATAAATAGCTAACAGAACCACCTTGTTGTTGCTCAGTTGACTTCATGATAATATTAGTCGTACCACCAACAGAAGAAATCGCTAACTTAGAAGAACCTAATCCTCTTTGTACTTGTACAGCAGTAGCAACATCTGTCATACCAGACCAGTTAGACCAGTACATTTTACCATCTTCCATACCGTTGATAGGCTGTCCGTTTAATAAGAAAGCAGTATTTGTTTGATCGAAACCTCTAGTAAATACTTCAGAATCACCATATCCACCAGCTTGTCCAGCTACATAGATAGAAGGTGTAGACTTCATTAGTTCAGGAAATTCAACGTTACCACCTTTTGCTTGAATTTCAGCAGTAGTAATAGTAGAAACCGCAACTGGCGTTCGTCTATCTTGTACGATATCCATTACCCCTGTTACCACTACCTCTCCTAAGCTCATTGGATTAATCCCCATAGAAATCGTTCCGAAAGATTGAGATCCATTAAAATCCATTTGGATTGCCTCATATCCTGTGTAAGTAACTTCTAGTGTACCAGTAGTTTGATCCGTATTCAATTCAAAGTTTCCATCAATGTCTGTAACTGTACCAGAACTAGTACCAGACAATAAAACAGATGCCCCGATTAAGGCTTCATTAGACTCTGTGTCAATGATAGTACCTTTCAAGGTAGTTTGGGCATAAGTAGTTAAGCCCACAGCTAACGCCAATAGTGTAAAAATTAACTTTTTCATTAAGCAAAATTGTTTTTAAGAACAATAAAAAAATGATAAAAATTGATGGAATTTATTTGGTTAGGTTTAAGCATCGCAAAATACTTTTGTAACAAATAAGCCCTTCAAATATTTTAAATATCAAGTCCTAAATACCTGTAAAGTAAAATTTAGGAAACTGAATAATTTTTCAAATTGCACTGCAAACTTTTAGCAGCAATATATTTTTAAGAGTTTCGCATTTTGAGGTATTGACAATCTTTTAGATTGTTTTTATAATCGATTTAAGGGAACAGGAGACGTTTTAGAAATCAATAAATGCTCGTAGGTTGGGCAAAACACCCTAATAATTCTTATGTGTGTGGATAATGTAGATGGGAAAACTTGTTGAAAAACAATCCATTTTTATTGTGTAAGAATGAATTGCAGCGCAAAATTAGGGAAATAAATGAGTTAATAGTAATGTGGAAGACATTATTTTAAGGAGTTTACAATAAAATAACCTTGATTTTTTATATAAGCAAAAAAGAAAAAATGTTCATTACAAGGAGAGAACCAATTATTATTTTCAGAATAATTATTGAACAATTTTTTATTCTAAATATATGAAGGATTCAACATTTAAAACAAATTATCGTTTTTCTAATATTTCTTGATTATTTTTTGAATTAAATAAACTTTTGTCTTCTTTTTTCAAAAAAAAATTATTTCAAAGAGGTAAACCCTTTCCTTTTTGAGAGTTTTTTGGTCACAACACCAGTGATTCTTATCCTATTAAAAAAATAAGGCGACCAATTTCCATTAAATAAAATTTATGCTAATATAAAATAACAAGAATATAAAGGAATCAAGTATAGGCAATAAAATTTATATGTATTAGCTAGATATAAATTAAACATATCGCCTATGTCTCCCCTCAATAATTCGCATTTCGCTTGTCACAAGAAAGCAATAAACTAAGACCTATATTTATAAAAATATAATCAACTTGCTAAAGCAAACAAAAAACAACCACACTCCACATCTAAGTCCAGTTAAATTTTCCTCAGTTATTACCTATAAACTTAAGCAAAAATCCCCCTAGCTTTTATCAATTTGGCAGCATCAATAGCCTCATTTTTTTAAGTAAAACGAGTCATCGGATACTACCCAATTTATATTCAAGTAAATTGGCTAGTCGTTCGTTCGACTTAAACTTTGTTGTTTTACTTCTATTATGACGTCCCAAACTGACCGAGGTTATGTTTGAGAAGTAGTCCGATTACAGGGCGACGAATATTTAATAGGTCCTACTTCTATTGTATTCTATATAGGTTGTGGGCTTTAATATTTTGGTTCTTGAATAAAATAATCGGACTATCTTCCTTTTTTCTACAGGATGACAGCCTGCCTGCCGGCAAAGGCAGGGATTTTTGTAGGTCGTACTTTATTTACATTCAAAGTAGGTCGTGGTCTTAGACGTTGACCTACTGCTTACTGTAATACTGCCTACTCCCCACTGAAACCTGCCCATTTTCTAAACTGATTTCTTACCAAAAAAATAGAGACTACGAATACAATTAGATTGGTTGGGGCAATGGCGTGATAAATCCCATCGACACCATATATATAAGGTAGGAGTAAAACGATTGGAACGAATAAGGCTAATTCTCTAGCGATTAACATATAACCTGCTGTTCTCGCATTTCCGATAGACTGGAAAAGCGTGATTGCCATAAAAAAGAAAGGGAAAACTGGATAGGTAGACATTTGTACCCTAAAATTAAAGATGTGCTGATCTGTGAAAGTTGCATCTGGTAGCATCCAACCTAAAATGGTGGCAGGAAACAACATTTCTAAAATCCATAAAAGAATTAGGCCGATGGTGCCTGCTTTGGTAAATATGCTAAAAGAATCTTTTACTCGATCATATATTTTTGCACCATAATTTATACCTGCGACAGGTGCCATTGCCTGAGAAAAACCAAATATTGGCATAATCATTAAGATCATAATTCGATAATTCGCTCCCATAAAGGCAATATGGAAATCTGTATCATAAGGTGCGGGTTCCGTAGCTCCATAGTGTGCGATAGATCTAAACACAACAATTTGCTGAATGACAAACATAATTTGTAGCATCATCGCAGAAACACCAACACTCAATATTGGTTTCAACATGGATTTTTTCAATCCCCAATAGCTAAAATCTACTTTATAGTTCGCTTTTCCTTTAGTGTAGTACCAGATGCCTATGATAGTAAAAAGAAACATGGCTACGTTGGTTGACCAAGCTGCACCTGCTATTCCCCATCCATAATATGCGATAAATATAGGGTTTAGAACGATGTTGACTAAGGTCGCCATGACAGAATACTTCATAGCAGCTTTAACCTTCCCTTCTGCCCGAATCAGGACATTCAAGACCACTCCAAATATTCTAAAAAAAGCACCAAATAATAAGATTCTGTAGTAGTAGGCGCCCATTGTTTGAATATCTCCCGTTCCTCCCATTAATCCGATCAATTCTTCGGCAAAGTACAGGCCAGGGATCATTAGGGCAATGGTAGAAATGACCGTCAATACTGTCACTAACCCAAACATTTTTTCCTGTATCTCGACCTCATTCGCACCGATAGCACGACTTAGTAATGAAGAAGACCCTACTCCAATCATCGCCGACAAACCATTCGTTATCATTGTCAATGGAAAAGCCAAAGAAACCGCTGCAAGAGCATCCTGTCCTACATATTGCCCAATAAATAGAGCATCTACAAAGGTATTGACACTATTGATAGACATAGCAATTATCGCAGGCAACGAAAATTTTGCCATTAACTTCCAGATACGTTCTGTTAGAATTTCTTGGGTTAATGGATTGACTGCTGCGTTATCGCTCATTAATAAAGATTGCACGGACGTGTCCGTATGGAAAGAAATTAGGGTTTGCCTGCCGACTAACAGGTAGACAGGATTGAAGGTATATCCTCAATGAAGATGCAAAGATAGGATAAACAGAAAGATTCATCCTAAAATTTGACTGTCTTCGTAGAAAAAATTAAAGTAAGGAAAGTTATAAACGGTATCTTTAGTTCCGTAAAACCCTAAAAATTTTATTGCTAATCTTTATGGTGGCATTGCCTGACGAGGTATTTTCCCCGCGGATAGATAAATTTACGGACCCGCCCGCATGCGCAGGCGTGCTGGTTCAGATGTTGACAACTTGATGTTGACTTTATAACACGGAACTTTAATAACACGGAACTAGACTTTGACAATTAGGTGTAGACAATACAGCTCAACGTATCAGACAATTTGAAATTCTACCGACACCCCATATCTTTTAATCATCAAATCCTGAAAGGATTGAAGATGAATAGCCCCCAATAAAATTGGGGGAAGTGATATTTTAAGCACTTCCTTACAAGTCTGAAAGACTTGAACATTAAAATTCTTATTATTCAAGCCTTTCAGGC
>CALDTJ010000562.1 GCA_937924145.1 uncultured Saprospiraceae bacterium
AACGAGCAAATAATAAATAGTGCATTTGGAGTTAGAGATTTTGTTCTAAGACTAGGCATTTTTTTGAAGAATAGCATCGCTATTCCTCAAAAAAATAACGACGTCTTTGGGCAAAAGATCAGCTCCTAAATGCATTAGTTCTGAAAACTACAGAGATTAACGATTTATAGGTTTGTGCCAAATTAAAAGACGAAATTCAACAAATAATAAAATTATATTTAAAATTATTGCGTCAAATTTAACTAAAATTTCGCCATTTTTGAAAAAATGACTTATTTTAAAAATCTCCGTAGTTTTCAGATTAGTTGTTTTTTACTCGTTACTTAGGTGAGTGAAGTTTCAGCGCATTCCGACAAAACGAATGAATGATTTGAACCACATTAAAACGATAAATTTAGTTTTATAAGAAAGCCCTACTTGTCCTTGAGTTATAAGTATAGACCTATGACAACTTATGGACCAACCGTCAACATTTAAGAAAAGTTCTTAGGATTGAGAAACGATGGAATAATACCTCAAAAAATTCAAAAAAGTTGATCGAATTTTCGCTAAAAATCGCTATTGTTCATTAAAAAGAGAATTTGTAATTTTGCCAACTCAAAAACAGGGAGCATTTTGATTAAGAAAATTACACTTATAATATTACCAAATAATTCTTTGTTCTTTTAAAGATATTATCGTAATTTTAATTGTAGCCGAGTCAGCCTCCACTTAACTTTTGTTTCTTTGACAAATCACCATAGATAGTTGTTTAAATTCCAATTTAATTTTGCCTATGGTCAAAAAAACTTAGGATTGAATCAACTACTCTAAACTTCTAATGAATTAGATGGATTTGTAGAAAATGATTTTATTTATTGAAACTTCGTGAATCATTTTTTTTGAAACAAAGTAAAACAAATAAATTTTTTTAATATTTAAATAGGTTCTATATTTACCGTCTTTTTGTGCCAAGGTAGTGTTAAATAAATAGCTGTCTAAGACAGTTGATGAGACAAACAAGTGTTTTTATGAAAAAAATTGAACTGGATATAGTAGCCCTTTCTCATAGTGTAACCCACTCACACAATTATGCAGTGGTATTAGGAGAGCAAGATGGTGTGAGAAGACTTCCAATCGTTATTGGTGGTTTTGAAGCACAAGCGATCGCTGTTGCTATGGAAAGAATGACCCCAAGCCGACCATTGACCCACGATTTGTTCAAGAACACAATGGATACTTTTAAAATTACTTTGAAAGAGATTGTTATTAATAATCTGCTGGATGGTATTTTTTATGCTCGCCTTGTTTGTGAAAGAGAAGGAGAGATTTTAGAAATTGACTCTAGAACTTCTGATGCCTTAGCGATGGCAGTTCGTTTCAATTGTCCGATTTATACTTACGAATTTATCTTAGATGCAGCAGGTGTCATTTTGGAAGATGCGGACGAAGAAGGCGCAGAAGCACCAACCAAAAAACGTCGGAAACGCTCTGCGAAGCAAGTTGAATTGTCAGAAAGAAGTACCGAAGATTTGGAAAAGCTGTTGACAGATGTTTTGGATAAAGAGGATTATAGAGAAGCAGCCAAGATTAGAGATGAAATTCAGCGTCGAACCCAATAAATATTGTGTAAACTAATTAAAAAATCCCTTTAGTTCATTGACTTAAAGGGATTTTTTTTTGTAATATCTCCATATACTTTTGTAGGGGCAATCCATTTTGGTTGTCCAGTGTGCTAGGGCAACCAAAAGGGATTGCCCCTACAAGAATCCTCGATTATTAAATAGTGTCCGATAAAGACTGTAATAATAGGATTTCACTTGCGCAAAAATATCCGAACTACGAATATTCAGCTCAATAAACACAAAAGCGATAATCCATAAAAAAGCATCCCAAAACTCTAGAAAATCTCCATAAACACCCCAATAAATAGCACAAAACAATAACGAAAAATAGCAAATATTTTTAAGATATTGATTAAATTTCAAGGTCCTTTTCAAAGTAGATTGGCGGATTAGCCAAACATCTATTTCCAGTAAAATCACCACCAATATCCAACTTAAGGAGTTGAGCACATTGATTCCTGCTAACCATTTTGCTTCCGTTAAATAATGGTCATCTGTATAAACTACTTTTTGAGAATGCTTCAAAATTTGGTTTCCTTTGGCTAACGTTTTGCAAGCTCCTTGCTCTACCATTTCATATTTATCTAACTCTTGCATCCAAGATTGTCCAACTAATTCACAAAGTTCAATGATTGGAGTTTCCTCAAAATATTTCAGCCAATTATACCCTTTTACATATCCCAAAAAGGAACTAAAAATCGCGACAAAACAAAGTCCTCTCAAACCAGTCAGTAACCATTGAAAAAATGCCGTTATTTTTTGTCTAGGAATGACGTAAGTTTCTAACTCGAATAAGAATAACAAGATTACCCAAGCTGCGGTATCAAGCGTTGAAGTAAAAGCTTCGAAGACTTGAAATATAGAAAAGTCGGCTCCAAACCGATGAGTGGCAGCTTTTAGTTCTTTTTGTAAAAACAAAAATACATTGGTCAAAACTGCAAGATAGACGAGGTATTTAAATACTTGGTGGGTGTTTTTCACTTTTTTTAAGAATATTTTGTCAATACGGAGTTCATTTGGTTTGTATTTCTAGCTCCTACTTACTTATCATACCGCTCCCCCGCTGGTATGCTAACTTCTAATATATTTTCAGCAGCAGGTAAAGGGCAAGTCGCAAAATCGGTGAATGCACAAGGCGGATTGTGTGCCTTGTTGAAATCAATCAGCGTTTTACCAGTGTCGTCAACTTTTGGGACATATAAATATCTACCAGCACCATAGGTTTCGACACCAGTCGTTTCATCAGCAAAAATAATAAAATATCCTAAATCTCCCCCATCCATTGCTGCCAATTCATACGATACTCCGTCTATTTCAAAGACTAAATATCCTTCTAATTTCATCGTTACATCCATGTCAATAACGTTGCGAAGCGTGACTGTTTTTTTATCATTTGAAGTTCTCAAACTAGCTGGCACGACCCAGTTGGGATCTATTGGGAAATTACGGATGCCTTTGAAGGTTTTCATAGCCGAGTTTTTGGCATTTTTCAATCGAATAGCATATCGATTTTCTCGCCTAATTAGATACCAACTTAAGGAATCTAAAGTGGCAATATTTGGATTACCATCTGCATCCGCTATCAGATCTACCTCCTTAATTTCTTCCGTTCCTATTTTTACAGGAACATTTTCAGAAATTGTCATCCGAACCGATCCATTCTCTAAGGTAAATTTGCCAATATATCCAGGCGTATGCTTTGGAAATAAGATATTATTCAATGCACTTGACCCGAAAGAAGTCTCTCCTTCTTTTAACCAAAATAAACCAATTAAAGACAACCATCCATCTGGATTAGTAACTGCCTTCACTTGTTCCGTTTGCCATTGCTTAATTTGCTCTTGATAAAAAGTAGTCGTGGGAGTAGTCACAGGTGTTGTTGTTTGACTACAAGAAAAACTAACTAAGGCTAATAATGCCATTGAGAAACCTAATACAATTTTTTTACTCATATTTTTAAGTATAATAGTGTATATTCTAATGTTTTCTGGATGAACAATACCTGCCAGCCCTCGGAGGGCTGGTAGGTATATCCTTTCAGAATAAAGCTTGATTATCTCAAAGTTCCTAAATAATAAATGCCTCTAAAGGATAAAGTCCAAGCCCAACTTTCCGCATTTTTTGCAAGTGCTCCTCGAAAGTTTAATTCACAGTTTTTATTAAAATGATGACTTAGGAACGGTGTAGAAATAGATTTACAAATTTAGGGTAGCTTATTTTGTTGCTAGTTTTGGCTTTGAAAACAGGAGTTATGTTGATATAATGACTGTTTTCAAAGTTAAAAATAGCGGCAAAAGAAGCAGCATAAATTG
>CALDTJ010000563.1 GCA_937924145.1 uncultured Saprospiraceae bacterium
ACTCGTTCTTTTTCCTTTAGGCATCCCATCCGCAAGCGGTTCACAAACTCCGTTTGCTCATGTTGAAAATACTCGCCAGAGCAAAGGCTCTGTCTGTAAGCCTCCCGTCCCTTCGGGTTCAAAGCTTACGCTTTTCATGCCCTTGTCTAAAGAAAAAATAACTTCCTAAAACCCGCCTGCTCCGCTTGCGGGCAAGTTTGGGTACATTATTTATTTCTAACTCCCTAAGTGATTGAAGTCAAATTCTTAGCGGCTGCGACGCCTAACCTTCTCATCAAAACGATCAAATCCGCATCGTTAATTTCCTTCTTGCGATCTGCAATTTTTAAGAATTCGGGATAAGCACCATCTAACTCTTTTTTGGTTAAATTAATACCTATTTCTTTACAACGATATGCCAAAGCGGCACGACCACTTCTAGCCGTCAAAACGATAGAACTTTTATCTACTCCTACATCCGCAGGGTCCATAATTTCATAAGTTTCCCGTTTCTTAATCACCCCGTCTTGGTGAATTCCAGAGGAATGAGCAAAGGCGTTTTCTCCGACGATGGCTTTATTGGCTTGTACCACCATCCCCATTCGATCTGATACTAAATTACTCAATGACTTTAACATCGGCGTATTAATACCTGTATCTAAATGCAAGGTTGGGTGTTGTTTCATAATCATGACCACCTCCTCTAAAGAAGTATTTCCCGCTCGCTCTCCTATTCCATTGATGGTGCATTCAATCTGTCTAGCACCATGCGAAACACCTGCAATTGAATTAGCTGTCGCCAAACCTAAATCGTTGTGACAATGCGTAGAAATAATGGCTTTATGAATGTTTTTTACATTTTCTTTTAAATATTGGATTTTAGCCCCATATTCACCTGGCAAGCAATATCCTGTCGTATCAGGAATATTCACGACAGTAGCACCTGCCTTAATCGCCGCTTCCACTACTCTAGCTAAAAATTCATTTTCAGTTCTTCCAGCGTCTTCTGCATAGAACTCTACATCTTCTACAAATCGCTTAGCGTGCGTGACGGCAGCAACGGCTCGCTCTATAATTTTTTCTCGAGTAGTTCTTAGCTTAAATTGAACATGCAGATCTGAAGTACCAATCCCCGTATGGATTCTTCCTCTTTTCGCATACTTCAAGGCATCACCTGCTACCTCAATGTCTTTCATTACAGCTCTTGACAATCCACACACAACTGGGTCATTCACTGCTTTACATATTTCGGCTACTGACTTGAAATCTCCAGGACTTGAAATGGGAAAACCTGCTTCAATAATGTCAACACCCAGTTTTTCTAATTGTAGAGCAATTTCTACTTTTTCTGGTGTGTTCAATTTACAGCCCGGAACTTGTTCCCCATCTCTAAGAGTGGTGTCAAAAATGTAAACTTTGTCGCTCATCCTTTACTTTCGTTTATAAATTCTTAAAGAAAATCTGCCGCTACTGATTTTGCCGCTTTTCTTTATAGAATTAGTGTTTATCTTTGAGTTTAATCTTTTAGTTTTACCAATTCGGAAATCGTAATATCCTCAAATAATTTCCTGTTTTTATTATGAATCAAATTTATCTTTGAATTGTTGTTAGACAAAATCGTTTAAACATTAAAGATACAGCATCCAACAACAATACTTATTTATAATATATTGATTTTCAAATAATTAGATTCTAACTTCATACAATGCGCAAGCAACAAACAGATCATTTAATTCAGCTTATTACTTCTTTGACTAAGGCAGAGAAACGACACTTTCGGTTGTTTGTTACCAGAAATCAAGCATCAGATGATCTATTGTTCCTTCAATTGTTTGATATGATCGACAAATATGGGGATTATGATGAAGTAATGATCTTGAAGAAGATTCCTGATATTAAAAAACGACAGCTATCTAACTTAAAGGCACATTTGTACAAACAACTGCTGTTGAGTCTACGCCTATTGAGTCGAAATTATAACGAAGATATTGAGATTAGAGAACGACTGGACTATGCCAGAGTACTTTATAATAAGGGACTTTACCGTCAAGGTCTAGAGATGTTGGACAAAGCAAAGGGTTTGGCACTCAAGTATAAACAAAATACGTTGGCGTTGGAGGTTGTAGAATTTGAAAAATTAATCGAGTCTCAGTACATTACTCGCAGTATCAATACGAGAGCGGACGAATTGACCAAAGAGGCAGAAACGATAGCCAACAGAGCGATTAGGACCCAAAAATTGTCGAATCTAGCCTTACAACTCTATGGTTTATATCTAAAAATTGGTTTTGTTAGAAATGAAAAAGATCACTTTTTCGTCAACGAATTTTTCCAATCTAGTTTACCCCAATACGATATAGAGGATTTAGGGTTCTATGAAAAATTGTACCTCTACCAATCTCATGTTTGGTACAATCACACCACACAGGACTTTTTACAGTGCTATAAGTATGCTCAAAAATGGGTCGATTTATTCAGGGATTCGCCTGAGATGAAAAAAACAGATCCTGCATTATACATCAAAGGATTACATAATCTGCTTAGTTCTTTGTTCTATTTGTCTCATTACCCTCGTTTTGTTGAGGTATTAAAAGAATTGGATACTTTCAAATTAAGTGAGAAAAACAAGCGGATTAACAACCTTGACAGTATTCTGCATCTTTTCAGATACATTCATCGAATCAACTTGCATTATATCGAAGGGACTTTTGACGAAGGGATTCAGTTGGTCCCTGAATTAATGGAATCCATTGAGTCAAAAAAATATCATTGGGACGATCATCGTATCATGGTTTTCCATTACAGGATTGCCTGCTTGTATTTTTCTAGTGGAGATAATGAAAACGCCATTCATCATTTAAACTTGATTCTGAATGCCCCTAATCCTCAAATTCGAGAAGATATCCAGTGCTTTGCAAGGTTCTTGAATTTAATGGCACATTATGAATTAGGTAATAACCAATTGGTGGAATATTTGGTAAAATCTGTCTATCGCTTTTTAGCCAAAATGCAAGAACTCCACCAAGCTCAAAAAGAAATCTTACAGTTCTTGCGGCGTTTGCACCGCATTCAACGAAAAAATAACCTCAAAAGAGAATTCGTAAAATTAAAAGCTAGCCTAGTCAAAATTCAGGATGATCCATACGAACGTCGTCCATTTTTGTACTTAGACATTATTTCTTGGCTAGAAAGTAAGATCGACAACAAACCTGTCAAAACTGTTATTCGAGAGAAGTTTTTACAGAAAAGACTTTCTGTTGAGAATAAATAAAACTACAGATTAGTGGATTTTAGGTACTTCAAGGCTTTCGTTAGGACAATATTAAATATTACTCAAAATTGGCATCGCGTAAAAGAAAGAGGTGCTAATAAAGCACCGCTTTCTGTGGAACTCCCCTAGAAGGCGGTGCTTTAATAGCACCTCCTTCTTTTAGCCACTTAGTCGTAAAAGTTTTTTTGCTTAAAATAAAGACGTTCCTATATTTTTGTCACTAAACTGTAGCTCCTTCATAAAACTTTTAAAGCAAAGCATTACCTATAAACGCCACTATTATCCTCCAATTTTTCTGAAATGAAACAAGCACTCAGATGCTACGTTTATATACCATTCCCACTAAAACCAATGCGAGAAAGTACTAAATCCTAACGAGAAAATTACCCTTCCCTTACCGTTCCATCACAATAAAGAGCCACACCAAAAAAGAATAGTTAAAATATAAAATTATCATATAAATAATTACCACTTAATTGCTAATTATTATAACTTCGCTTATATTTAGAAATAAAGAATAATTGTTTTTCTGTTTAGAAATAACTATTTGAGATAAACAAATTTTAGCTAACTGCTTAAAGCAAATTCTAGAAGGTGACAACTGGATAGGAGTGCTTTAAACAAAACAATACATACTATGATAAATGCTGTTATTATTGATGACGAACCAGCTGGCGTTAGTAATTTAAGTAATCAGCTTGGTCTACATTGTCAGAATATTAAAGTAGTAGGAACAGCGGAAGATATTGAATCGGGACTTGCTTTAATAAATAATCCAAAAACAAAAATTGATGTTGCCTTCCTAGACATCAACCTTCCTGATGGTCTTGTTTTTTCTTTAATCGACCAGATCAAGAATATTAATTTCGAAATCATTTTTGTTACTGCCTACGATAAATTTGCGATTCGTGCTTGTGAATATAGTAGCATCGGATATGTTACTAAACCGATTGATGCCGATGATTTGATCGCAGCAGTTAGTCGCATTCCAAAGGGGAGAAGATCTAATACAAAAGAGAAATTAGAAGTTTTTAAAGGACATTACAACCCTAATCCATTCAGAAAAATTGGTATCTCTTCTATGCAGGAGGTTCAGTTTGTACCAATTACAGATATCATCCGATTGGAAGCAGATGATAATATGACCCACTTCTGGATCAAGGATGGCAGAAGAATTACCGCTTCTAAAACACTGAAGCATTTCGATAACTTATTGACTCCATTCAATTTCTTTAAGGTTCACCAGAGCCATTTGATTAATCTGAATTATATCAAATCTTATGTTCGAAATGAAGGTGGTTATCTATTAATGGAAGATGGAAAGTCTGTAGAAATTTCAAGAAGAAGAAGACCATTATTTTTAGAAAAACTAAGACAGTTGCAAGAGTCTTTTGTACCTGATCCAAGCTAATAAACGGATATTATTCCATATAAAAAGCCCTCAAAGTAGTTATCTTTGAGGGCTTTTTTTGTAGTAACTAAACTGATTTTAATAAAGGATAGCCCTTCCAGAGCTTAGATTCTGGAAGGGCTAACTATCTTATAAAAGCAACTTCACACAAATTAAACCTACACCACCTAATACGATGGTATAAGGCAATGCCATGATAATCATCTTTACGTAAGACAATCTGATGGCAGGTGCTAATGCGGACGTTAATAAGAATAAGAAAGCTGCTTGACCGTTAGGTGTGGCAACACTTGGTAAATTTGTTCCAGTGTTGATAGCAATCGCTAAATGCTCAAATTCTTCTCTAGTAATACTTCCTGCGTCAAACGCTACTTTGACTTCATTGATATATACGGTTGCTACGAATACATTATCACTTATCATAGAAAGCACCCCATTCGCAATATAAAACATGGAAGGCTGAACTGATTTGTCCATAGCCAATACATAGTCAATAATAGGCGTAAATAAGTGCAAATCGTGAATCATTCCCACTATTACAAAAAATACCGCTAATAAGGCTGTAAATGGCAATGCTTCCTCGAAAGCGTGACCAATACTATGCTCATCTGTGATTCCAGTAAACGCAGTTTGTAAAACGATTACCGCTAAACCGATCAACCCAGGTGCAGCCCAGTGATTTGCCAAAGCAATAATCAAAAATATTGCTGCTACTGCTTGCACTTTGATGGCATATTTTTCTTTATCTGTTCGATTTGCATCTTCTTTTTCTACAAAACCTTGGATGATTCCTCGGACGTTTTCAGGCAATTTTGTTCCAAAACCAAACCAACCTGTCAACTCTAATACCGCACAAGTGATTAGTCCACTTACCAAAACAGGCATTGTAATAGGCGCCATTGCCCAGAAAAATTGCATGAAGTCCCAATCCAATTTGGCAGCAATTAAAAGGTTTTGAGGCTCTCCAACTTGCGTACAAACACCTCCTAAAGCTGTTCCTACTGCTCCATGCATCACCAAACTTCTCATGAAGCTTCTAAATTCTTCAAGCGTATCTCCTCCTAATTCGTCTCTATCTTTGATTCCGTCTTTATCATAATCAGCATTACTGGAATGAACTTTATGGTAAACAGAATAAAAACCAACGAAAACACTAATTAATACGGCAGTAACCGTCAAAGCATCCAAGAAGGCACTTAGAAAAGCTGCCATAAAGGAAAACATCAGCGATAGCACTAATTTAGATTTAACATTGATGAATATTTTCCCAAAAATATACATCAACAGGGGTTTCATAAAGTAAATCCCTGCGACCATGAAAACTAAAAGCAAGATTACATCTAGATTGGCTTCTAATTCATGGAATACCGTATGCGTATTCGTTAAACCAAGCAGTACAACTTCTAGAGCTATCAATCCACCCGCTTGCAGAGGATAACACTTTAAGGCCATAGCTAAGGTCAAAATAAATTGACCAATGATGACCCAACCTGTTGCAACTGGTCCAACTGTAAATAATAATATAGGGTTTAAAATTAAAAATGCAATGATTGCTTTTTTATACCAATCAGGCGAGTTTCCAAGGAACGATTTGTAGAATTCGGTCATATTTGTTCAACTATTAGATAATTCTTTATTAAAAAATTTAAAATGTAGTAAGCCTTCTAACTGTAATATTTTGCGAAGGTAAAAAAATTATATTCTTTAATAAAACTAAATTCCGTTTATCCTTTAGTAAAAATTCTTCTTATTTTCATTTTGCAGCTTTCGATACAAAAAAAAATTCATTTTATTTAACAAACAACCTTCGAAAAACTGCTATTCACATCTCACAAAAACCTAATAATCAATATTTTATAAAACTATAAATTTAATTATATTTTCAAATCTTCCTTATTACACCAAACTAATCCTTTGTTTATTCTCTAGAACTATTTTAAGGGTACATAATGCAAAAAAGCTAATCCATCCACAAAATGAACGAATTAGCTTTCTTTTTCTTTAGTTCCTAATTATTCTACTGGCTTTGCCAAGTTAGGTACTTAAAAATAGGATACTAGAACCAACTTATGGCATTTGTTGCCAATAAAGTCTGTCGGAACCGCATTTTTTCTTCTAATGATAAATCAACAATATCTTGCTCTTCTTCCATGACCTTGAAGGTAGTTCTTCTATTTTCTTTATGCGCCTGTTCTTCACAGGTGACACCGTTTCCACAGTGATTCAATAACTGGCTTTCTCCATATCCTTTTGCTATCAACCGACTGTTAGTGCCAGCACCTAGTTGTTTTAACAAATAATCTTTCACCCTATTAACTCGTCTCTGAGACAAAGACAAATTATATTCGTCTCTCCCTCTTGCATCCGCATGACCTCCCAATTCAACGGTTAAGGATGGATTATTGGCAATAATTCTAGAAACGGAGTCTAACACCCAAAGAGAGCCAGGTTCTAGTTCGTCGCTGTTGTATGCATAATAAATATCTGGGATCACTAACTCCGTACCTACTTCGATTGAATCCAATTTTACAGGAAAAATATAGCGATCTGAATATTCCCCATTGATATCGTAAGGTGGAGTATCTAAGCCTTTGACATGAAAAAGTGATTTCACGCTTGACAAAGAATCAAATGAAATGGAGATTTCTTTGGAGAAAAAATTTGGTGCTTGAATAACCAAAGTTAAATCATGTCCATATTTAAGATTTTCGAATAGGTTGGTCGAACTAAATTTATTCGTTCGCATCTCCTTATAATCTCTAGTAATAATCGTTTTCCCTTGTTGATGATCGTATATTTCAATCTTAATATCTGTATAATTCAAAGGCGATTCATCAGTTCTAAAAATTTCAAACCCCAACATAAATAGGTCTGCATCTCTACCTTTTTTCGGATCTGGATGGGTATGATCTATTGTAAAAGAACAAAATAATCCAATGAGGCTAACTATCAAAAAGGGTAATAGTAAAGTTTTTTTCATGAGTAATTCCGTTAAGTCGGGGATATAAGGAATCGTCCAATCCCCATGATTGAAAATTAATAGGTGAGTCCACTTTTGAGTCTTATGTAATCTTTTAGGAAAGGAAACAGTCATTCGTGATGCTGGCAAGATTTTTTGTTTATACGATGCCAGTCTTATTAATAAAGCTAATAATTATTAATACGAGGCTTTTATTTTATTGTTTGATTTTTTAAAAAATACAGGTAGACTTAGGCTGTACAAACTAATTCAAATACATAAAAATTTTGGAAGGAATAGTAGAAGGAAATATACGATTTGTAGTGTATTAAAATACCTGAAGTAATCGTTACTTTTTTTTGCGCCTTTTGACCGCTCTATCCCAAGGAATACCGATCATCTCTTCTAAAGAGATTTTAGCTTTGTTAACATTTGCTTGAGCAATCGCTTTTGCCTCATTTGCACCATGAAAATTGGAAGAAGCTGCTGTAAAATCCTTAAAATCTACTTTATCATCTTCGAATTGCTCTAGCACCAAAGTATAGACAGATTCAGCTTCTTCGGCAGCTTGTGTTTTATATTTTAAGATTTCGACTGCTAGTTCATAGTCTGCATATCGACGAAGTACATCGCCTCTAACGTTCAATTTTTTCTGATCTTCGCTTAATTGAGCAATTTTCAGTTCGTGTTCGGCAATTTTCTTTTTACCTGGCATTGCTAGTATCGTTCCTAAGTTAACAGCAAGCCCAAAATTATATCTAGGAAAAAATAAATTATCGGAAGTTAAGGTTGGCTGGATATTTCCCTCATTCAGGTTGAACGATGCGGTTGCGTCTACCAATTGCCACCATGTTTGATTGACTTTCTTTGCTCGTATTTCAATTTCTTCTTTATAGATTAAATTCTCAGGACAATTATACCAAGCCCATTGGACCAACTTATCTTCAAAGGTTCGTGGTGATTGACCCTCTGGAGGAACTACCCGACTAAAATCCATTGGTTGCTGCGCCAATAAAGTTCGGGAAAATGATAAGAATAATACAAAGAAAATATATCTGCTCAAACTGGTAGATTCTAAAAGATTAGGACAAATTTATTTATTGAGAAAAAAGAGCCGTATTTTCAAAAAGGAAAAGTACCGACTATTCTTTATTTCATCAATCAATTCAAATATTCTATTTGTCAAAAATTATCATAAAGTGAAAATCAAATTGGTTCAATTTAATATATCACCCAACCTTTAGAATCATTCAACTTTTATGCCGAATAAAAATAGAGCAGCTTATTATAGTTTTTTGAGTTTAATAACTATTGTCAAACATGAGCGTAAAGAACGGTCAACTTCATGGATCAACTATTCTCAATCATCGCTTCTTCTTCAAAATCTTTTAGTCTAGCAATAATTGCCACACAGATATAAAAATGAATACTGGTAGGCAATTGAACAATCGCCTCCTGCACATAACTTGCAAGAATCAGCATAAACATCATGCAAGTCAAGGCAAGATACATGATCTTCATCTGTTCATTTTTGACCCGCAAATAATAACGGATACTCATTCGAACAATGGTATACAACAGCCAACAATACAACAGATAACCAACCCAACCTAGCTCTACCGCTACTCTTACGTATCCACTATCAGGCGGGAAAGTAGCTAAAAAGGTATCGGGCGAAAACCGTTGCCCCCACTCCCCTACACTACCAAGTCCTGCACCAAAAGGATGCGACTGAATAAATGGTTTTATTTTCTCTTGATTCGTTTCACGTACCCCCATCGTATCTCCACTTCGATCTGGCATAAAAGCAGATTGGATTCTAAATAATACGGCATTACCCGTTGATTTGAGCAAGAAAGCACCGCCCAAAAGACCGACAAAGCACATTGCTAAAATGACATTTCGCTTTAAACTTAACAAAGTAAAAACAGCAAATCCAAAAGGTACTAGTACCACAGGGGTTCGAGATCCTGCGTAGGCCATCGCCATCAACATACAAACTCCAGCAAAGCCTAAGATAGCTTTTTGCCAAATTTTATATTTTCCAATCATTAAAATAAAGCACATCACCGCCATATAGGACATGTATATTCCATAGTTTGTTGGATCAGAAAAGAAGGAAAATATCCGCATCCTTGACCATTGGAAAATCAATTGAAATCTTGCTGGATCAGAATACAACCAAGCTAACTCAAAGTCCGTAAAACCAAAAAACTCCTGCTTTAAACCATATAATGCCGAAACAAACCCTAGGCCCAACATGAACTTAAAAATATTAACTACTCGTCTATAACTATTCAAAGCATAAGCTGCTATAAAATACAGTAAGATCAGCAATGCCATACTCCGAACCGTAAAAGCCCAAGCCAATCTAGAAGCTGCGATTGGGTTAATTACTTGAATCATATTGTAAAAAACCCAGATAATAATAGGTAAGGAAATAGGATTTTTGGCAAAAGAAAAGTCTCGCTCTTTGAGTTGTTTCATAATCACCCCCAATGCCAAAACGACCAGCAATAAATCCAAAGAAAGCCCATAAGGTAAGTCTACTATTTTGGAAAGAAAGGAAACTAAAATGGACATTATCAGAATGACATATAACCCCAAATAAAGGTTGAACATTGCTCCTAAAACTAAAAAGGTCCCCAATGTCACTACCAGTAATCCACCTCCACCCAGAAACCCTAATTTACCAACGACCAATGCCACAAACACTGATAGTAGTATTAGTAAAATAACCCCTAATGAAGTATTCAACTTCTCCATTAAGAAGTGATGTTTTATCCATTTTTTTAGTGCCTTTTCCATAGTTTTTTTTTTTAGAAGTGAGAAGGTGAGATAGGTGAGAAGGTGAGATGCAGTTCTCACCTTCTCGCTTTCTCATCTTCTCGCCCTCTCACTTTTCTCACCTGCTCATCTTCTCACCCTCTCACTTTCTAACAAATTAAGTATTTGCCAAATTTGTACCATTGATGTATCGAACCACTCGATTAATCGTCGCTTTTGCCAAACTGCCCTCATCCAATAATCGGCGATCACTTGTCCATACTCTGCTTTGTGCGTCTACAAGGACTATTTTTCCATATTTTTTATATAAACTTTGTGCCAACCATCCATCTTCACTTCGCTGATTCTCAAATTCTAGTTTTTCTGGATCATACCCTCCCACTGACAATGCTTGCTCTTTTCTGAACCCTGTATTAAAACCAACGGCATTGATGCACAAATCCACCCCTTTTCTTCGATCAAACATGATTTCTCCTCCAAACTCATGAAAAGCCAAGCCAAAACGATTGACACTTTTCGTTGGTATAAAAGAATATCGACCATACACAACAGCTACATCTTCATTTTTCAATAAAGTCTGTACAAATTGATTGCCCCAGTCTGCTGGATAAATACTGTCTGCGTCTGCCGATAGAATAATTTTCCCCTTTGCTTTTTCTAACCCCAATTGGCGTGCATAGGTCCGTCCTTGTTTTGGCTGAAAAATAGATTTTACTCCACAACGGTCCAATATCTCCTGTGTTTTATCCGTAGAATTATTGTTCACAATCAATAACTCAGTCGGTACCAATGGCTGAATTTCTGAAAAAGAAGAAATCGTGCTAAGTAGATTTTCTTCTTCATTATAGCAAGGTATCACGATGGACGCAATAGGATTTTCGACATTAAATTTGGCGATTCCTGCTCGTATTTTCGCAATTTGAGCCTCCGTCACTTGGTCATATTTTCGAAAATCGAAATAATGACGCTTGACCCAAGAAGGTGTGGTAAATCTATTTATCATCATCATAATAAAACGGTAACACGGTTTTGGGTACACAATACACGTAAATGCACAATGAACCTATCCGCTTAGAGTTTGTCCAAAACGGATTAAAAAATAACTATTTTCAGAAAAAAGCCAAGTAATAAAATTATCGCAAAGGCATTACCTGCAAGTTCAATAAATTGATCCTTAGGTGTTAGTTTGACGTCTTTAAATTTATCATTCATAGTTTTTAGCTTTGGGCAAAGGGCGAAGGGCTTTGGGCATCCTCTGCCCTTCGCCCGCTGCCCTCTGCTATTATCATCCTTTTGCTTTCAATACAATCCATTCATGCACATCGACGACCTCTTTTTTCAAATGTCTTTCGATCTCTTGCAGTGGATAAGCTTGTAAAAAAGCATTTTGTTCGTATTTATAATTCAAATTGCTAGTGACAGATTCCATCTCAAAATTTCGCTTTACCTCTTGTTGTATTGTCTCTTTTTTTGCTTTTGGCAAATGGTAATTAAACTCCAACACAACGTCTGTCTTTTCTGGCAAGTGTACAATATCATCCGCCAGTTCTTTGGCAAAGGCACTATTAGTTATCAATAAAGCACTCTTTCCTATATCGTTGATAGTCAATGAATTGCCAGACGCTTTCGAGAAGGTTTTAATCGTTGACTTTGGAAATAATTTGGCTAAACCTTTTCCAAAATAATCGCCATTGGCCCCATTATAATAAATGGTGTCGTAGGCTTTATTCGTCAATTGATACAAAATTGCCTGTAACTCTTCTTTGTATAAACCTGCTAGTTTTAGCGGTAATTTATCCGCCTCATATTCTTTTGACAGTGGTAATTTGATCCCTTCGAATGGCCCTGCTTTGACCGTTCCTCCTTTTAATACATCTCTGATCATTTTGCCATCTTTCAAATAGCCTTTTTGATGAACAGGTAGGACTTGGTACACCTTATTCTTAGTCACCTTTTTGAGGTGTTCTAAGCGATAAGAAAATGGTCGTTTGCCCCAAGAATAGCCCCAATGGTGAATCGTATAGGTATTCTCTTTGACACACTCAGGCGTAAATTGCTCCGTAATGTGATATGGATAGAAATATTCTTTTGGAAATAACTCTACTCCACCCACATTTTGTTGTCCGTATTGGTGCATCCCCTCCTCCTTCAATAAGCGAGTCACTAAATAAGGCGAAGAATCCAATGCGGAATCTCGACCATCAAAATATTTTAGGTAAAAATCCATACATTTTTGGATGAATGGATGCTTTTTTTCTGCTCCAAATATGGCATTATTGACAACTATATCTTTTGGATTGTCTTCTCCTAGTTCCATCCCTAAAAAACTCCCGTATTGGCGGAATTCTTCTAGTGACTTGAGTACTTCCATATCCGTATCCATATAGATTCCACCGTGGTGATAAAGTGCATAAATTCGCACAAAATTGGAGAGATTTGCCCATTTTTTATACTTCAGCGCTGCCTGTAAATACGGCAGATGCATGGGACTATTCGACTCATTCCAAAGCATAATCTCATAATCAGGCATCAACTTCTTCCAACCATCAATATACCCTTGATAGTCATCGGGAATTGGTTTGGTGCCAAACCAGCAATAATGTATAATTTTAGGTATCATATTTTGTCAGTTGGCAGTTCGCAGTAGGCAGTGGACAGTTGACAGTCGGCAGTTGACAGTTGGCAGAATTACTGCTTACTGCTTACTGCTTACTGCACACTGGCTACTGGCTACTGCACACTGCTTATAAGTATTGGTTCACTATGTCCCAGAACTGCCCTACTCTAGCAGTCCAAGTATTCGACTCTGCCAAGGCAATTCGGTCTTTGATAACTTGGTCGCTTTGGGGTTCTAGTGCTTTATCTATTAATTGAACAAACGCTTCTTCAGAGTTCGCCAAGAAAATTTGTTTTTTGAAACTATTAATGTCCACTGAAAAATTCGTGGCGATTACAGGCTTGCCTGCCGTTAAGTATTCATTGATTTTTAGTGGATAAATACTCTTAGTCAAAGTATTGCAAAGGAATGGAATCAAGCAACAATCCATATATTGCAGATACTGTGGTAATTCGTATAAATTTTTACCACCAGCAAAAATAATATTGGGAATATCTGGTAAACCCAATTCTAGATACTCGGTGTTATTCAATGGTCCGACAAATAAAAAGGTCTTGTCTTGGTGTGCCAAAGCCGCCTTTTTGATAAGTGGATAATTGACCCGCAATTCGTCTAAATTTCCAATAAAACCAATCACTTTTCCTGATCTTCCTTCCAATTCTTTTGGCTTAGGAAAGGTCTCTGTTAAGGTTCTTTTGAAAACAGAATTATCAACTGCGTTATTTAAAATATGGGTATTAGGAGAAATTTTCGATTTCAAATTCCACAACTCCTTAGACGTCACCAAAGTCACATCCGCTTGCTTAATTGCCTCATTTTCAAGACTTAATCCGTGTTTAACGGTGTAATCATTCTGGCTGATATCATCTATACTTTGGTAAACATTTAGAGCTGCACCATAAGATTTTGGTAATACTGCTGCCCCGTAAGGATTGTAACAATTCAAATAAATATACTTTTTGATATTGTAATCCTTGATGAATTTATCGACCGTTTTGAGTACAATACTGCGATTGTATTGATGCAAGTAATTGTAGGTCTTGCCTACTGGCAACCAATTGATTGGCAGAGATAAAGGTGGAGTTGCCGCTACAAAGTTCTCTGGAATCTTCTCCAATGTTTCATATTGAATTTGATTCGTCAATAGCTTTGGCGCACGTTCTCGCACTTTCTTATTTTGTAAATTGCCCATAAAATCCTTGATGGAGTAAGGTTTATTTACATAAAAAACTCGATTGCTTTTAGCGAATTCTTTTGCCATCGACAGCGAGACCGACGAATAAATATTATCCGTCGGAAACAAAGTATATAATATGATATCGTATTCTCCCATTTTGTTATGTTGTCTTATGATCAAGTTGTCTGGTTGTCTTGTTATCGTATAACATGAAAACACGACCATATCACCCCTTCCCCACCATCAAAAACTCCTTAGTAATCAGGTAGTTAAGTGGAAAAATTCTAAAAGGAATGTTTTCTAATAATGGCATTCTATTGATAATACAGTGACTCTTTCTGTACACTTGCTTTAAACTCGTATTCGCGATAACCTTAGAAATCTTCTCATGCGTCATGTGATTTAAGCCATCGTAGGCTTCTCTCAAGTCACTTTCTAACTCACCGACAATCGGATGGTTATTTTTTTCGATTAAGCCATCCAAAGTTGATTTTGGCAAAAACTGACACCAAGGAATTTTTATCACATGATTCAAATGCGAAGCATAAGGACTTTTCCAAGGTGGATAACTGACAAAAATCTTTCCGTCAGGTGCTAATACTTTCTCCAATTGCAAGAAGATATTTTGCAAAATATCCAATGGAATATGTTCCACCACATCATTTAAAAAGACGTAATCAAATTTTCCACCTAAGGGCTTTTCAATTACATTTTGCTTGACAAAATTTACATTTTCAACCTTGTGCTTTTCCTTAATTTGGTTCGCTACTTGGATGTGATGCCCATCAATATCCACACCGTGTACTTCACAATCCCAGTTTTTAGCATACCACAAAGTCATGCCGCCCATGCCACAACCAAAATCCATAATCCGCTTACCATCTAAGTCTAATAGTTTGCGCACCAATGCTTTATCCACTTTTAAGTGATCTGCATTTTCATCTAAAAAATTTTGCTCGGCGTAGTTTAGGCCTTCTAGTAATAATGCGTCAGTCATGTTTTTAAGTTTTTCTAGTTACGGGTTACGGGTTGCGGGTTGCGGGTTGCGAGCAGAACTCGCACCCCGCAACTCGTCACACTGCCACCTCCATCCGTAAAGGAGCTTTCTTAGAAATCGCCTTTTTCGGCGTCAGATAAGCCCATTCCATAGTCGTTGGTCGCAATTCTCCTAAGGCGATTTTCTTTTCGTAGGCCGTTAGGAATTTAAGTTCTTGATATTTTTCACTGAGTAGGATCATTTTTAAATCATCATCCATACTTCGGTAAATTTCTAAATTGTGAGTTGCTTCAAAAAGCGGTAGCATGGTGTCGGAAATCGCTGGATTAATGAAATCGTGCAACTCTATCAGTACATCGCAATTAGCAATGTTTTCCATGACATTTTTTTTGAACAATTCTATTTCAAACCCCTCACAATCACACACGATTAAGGAACGTTTTCCAAAATCTAATTTATTCAAGGTATTCGCTGTGCATTTGCTGAAAACTTGTAGTCGATCTCCTATCCCATTCTTTGCACCCATTTCTTTACACAGTACTCTAGCTCGTTCTGCTAAATCGTAAGCGTAAATAGTTGAATTGGGAAACATCCTTCCTAAACCAACCGCATAATATCCTTCGGCACAACCTATATTGATTATTTTGTCGTACTCATTTGTTTGGATTCTATCCAACCAGTCATTGAGTTCTAGTTCGTAACAGCCCAATAATTTGGGAAATAACTCGCTACCAACTCCTTCTAATTCAGGGTATTTCATCCCTTGAAAATGACCGTATTTTACCTCCGAATCATAAAAAACAGCCTCTAACTTTTTATATACTTTTTGTTGAGTATGAATTATTTTACTAACCGAGTATTCTTGGTGGAAAACTTCCAATAGTTTACCTAGTAAATTGACTCGAACAAATAGTTTAGATAATACAGAGAGTGATTGCCTCCCTATTCTTTTTAACTTCCCCATGTTTTTTTTGCAAGTGGTTATAAATAATATGGGGGAAGGGGATGTTTATTAATTAATAATCAAAAATTTTAAACCCGCACAACTGCGCAGCGGGCAGGTATAAAATCAAAAAGTAAGCTAGTTCTAAATACTACCTCCCAAGGTTAACATTCTAAACTTTGTTTTACCAAACTCAAAACCTTTTTTATAAAATTCCCAAGCGTACTTAAAAACATTCAATGTATTGACATTCAATATTTTGTACAAGATGACTTGTGTAATAATAAAGGTCAAAAAGTAAGTCAATAAAGTGCCGTAAGCAGCACCTATAATGCCCAACCATTTGATGAAAAAGTAATTAGAAACGATGTTCAACAAAAAGCCAAAAACGGTACAATAAAAATTGATATTTGGCTTCCCAATTGATTCAAGGACTGTTCCCATTTGACTACCAAAAGGTAAGAACAAACCGAACAATATCGTTAACCGCAATAATGGAACGGCAGATAAATACTCTTCTCCAGCAATAATCAAGATGATGATTTCTGGAAATAATTCTACAAACAAAATGATCGGAATCAACAGTGCTAAAATAGCTCCTACTGATTGTTCGTACATTTTTTTCACGCCTGCTTTTCCATTCGCTACCATCTCTCTTGCACTTTGCGGAAAGACTACGGCAGCAGCAGAAAAAGTTGGCACTTCCATCAGATTCGTTATCCGAATAGCCAGGTCATAAATACCTACCGAAGCAGTTGAAATCATACCTCCTAGCATCATTTTATCCATACTTTTATAGAGCATGATGCTTAAATTGGTGGATACGGCATATTTGCCAAAATCAACTAATTTCTTAATCCAATCCCAATTCGCTTTTCTAGCAAAATTCAAATAAGGCCAAGCATGATATACCGCAATGGCACTTCCCAAACAAGCTGTAAGCACTTGAAATTGAGCCAATTGTAATAATTCTATCGGAGACTCTGTCAAATACAGATATAACAAAAACAGAAAAAATGGCCCTTGTCGAATCGTATTACTCAGAAAAATACCCCTAAAAGAAAGGTTGGCTTGTAGTATAAAATTTGATTGATACATTGGTGTCAAAACCAACGTAGTCAACGCATAAACATGTAAGAGGGGAATAATGGAGGGACTCTCCCAGATATACCCACAAAACGGGGCTAGGAGAAACAATAGGCAAGCAAAAAGAGCAGTCAGTACAAAGTTCAAAAATAAAGAAGCGGTGTTGATTTCACCATGATCTGCTTTATCTTCTGAGGATAAAAATTTCACCAAAGCATTTTGGATCAAGCCCATCCTAGTCACTTCTAAAAAGGCACATATAGTCAAAAATAAGACCCAAATACCCATTTCAGACTTGGATAATACCCTGTACAATATAAAAACACTGCCAAACCCAAATACGTAATTGGCTCCTTTTTCAAAAAAGGCGTACAGACCGGATATTAACCAGTAACTTTTAGTGTTGTCTTTTTGCATCGCTGTGTTTGTGTTGCGGGTTGCGAGTTGCAGGTTGCGGGTTCGCACATGACACGAAAACTCGCAACTCGCAACTCGTAACCCGCCTAACTCATATTTTTAATATTGATTCGATTTAGAACCGAGCCAACAAATTTATCGCCTAAGCCTTGTAAAAAAGCTATGGAGTCTTTATCTGCTTGTCGCATCGTAGAATCTGAGCTAAAAACAGCCACCACATTATCACTAAAATCAATCAATTCTTTGGTGTCTGAATAGACATTTAGAGCTGCTCCTTCTAAGAAAACGTAATCGTATCGCTCTGATAATCTTTGTAAGAAATTTTTGAATTCCGCCTCATTTAATCCTTCTAATGGTGATTGAGATCGACCAGAATTGCTGATGGATTCAATCGGTGTATTATTAAAAGGAGATTCGATACTCGTTACAGCAAAATGTTCCGTCAATTTAGCATCTACCAATAGTTGGTGAATACCTGCACTGGCTGGCAATGGATTTGCTGCCCAAGTTGACAAGGTATTTCGTTTGAAATTCGTGTCCATCACCAATACTTTCTTCTGCTTAAGCAGTAAAGAATGTGCTAAAACGGTGATTAAAAACGACTTCCCTTCATCTTCTCTGGGGCTGGTCACTAGGAAAATATTTCCATCCTCCACCTTCTCCATATTAAACCTTAGATCTCTGACGAGTTCTTTGAATCGTTCAAAGGTATTATTTCCAGAATCTATGGAGAATAAGGTTTGTAGGTCCAATTTCTTCTGATTAATCTTGATAATATTACCAATTAGTGGTAAGCCTGTAAAGACTTTAAATTGGTTTGGAGAATGCATCGTGTTATCCAAGAATGCTAATAAAAAGATGAAAAACGTTGCCATAGAACCGCCTACAACTCCTGAAAATGCAGTGAATAATGCCTTTTTGTCGGATTCTGCTTTTTCTGGTATTTGTGCATGTTCGATGATCGTAAAAGGACTATCCTCTCCTTTGGTTAGTAATCTTTCTTCTTCTAGCTTGATTACGACTCTACTATAATCATCTTTCGCTTTCTCTATTTCTCTTTCTAAGTTTAAAACATAAGCATTGTCATCCACGTAACTCTTTGACCGTATTCTCAATTCCTTTTCTTTAATGCCAATAATTGCCATTTCCTCTTCAGCACTTGTCAGTTCTATTTTAGCTGATAAATGCCTTTCAAACAATTCATTAGCTATTGTATTATCATCACGTTCCTCTTCTGGCAAAATTTCATCTTTTTGAATTTTTGCTAGAGCTTTCATCTCCGTTTCTAGTTGACTCTTTACAGATCTTAAAAGGGACTGATTCTTCCGTTTATTCCCGATTCCATCAATAATATTATTAGTCAATTCAGCTAATTGAGCCTTAAGATTAACAATCTTTTTATTTAGGAGTCTTGTTTTAGCGTTATCAGGCTTGTCTGGCAATGAGTTGACAACCTTTGGTGCAGCAGTCTCCATCAATCTTTCCAACTCTCTTATCGTTTTGGTATTGGCATTAATTGCTTGTTGCGCCTCATTTTTCTTTTGTTCTAAATCTTTTAATTGATTGACTGTTGCTTCTCTTTGTGACTCTAAATCAACTAGTTGCTTATTAGATTGATAATCTTTTAGTAAATTCTGCTTTTTAGTTAATTCTTTCTTTTTCGTCGATGCAGATTCAGTCAAATATTCTAAAGCTACATCATTTTCACTTCTACGTAAAGACTCAAAATAATCGATAAACGACTTACTATACTTACTCACTGCAAAAGCGGATAACTCTGGTTTTTCAGATTCAAAGGAAATTTTCACATAATCCGTTTCCCCCATTCTTTGAATCTTGATATGATTCTCTTTCAGTGTTTCGTAATCGTATTTATATTCTTTTGCTATTTTATTAAAATAGAGTTGATCCTCTGACCGATCAAATTCAGGCTTTAAACCGTCTAGCTTAGTAGACAACAATTTTGTCAAATCTTGCAGTTCTTCTTCATTATAATTCATCAATGCCACTTCATCTCTGAATGGCCCATCTCCAAAATCCTCAGGAGATAAATCATGATTTAAAAGATGAAAGGATAATAAGTTTACACAACGCCTCGAAGTTACAAACTCCATAAAGGTGTTAAAACTCATATCTACTTGTAATTTTTGTAGAAATGGATTGTCTTTGCCAGAGTTGATACCAGTGTAATCAATCACACCCGTAGAAAGGATCGTTTCGGATTTGTAAACTGGTGGCTTTAGAGAAATGAGGTAATTCGCCAGCAGTCCCGCAAGGATTGCAGATAATAAAATTAGCCATTTTCTTCTCCATAGTATGCTTAAATAGTATGTAAGTTCCATTACTTGTGTGTAGTATGTTTGCTAGAATGTGTTAATCAAACCTGTTCTTTGGTAAATTTAGTAGCCATTTTAATTTTTCATTTCTCTAACCAAGGGAAAGAAAAAATAGAATTTAGAATGGTTGTTTCACTGAATACTTCCAAAGATTTAAATTAATGTCTGTCGCTTAGGGAACTAAAATTATGTGGGGAGTAATGGAAATCAACTAGTGACCTCAATTAATAAGTAAGTGGGTAGGGAAAATAGTTCCAAAACGCTAAACATCATTCTTCATACAAATAGAAGAATAATTTGATTTCTAGCTTTTACTTTTTCCTTTATGTAGCCTAAAAATAAGCATGCAATATTTACTTAATAATAGACTTTGTAAGTCACGTTGGGATGTGTAGTTTTCTTTTCTTACAACAATTTTATTAATAATAAAACAAAAATACAAGCATTGTTATCATTCATTCCAAATATTGTTTTTACCAATATATTTTTTACGTAATAGGTTGATTGAGCATCAATTACTTGTATATCTATTTTTTTTGTAACACTATTTTTCGAATATATATTCAGTAGGAACACAGGTCTATGAAACTTATTTGATTGTTCAAATTTCTATCTTAGTTTTTCAGATATTACGGTAAAAAGTGTGGCTCATTGTTTTTTGGTGAAAAGAAGGAGGTGCTTACAAAGCACCGCCTTCTATGGTGCTTACAGAAGGCGGTGCTTTAATAGCACCTCCTTCTTTTAACCACGTAGTAAAAGTTTTTTTAAAATAAAAGATGTTCCTATATTTTTGCCACTTAACTGTAGCACACTCAGATGAATTTTAAAAAACACAGAAATGAAGCACCGTGTAGTCCAATGACAATGCATTGAACCAGTGAATTAGCGCATACTTCCCCTTCTAAATATCCATCAGTGAATTACTTAGTAACGAGCAAATAATAAATAGTGCATTTGGAGTTAGAGATTTTGTTCTAAGACTAGGCATTTTTTTGAAGAATAGCATCGCTATTCCTCAAAAAAATAACGACGTCTTTGGGCAAAAGATCAGCTCCTAAATGCA